>NZ_JBDPGY010000008.1:0-208096 GCF_039841815.1 Ruminococcus sp. 1001136sp1 | reverse complement strand
CTCAAGATGAGATGTCCCATTCGAAAGAAGTAAACCCCCTTGAAGACGACGAGGTAGATAGGGCAGGGGTGGAAGTGTGGTAACACATGGAGCTGACTGTTACTAATAGGGTGAGGGCTTGACCAACAATCGCAAGGTTAAAAAGTGATTCCATTAGGATGTAACATGTATGTAGTTTTGAAGGTACAGTAAATGAGACGGTAACCATTTGGTTATCGTTTTTTTATTTGCTGAAACTATACTGCTGTGTTATCATGTTTATATAAAAAATATCTGTTTAGGAAGGAAGGGCATATGGGAAATCCTAATATTCCAGTAGGTATCTCTGATTTTAAAGAGATACGTGAGAATAATAACTATTATATTGATAAAAGCGGTTTCATATCTGAACTCCTAACCGATGGTGCAGCGAAAGTAACATTGATTACCAGACCGAGACGATTTGGGAAAACATTGGGCATGAGCATGCTCTACTATTTCTTTAATGTTCGAAATGAGAGTCAGAAATTATTTGAAGGGCTTGAAATTTCAAGAAATCACGAGCTTTGTGAAAAATGGTTGAATAAGTGGCCTACTATTTTTTTGACATTTAAAGATATAGATGGACTTGATTTTGCAAGTGCGTATGACCAGCTGGTATTTACCATCTCTGATTTGTATCAGAAATACAGTTTTTTGCTGGAAAGCGAAGAAATTGATGAAGAAGATCGTAAACGCTTTAAACTTCTGAAATCTGGTGAGGGAAGCAAAATTTTGGTTATCAGATCTCTTAGTCTGCTTATGCGTCTGCTCGAGAATTATTACCATAAGCAGATGATTTTGCTTATAGATGAATATGACGTTCCTATAGCAAAAGCCAGCAGCAAAGGATATTACCAGCAAATGCCGGAAATTATCAGAGGTATGATGAGTACTGCATTAAAAGATAATACTTCATTGAAATTTGCTGTTATCACAGGCTGTCTGCAGATTGCAAAAGAGAGCATTTTTACAGGGACAAATAACTTTGTTACAGATACGATTGCAAATACCGGATTCAATGAATATTTCGGATTTACCCAGCAGGAGGTCAACAAAATCCTGGAAGATACAGGGACAGTGCAGTATGCAAAGCAGATGAAGGAATGGTACGATGGATATCATATGGGAGAAATTGATGTGTACTGCCCGTGGGATGTTATGAATTATTTGCGGGAACTTCAGAGAAATCCCAAAGCGCAGCCAGTCAGTTATTGGAAAAATACCAGTGACAACGCAATTATCCGCTCTTTCATCGATTTTGCAGGCAATAGCATTACGGACAAAATGGAAACATTGCTTTCTGGTGGATATATTCTTCAGGATATTGATGAGAACCTGGCTTATGATTATTTGCATTCATCCGAAAGTAATCTTTGGAGTATTCTTTACATGACTGGTTATCTGACAGAAGCGCGGATTTCAGAAGGGAAAACTGCATTTTCACCGGATACCAAAGCATTAAAGATACCAAATGCGGAAATAAGAGAAATTTTTGAAACTACGGTAATGAAATGGTTTGCTGACAGTGTGAAAAAATGGAATCGAACAGCGATTTTTCAGGCTCTCTGGAATCAAAAACCAGAAATTATAACCAGAGAAATGAATCTATTGCTGTGGAATACCATCAGTTATCATGATTATAAAGAAGACTTCTATCATGCGTTTCTCACAGGCATTTTTATGGGAGCTGGTGAACAGATTGAATCGAACAAAGAGCATGGATTGGGAAGACCAGATCTTGTGATTATTGATAAAGCCAATGGAAAGGTAGCGATTTTCGAAGTAAAATATTCGCAAAGCATGAAACAGTTAAATAAAGATTGTGATAAAGCACTGGCGCAGATGAAAGAGAGAAAGTATGCAGAGGATTATAAGGACAGGTATAAAGATATCTTTTGTTATGGAATCTCATTTTATAAAAAGGAATGTCTGGTGAAAATGCTGGAGTCTTAGAACCTGTTTAAACACGCTCTGGAAAAGGTGAGGAAGCATTCCCTCACCTTTTTCCAAGTTCCCAGAAAGCCACAGCACTTGCGGCAGCTACATTCAGGGAATCCACTTCATGGGACATGGGGATTTTTACGGTGTAATCGCAGCTGGTGATGGTTGCATCCACCAGTCCGTCTCCTTCAGCTCCAAGGATAATCGCCAGTTTTTCTTCGGCTTGAAGGGCTGGGGCGTCAATGCTGATGGAATCGTTCCGAAGAGCCATTGCTACAGTTTTAAATCCGAGAGAGCGAAGCTGCTCCATTCCAGCTTCCGGCCAGGACACTTTTTTATGAAAATAAGTCCATGGAATCTGAAAAACAGTACCCATACTTACCCGGGTGGCTCTGCGGTAAAGAGGATCACAACAGCCTGGGGTGAGAAGAACCGCATCCATATGAAGCGCGGCAGCTGAACGAAAAATGGCTCCGATATTGGTTGGGTTCACTACATTTTCCAGAATGGCGATACGGCGGGCATTTTTGCAGATATCTTCCACAGAGGGAAGGTCCCGGCGAGTCATGGCACAAAGCATTCCACGGGTAAGTGCAAAGCCTGTAAGCTTTACAAGTACCTCATAATCTGCTGTATAAACCGGAATTCCCGGGAACTTTTGTAACAATTCTTTTCCTTCTTTTTCCAGATCCTTGTGTTGAACTAAAAAAGAAACCGGCTGATATCCGGCATTGGCCGCGCGTTGGATTACCTTTGGGCTTTCTGCGATAAAAAGTCCTGGTTTGGGCTCATAGAATCGTAGAAGCTGCACCTCCGGGATTCTGGCGTAAACATCCAGCTCTGGGGCAGTGAAATCTGTTATCTCAATTCGGTTACTCATTTCGTTTTCTCCTGTTTTTCAAGTGCTTTTTAAATGATACTTGTTTGATAAAGCATTTTATTATCAGCATTATTATAAGGGAAAGACAGGTAAATTGCGATTCTTTTTTCAGCATATTTCTGCAATCGACACGCCTCGCTTGGCGGTATATTTTGTCAAACACGCTCTAGCCCGGGAAAGGAAACGATATGAGAAAAATTAGAATTTTAGGGACTGCTGTTATTACTCGCCAATTGATGGGGAAAAGGATGTCACGTTTAAAATCATCCAGAATGATCAGGCAGTTGAAACTCTTGACAGCCTTATGACGACACAGCAGTTCCGGTAATTTATGAGGGAACATCAGAGAGTGAGAAAAAGTTCACATTGCGAACCAGCTTATCAGTTCGCGCAGCGGCTCATGCGCAGACGATAACTATTTCCGGAATACTGGATTATCTGCGAATAAAAAGGTAATTTCCTATTGAAATAATAGGAATTAGAAGGTATAATCTTCTGTAGAGTGATTTTGCATTTGCAGAATCACAGAGCAGGAGGAATGAAGATGAGAATATCCACTAAGGGTAGATATGCAATAAAGTTAATGCTTGATCTGGCTACCAATGACAATGGAGAGCCGATCCGGCTGAAAGATGTAGCACGTAGACAGGAAATTTCCGAGAAATATCTGGAGCAGATCATTTCCGTGCTGAACAAGGCCGGATATGTGAAGAGTGTCAGAGGACCACAGGGCGGCTATTTACTGCAACGCAGACCCGAGGAGTACACCGTGGGCATGATCCTCAGACTTACCGAGGGCTGCCTGTCACCGGTAGACTGTGTAGCACCGGATGGAGCCGGCTGTGAGAAAGGGGATGCTTGTGTTACCCGTATTCTCTGGAAGAAGATTGATGATGCCATCAATGAGGTGGTAGATAATATTACACTGGGAGATCTTCTGGACTGGCAGGCTGCAAGTGCAGATGATTATGTGATCTAAAGGTTACTGTGCACTGGTAACATTCCGCGAGGTGTTTTTGTGAACAAAGTTCACAGAAAACCCGAGAGTTGCGGCGCGAAATCATGCAAAGCATGATTTCTGTGCATCGCGAAGCGTGTTACTGTGAACGGAGTGAACAGTAACAACTAATCGCTTACTCCTGCTGCTATTTTTATAGCTGCATATGATAAAAATCATCTCGCTTCCGGTTTGGGCTGAGCAGGGACTTCTGCGTCAGTGCACTTGGAATTCTGCGCCTGGAAGGTGATAGTCACTTTGAATAAATCCCCATCCAGGTAAAGCTGGAATTTGCCGCCCTGGAGCTCAGTAAGACTTTTGGCAATGCTAAGTCCAAGCCCGCTTCCCTCGGTGCCACGGGCTACGTCACCGCGGACGAAACGCTCGGTAAGTTCCTCGGCAGCGAAATTTAACGGCTGGGCGGAAATATTTTTCAGGGTGAAAACCACCTGACCGTGGGCGTTCATTACTTCCGCGTAAACCCGGGTGTCTTCCATGGCATATTTTGTTACATTTCCGAAAATATTTTCCAATACACGCCACAGCCGCTGGCCATCCGCATAGATTACAGAAGGCTCATCTGGAAAATGTACCATCATGGTAAGATGGTGTTCTTCGAAACGCTCCTCGAACTCTCCGATTACCTGATGGAGCATTTCTACGAAATCAAGATTATTCATGTTCAGTGTCAGATTTCCGGTGCTGGCCTTGGAGGCTTCTACCACATCCTCTGTGAGTACTTTCAGCCGGGCTGCCTTGGCTTCCAGAATATCCAGATATTCCAGAACCTTAGGATCTGTAAAATTCTCACGTTTCAGAAGATCAATGTAGCTGATAATGGAAGTCAGCGGGGTCTTCAGATCGTGGGAAACGTTGGTGATCAGCTCGGTTTTCATTCGCTCATTTTTCACACTGTTTTCTACAGCTGCGTCAAGACCGCTTCCAATGTTATTAATATATTCTGCAATATGTTTATCATCGCCCCAAAGCCGTTCCAGAGGAATTTTATATTGCAGGTTTCCATTGGAAATTTCTCTCAGTCCTTTTATGATCTGTTCTCTGCTGCAGGCTTTTGTAATAACATATAGCAGTATCAAAAGATCAGCCAGACAGCTGAAGAAAAAGAACAGCTGCATGCTGCCAAGTAAGGGACCGCAGATTATATATTTGATGAAAAGAAAGCAAAGAAAAGCGAAGGTTGCTTTCAGTCTGGCAGCAGTGTTTCTGGAGTAGAGATCAGCAAGGGCGTGAAGCTTGTGACTGGCTGAATGAATCAGTCTGGAGGTCAGGACAAGAAGACGGCGCAGGATGCTGTTTTTCCAGAGCTGCTTTGCCTTGATCCGCCGTACCAGGCTAAGGTAGCCAATCTGGAACCAGAATAAAGTGTAAAGCCCCAGAATCATAAGCTTCAGCAACAGACTCACATCAAGGAGCGATGTGGCACGCAGTCTGCCAATCTGATAGTCTGCAAAGGACAGGCATTGTAAAAAGCGTACCAGGACAGGAAACCATGCAAGCAGAATCAGTCCTGCAGAAAGCTCGGTTGGCCAGCGGTCAAAAAAGCAAAGGTGCAGCTTTTGGTCACTGTTTTTTCTTCCGGCAATTGCTGTTAGCCATACAAACGCAGCCAGGAAAAGAAAGCTGCACAGCAGGAAGAAAAGAAATACCGGCTTCTGATAGCTGGAATAGTTTTCAAAAAATGTTTTGTCGGCAAAAAAGGTATCGGAAACAGGAAATGTCTGATCCACATAGGCTGCAAAGATGAAATTGCTGTTCACTGCTGGCAGCAGGGAGTTTGCCACCTCCTTCCAGGAGTCGCAGGTAACATTGTTTCCGGGGAAAGTATTGTATTTCCTGAGCCCTGCCAGGTTGCTGGTAAATCCATCTGGTTGATATTGGATAAGAACATAGGAAATATCATTTATAGATTTTAAAAGATCTGTCAGTTTTGTGCAATAATCGATGGTGCCTCCCATATTGTCAGCTGTAGGATTTTCTATGGCTGAATCAGCGTGTGTTACACTGCGTTCCAAGGTATAGCCCAGCTGGGCTTCCAGCTCGCTGTCATTGGAAATAACCTGTCCGTCATCCTCGTTAATGTAAATGTAACTCATGTTGGAGTGACCCTGGGAATAATTTTTCAGAATCTGCTCCTGCTGGATATAAAAGTCAGTTCTGGAAAGAAGGCTGTAAAGAGATTCGAAAGCCTCATCTATGCGGTCATTCCATTTGGCATTGGAATTTAGAACATCCAGAATGCTGTCTGCGCCTTGGGGCGGATAAGCCTCTGTTGGTTCATAATATCCATCATAGAGGGAGATGGAATCATAGAGCACTTTGCCGTCCCCGGATGTGATCTTAATGCCGGAAAGATCATCCATTACACCATATTGCATGTCGTCTTTGATGTCTTCGATAAGCTGTTTGAGATTTTCATCGTAGGATGCTATTTCAGTTGCAGAGTCACTGAATCCGTAATACTCCATATCCACAGAAAAATCCAGCTCTCCACTGTCAATTTTTTCCAAAAAATCATCAACATAGTAATAGTGCCGGGAAAGTGATTCGTCGGCAGAGAAAGAAGCCTGGTGGCAGATCACAATGGGATTTCCACTGGAGGTATCAAAATCCTGCGCCCATTTTTCCAGGTCTGAAACTGAATAGGCCAGACCGGAGGTGTTTTGAAAAGAGATTTCTTCATCGTTGGCAATTTCATTAAGATCAACTACTTGGGATGCAGATGTCTGATTTAAAGAAGCGTGAGCCTCAGATGAGGCATTTTTGTCAGATGACTGGGAAGCTTCATTTTGGGCAAGGCCTTTCCAGGATACGTTAGTATAGGGAAATGTACCAGAAATTCCGTACATCACGTCATAGGCTGCGTCGTAGAGGGTATTGGCAAATGCCGTGGAATCCAGATAATCTTTCCCGGAATCAGAAAGCCTCAGACCATGTGCCAAAGAGGTAATTAAAAATAAACCTGAGAAGATTACAGCTCCCAGAAAAATATATTGAAATAGGAGCAAAAGCCCTTTGATACCAGGGCTGCGGTGCCATTTTTTCTTTTCCATATGATTAATCCCTTTCTTGATAATGTGCTGCTTATCGTATTGGTAACGCCATTTGGCATATTCAATAGCGAATCTTTCAAATACTTTTAATCAAAGCTTTTCAATTTTATATCCAAGTCCCCAGACAACTTTTAAATACCTGGGCTCCTTGGGATTGATCTCAATCTTTTCCCGGATATGCCGGATATGCACGGCAATTGTGTTATCTGCCGCAATTGCTTCTTCATTCCAGATATTTTCATAAATTTGATTGATGGAAAATACCCGGCCCTGATTCTTTATGAGAAGAAGCAGAATATTATATTCAATTGGCGTAAGCCTCAGGGTTTCGCCATCCACCTGAACTTCTTTCTGATCGTCATTCACCGTCAGCCCGCCGGTTGTATAAATATGCTGACTTTCACAGGAAACCGCTGCACCCAGCTGGGTATATCTTCGAAGCTGGGAACGAACCCTGGCAATCAGCTCTAAAGGACTAAAGGGCTTGGTTACGTAATCGTCAGCTCCAACATTCAATCCAAGAATTTTATCTGCATCCTCGGACTTTGCTGAAAGAATAATAATAGGAAGAGAATGTTCCTCCCTGATTTTCAAAGTTGCCCTGATGCCATCCAGCTTCGGCATCATTACGTCGATGATCAACAGATCTACCTCATTTTTCTGTAAAACCAAAAGTGCCTGTTGTCCATCGTAAGCCTTTAGAATTTGGTGACCTTCCTGTTCCAGATAAATGCTGATGGCTTCTACAATATCTTTATCATCATCACATACAAGAATTGTTGCCATTTTCTTTTTCACCTCCCCTGTAATATATAAGGTATCAGACAAAATTTAAGATGAAAGGGGTAAAATCTTAAGATATTCTTATGAAAATATTGTACGTAAGCTTATGGATACACTGCACTGTGTAAAAACGTACTTGTCCGATAAATATAAGTGTAAAAGAAAGCCCCGCTAAATGCAACAATATTGTCGGCTTTTGTCAGCTTTTAGCTGCTCCACTCTTTTTTGAAAGTGAGCAATAGGGTCATCATACTGTTTTTCCAATTCATTCAGCCAGCCAATAGATTCTATTGTTTTTTGGCGGGAGCATTTCTTAGCTTTATTGTAATATGTGTCATTATGCCTAAAAAAAACAGAAAAACTTTCGCGAGTTGACATGTTGCGTATTGAAAAGGAATAGCTTATAATATTTTTAATAGTTTTAATCTTTGGATTTACATTCAGAAATGGAAAAGGACGCGTATGAGACAGGAGAAGAGAACTGAGACAATTACATACATAGTAGATGAGTCATATCGAATTCAGTATATGAGTAAAGCACTGGCGAAACAGTTTTCGAATTTTAAGCCTGGCGAGATCTGTTATGAGAAGTTTCGGGGAAGAGAGAAGCCCTGTCGTAATTGCCCGTTGGCACATCCGAACCGGAAGACCGATTTATTTTATAATGAAGATCAGGGAAAATGGCTGAAAATCAATGCCGGAGAGGTCGAGTGGCCGGGAGCAAGGAACTGTCATGTGATTTTGGCAAAGGATATTTATGAGGAAGATATGGATAATCTTTGCCGTTTTGTAAATATGAAGAAGGAGATTATGGAGCGGAGAAACCCGGGCAAGACTGAGAAGAATAAGCTTACAGGCTTATTTGCCAGAAATCCTTTTTTTACACAGACAGAAACTTTTCTCAGAGTAAATGAAACTGCGGCAGGGAAATACTGTCTGGTAGCCATTGATATTGAACATTTTAAGCTTTTTAACGAATGGTATGGTCAGGTGGCAGGTGACAAGCTCCTGAGAGAAATCGGGGCGCATCTTAATAAAATGCGTCAGGAATTTGGCGGGATTGCCGGATATATGGGTGGGGATGACTTTGTAATTGTTCTTCCAAATGATGAAAAAGTTCTCGAAAATCTGAAATGCCGTATTACCGGATTTGTGCGTGCATACGGTGGACATACCGGATTCCTTCCTGCTTTTGGTTTTTATGTAATTGATGATATCAGTCTCAGTGCTTCACAGATGTATGACCGGGCAATTCTTGCGCAGGAGACAGTAAAGGGAAATTATGCTGTACGCTGTGCTTATTACAGCTCAGATATGAAGACACGCCTGGAGAATAATCATGTGCTCCTTGCTGAAGTGCAGGCCGGTCTGGAAAGAGATGAGTTTATCTACTATCTTCAGCCGAAATGTAATCTGAACACAGGTAAGATCGTCGGACTGGAATCTCTGGTGCGCTGGAAGCATCCTGAGAAGGGAATTGTGGCACCTGGATATTTTATTCCGGTTATGGAGAGTAACGGACTGATCACAGAACTGGACATGAAGGTGTGGGAGCAGGTTTGCCAGACGCTGCAGGACTGGATAAAAAGCGGACACAAGGTAATTCCTATTTCTGTCAATGTATCCAGTGTGGATATTTATGCAATTGATGTAGTAGAGCATTTTAAAAATCTGGTTCGCAAATATGGGCTTCCGCCGGAATATGTAGAGCTGGAGATTACAGAAAGTGCTTATGTAGAAGAATATAAGGTGATCACCGGTGTGGCAGAGGCACTGCGAAATGCAGGCTTTACCGTTCTGATGGATGATTTTGGAAGCGGATATTCTTCTTTGAATATGCTGAAGGATGTAAATGTAGACGTTCTGAAGATTGACATGAAGTTTCTGAAAATGGATGAGAATACCATGGACAAGGGAATGGGAATTCTTGAGGCTGTTACCAGAATGGCAAATATTATGGGACTTCGCATGATTGCAGAGGGAGTTGAGACGGAAGACCAGATCAACTATCTGCTGAATATGGGCTGTATTTATGGTCAGGGCTATTTCTTCTACAAGCCTCTTCCAGTCGAAGAAATAAAAATACTTCTCAATGACGAGAATAATGTGGATTACCGGGGGATTCAGGCACGAAAAATTGAGCATGTGCGTTTCAAGGATCTGTTTCAGTCTGAGCTGGCAAGTGACAGCATACTGAATAATATTCTTGGGCCAATTGCCATTTATGATGTATATTGTGACAATGTGGAATTGCTGCAGGTAAATGATAAATACTGTCTGCTGGTTGGACAGGATCCTGTGGATCTGGCAGAGAATGTTCAGGTCATGGAGGCAATACACCCGGAAGACAGGAAAAAAATGCAGAATATTTTCCAGCGGTCTTTCCAGAGACTGGCTGAAGGTGCAGAGGGAACTGTGCGCCGCAGAAGAGAAGACGGTCAGTATATATGGATAAATATCAAGGCATTTTTCCTGAGAGAACAGGATGGACATAAAATGTTTTATGGAGCTGTGCGGGACGTATCCGAAGAAATGAATCAGTTCCAGAAATTGATGTTTTATCAGAACAGGGGAAACTAATGTAGATGCAAGGGCGCGTTGTCCTTGCATTTTAAATTGGTTTGTGGCATAATCTGTGATAATAACTTAACAAGCCGGAAACATAGCCGATTAGGCTTTTGTCCGGCTTCATTTCAAGGTGACAGGTGAGAAAATGTCTGGTTTTACGAAAGAAATTATTATCAGGACTTTGTTTGAACTGCTTAATGAGAAACCTCTTGCGAAAATTACAGTGAAGGATATTGTGGAGCGCTGCGGTGTGAACCGGAATACTTTCTATTATCATTTCCGCGATATTTCTGATGTTGTGGAATCAGCTCTTCTTCGGGAAGTAGACAACGCTTTTGAACATCCGGTGGAAGTGGATTCTATGCTGGAATGCCTTGAGGTACTGGTGAAGCTGATCGGAGAGAACAAGAAGGCCATGCTCCATATTTACTGTTCCGTGCAGAGAGAAACGTTTACCAGTGCACTGGATAAAATGTGCCAGTATGTTATAAAGCAGTATATCGTACATAATTTTAAAGAAGAAATTATGGAAAAAGAAGATATGAAGGTGCTCATGCATTTTTATAAATGTGTAATGATCGGAGTGATTCTGGACTGGATGGATCACAGGATGTCTTATGATCTGACAGAATATGCAGAGAAGCTGCGTGAACTCTATGAAAATACTTTTGAGAAAACATTGGAAAAGGCGGCAGGAACCAAACCTGTTTATCTGAAAATCGTATAGGGAATTTGTAAATCTGCTTTTTTCCTCGGAAAATGGAAATGCGGTAAGCTTTTAGGCAAATATGGGATTGTGTCTGAATTTCAGACACAGTCCTTTTTTTGTCCGTTCCTTTTTGAAATTTATCTTACTATAATAAATCCATGAAAAGCAGAAAGGAGAATCAGAATGAATTCGTCAGGAACTTTGAAAATAGCACGAAATGGATATATAGTGATAGCAGTTGTTTTCTGTGCTTTGGGAATTTTTTTGATGGCTGTTCCGGAAAAAGCCGTGAAAATAATTTGTGTTCTTGCAGGAATTCTGTTTATTGCAGATGGAATTATAAAAATAATCGGATATTTTTCCAGAGATTTTTACTGTCTGGCTTTTCAATTTGACCTTGGCTTCGGAATTCTCATGATTGCAGTTGGAATTCTGATTCTGGTGAGAAGGGAAGCCATATTAAGACTGATTTTCGTGATTTTCGGTCTTGTGATT
Source organism: Ruminococcus sp. 1001136sp1 (assembly GCF_039841815.1). Lineage (NCBI taxonomy): Bacteria > Bacillati > Bacillota > Clostridia > Eubacteriales > Oscillospiraceae > Ruminococcus > Ruminococcus sp. 1001136sp1. Next base: position 196,631 of record NZ_JBDPGY010000008.1, on the reverse strand, counting down.
CTGACCGATGCATTGCTTCGGATCCAAATGTCAGTGGAAGCGAAAAAATTCGGTTTGAAGCTCTGGTGGGCAGTTTTGCTTATTGCAGTAGCAACCGGAATATTTGGAATGCTTCTTCTTGTTGATCCGGCAGGAGGTGCAAAGCTGACTGTGATTTTTACAGGCGTGGCATTTCTGCTGGAGGGAATACTGAAGCTTTGCGTGGTAGTATACACTGTGAAAATCCGTGAGAATGAAAATGTAGTCTGGGAAGATGAATTCAGAGAAATTTAAAGGAGGAGCATTATGAAACTGATTGATAAAGCAAAACAGGCCGCTATGGAAGGTGCTGTAACAAAAGCATTAGAATATCTGGAAAAGGATCCGGAGACAAACATTCCGAAGCTGATGGAGCTGGTAGATAAATTCACTCCGCAGGACTGGTATAAAGGTCAGAGAGATGCCATTCGTAATGCAATCCAGGACACAGACAGCAACTGGTATAAGCTGATCATGAACCTGTATCAGCTGGATCCAGGTGTTCGAAAAGTATTTTTCCAGAACTTTATTGTAAATGCCAGCTTAAAGGGAAGTGCAAGACAGGAAGAGGTTGCTGCACAGAACAATTGCAATGTTCCGTGGGCAATCCTTCTGGATCCTACAAGTGCCTGTAATCTGCATTGCACAGGATGCTGGGCAGCAGAGTATGGTCACAAGCTGAACCTGAATCTGGAGACCATTGACTCCATTATCAGACAGGGTAAAGAGCTTGGTGTTTACATGTATATTTATACCGGTGGTGAACCTACTGTACGTAAGAAGGATCTTATTAAACTTTGTGAGATGCATCCGGATTGTGAGTTCCTTTCCTTCTCAAACGGGACACTTTTCGATGAGGAATTCTGTGATGAAATCTTAAGAGTAAAGAACTTCGTTCCGGCATTCAGTCTGGAAGGTTCCGAGGAAGCCAACGACGGACGCCGTGGAGAGGGAATCTATCAGAAGGTTATGCATGCAATGAAACTGTTGAAGGACAGAGGTCTTCCATTTGGAGTTTCCACCTGTTATACAGGCATGAACGTAGACAGTGTAAGCAGTGAGGAATATTTTGACAAGCTGATTGACTGTGGTGCATTATTTGCATGGTTCTTCCATTACATGCCAGTTGGAAATGATGCTTCACCGGAGCTTCTTCTTACACCGGACCAGCGAGAAGAAATGTATCATGCAATTCGTAAATTCAGAAGCACAAAAGCAATCTTTACGCTGGATTTCCAGAATGATGCTGAATTTGTACATGGATGTATTGCAGGTGGAAGACATTATCTGCATATTAATGCAAATGGTGATGTGGAGCCTTGTGTATTCATCCATTATTCAAACTGCAATATCAAAGATACTTCTCTTCTGGACGCACTGAAGAGCCCGATTTTCCAGGCTTATCATGATAACCAGCCTTTCAACGAGAACATGCTTCGTCCATGTCCAATGCTGGAGAATCCGGAGATCCTGCGTAAATTAGTTGCAGAGACCGGCGCGAAATCAACTGATCTTCAGTCACCGGAGAGTGCAGAGCATCTTTGCGGCAAATGTGATAAATATGCAGCCTGCTGGAAAGAGAGAGCAGATCAGCTGTGGGATGAGAGACAGAAGGAAAAGGCAGAAAAAGCCAGATGCTGATAGTTTGCTGCAGGAATATGCAGAAAGAATGATTTCATAATAAAGTCTGAGTATAGTATGTCGCTTGAAACGGCATCTGTACTCAGACTTTTTTGTGCATGAGGAGAAAAAAACAGAGGACTAATAATTGTATGCACCCTCATAAGCATTGCAGCGCTCCTTGCGCTTCGACTGATTTTCGCAGCTGCTGCACCTGTCGCAGAATTCCTGTTCATAGCAGGTGGAACAGACGCAGCCCTTGCAGGCGTTGCGGTCGTAGGCGGAGGTACAGGTGTAAGGAAGTTTATTATCGGTAGTCTTTTCTGACATTTGAATCACGCTCCTTTTTAATGTGATTATAGTGCGAAAAAATATGTGGTTCAATGGGAAAAATCCGAAAAAAGTGAGGCAGATTTTTGGGCACTTTTTCAGGGAAGAAGATTAACAAAATTGACGTGGGTACAGTTTTCTGCTATCATAAATTTGTTCTTTGATATTAGGCGAAATGAAAGTCAGTTACATTGCGTTTGTGGCGATTCCCAGGGGTTGTCCGCATTCGTGCTATAAATGATTCATGATTTTACTTATACAGATATGATTCATGGATGACATTTAGGACTTTTGTGCGAAATAATAGAAAATGAGGTAAAAATAAAATGTGGATAGCAAATGGCTGGAAAGAATACGAAGTAATTGATACTTCCTGCGGCGAGAAACTGGAGAGATGGGGGAAATATCTCCTTGTCCGTCCGGATCCGCAGGTAATCTGGGATACACCGAAGACAGAGCCAGGATGGCGCAAGATGAACGCACACTATCACCGCAGCTCCAAGGGAGGCGGTGAATGGGAGTTCTTTGATCTGCCCCAGCAGTGGGATCTTCATTACAAGAATCTTACGTTCCATCTGAAACCATTCAGCTTCAAGCACACCGGTCTTTTCCCGGAGCAGGCAGCAAACTGGGACTGGTTTGGAGACAAGATCCGCAAGGCTGGCAGACCGATCAAGGTTCTGAATCTGTTTGCTTATACAGGTGGTGCAACTCTTGCGGCGGCAGCCGCAGGTGCATCCGTTACACACGTAGATGCCTCTAAGGGAATGGTTACCTGGGCGAAAGAGAATGCGGCAGCAAGTGGTCTTGCGGATGCACCAATCCGCTGGCTGGTAGATGACTGTGTGAAGTTCGTAGAGCGTGAAATCCGCCGGGGGAATCACTATGACGCAATTATCATGGATCCGCCTTCCTATGGAAGAGGCCCGAAAGGCGAGATCTGGAAAATTGAGGATGCCATTCATCCCCTTGTGAAGCTTTGCACAAAGATTCTCAGTGATGATCCCCTGTTTTTCCTGATCAATTCCTACACCACCGGACTTGCTCCGGCTGTACTTACTTATATGCTGGCAACAGAGATGAAGAAGTATAAGGGACATGTAGATTCCCAGGAAATTGGCCTTCCGGTGAAGTCAAATGGGCTGGTATTGCCATGCGGTGCTTCTGGAAGATGGGAAGCAGTTTAAGGGGGATTTTATATAAAATAGAGCCAAACACTTGACAACCGACAATTTAGCATACTAAAATGGAAAAGATATACGAGGAGGATACACCAAACAGGCAATTGCCGAAGGAGGAATTTATGAAAAAATATACCGAAATGAATCATGAAGAGCTTCTGGCACTGAAAAAAGAGCTGGACAAAGAATTTGAAGAGATCAAGGCACAGGGACTTGCCCTTGATATGTCAAGAGGAAAGCCAAGCAATGCACAGCTGGAACTTTCTATGGAAATGATGGACGTTCTGAAGGGCGATTCAGATCTGAAATGCGAGACTGGAGTAGATTGCCGTAACTACGGTGTGATCGACGGTATTCCGGAAGCCAAGCGTCTTCTTGGAGAAATGTCTGAGGTAGATCCGGAACACATTATCATATATGGAAATTCAAGCCTGAACGTTATGTTCGACAGTATCGCACGTTCCATGACTCAGGGTGTAATGGGAAATACTCCATGGTGCAAACTTGACAAGGTGAAATTCCTCTGTCCGGTACCAGGTTATGACCGTCACTTCAAGATTACCGAATTTTTCGGAATCGAGATGATCAATGTTCCGATGACTCCACAGGGACCGGATATGGACATGGTAGAGAAGCTGGTAAGTGAAGATGCAGCAATCAAGGGAATCTGGTGTGTTCCGAAATACTCCAACCCACAGGGTTACACTTACTCCAAAGAAACCGTAGAGCGTTTTGCAAGACTGAAACCGGCAGCACCGGACTTCCGTATTTACTGGGATAATGCATACAGCATTCATCATCTCTATGATGATAATCAGGATTTCCTGGTTGAAATTCTTGGTGAGTGTGCAAAAGCTGGTAACCCTGATCTTGTTTATAAATTTACATCCACTTCCAAGGTAAGCTTCCCAGGCTCCGGAATTGCTGCCGTTGCAGCTTCCAAGGCAAACCTGGATGATTTCCGCAAATATATGCAGGTTCAGACCATCGGTCATGATAAACTGAACCAGCTCCGTCACGTAAGATTTTTCAAGGATCTTGACGGACTTCACGCCCACATGAGAAAACACGCAGATATCCTCCGCCCGAAATTCGAGCTGGTTCTGGATACGCTTGACAAAGAACTTTCCGGACTTGGAATCGGTGAGTGGACAAAGCCACACGGCGGATATTTCATCTCTTTTGATTCCCTGGATGGCTGTGCAAAGGCAATTGTAGCCAGAGCAAAAGAGGCTGGTGTTATCCTTACTGGCGCAGGTGCTACTTATCCATACGGCAAGGATCCGAAAGACTCCAACATCCGTATTGCACCATCCTTCCCTACACTTGAGGATCTTGGCAAAGCAGCACAGGTATTCGTACTTTGTGTGAAACTTGTCAGTGTAGAAAAACTTCTCGGCTAAAAGCGTGTTGCTGTGAACGGTAACCTTTCCGTAAAAGGTGAGCCGCTATTTTCAAACAGGCTCTGAAATCGGAAATTTGCGCATAGAATGTAACCATGCCAGATCAGGAAAAGTACCTGATCTGGCATATAAAAAGAGGCAGAGTAATCTACTGTTATCTGTGAACAGTAATCATCTGCTTTTTATTGTCTTTACCCGTCTGCATTTGGAAGATAGAAATAAATGCCGACTATGGAGTTTATTTCCTACATAAGGTTAAACAGAAGATGTGGTCGTGTAAAGGCAATAAGAATTCATCATAAGCAGGGAGGAATTTATGGCAAAAAATAAGGAAAAAGCAGGCGCAGGAAGAACGATTGTTATTTTACTTGTGGTTTTGCTGCTGCTTCTTACAGCAGGAGCCTATGGATATGGCGTGTACTACTTTTCCAGTCATTTTCTTCCAGGATCTATGGTAAATGGCTTTAATTGTTCCTATATGGCTTCAGAAGATACCGAGGACCTTCTGAACCAGCGTGTAGGCGCTTATGTTCTTGCTGTGGAGACCATGAAAAACGGTCAAGAAGCAATTTCTGCCCAGGATGTGGGGCTTTCCTATGTGTCTACCGGCATTGTGAAGCAGTTGATCAAAGACCAGGACCGCTTTACCTGGTTTCTTGCTTTTAACCAGGATAAGAATTATGATATTTCAGAATCCCTCAGCTATAACGTGGAGCTCATGGGGCAGGCTGTTGATAATCTGAAATGCATGCAGCCAGAGAATGTAGTCCAGCCTGTGGATGCCCAGATCCAGGATACCGGAGATACTTTTGAAATCATTCCGGAAGTAATGGGAAATGCTCTGGATCGCACTAAGACGGAGGAAGTGATTTCTGCAGCCATGCTCCGGGGAAAAACTTCTGTAAATCTGGAGAACGAGAGCTGCTACCGGAAGCCTTCGGTATACAGCACAGATGAACAGCTGAAAGCCAATTGTGAAAAAATGAACCAGCTTGTCAAGGTGATCATAACTTATGACTTTGCTGATCGTACTGAGACTGTGGACCGTACCTTGATCAAGAACTGGTTCGGTTATGATGAGGATGGCAATGTGATACTGGATGAAAATCTGGTGCGGCAGTATGTGGCAGACCTTGGGCTGAAATATGATACTATGGGACAGACCAGGACATTTCTGACTTACGATAATCGCCAGGTGGAAATTAAAGGCGGCGATTACGGCTGGGTGATCGATCAGGACGAAGAAGTAAAAGCGCTGATCGCTGCTATCGAAAGCGGTGTTACCCAGGTTCGTGAGCCTGTTTATCTGTATTCAGGCTATAGTCGCGGAACCAATGATATTGGTTCCACCTACTTAGAGATAGATCTGACAAACCAGCGTCTTGTTTTTTACCAGAAGGGAACTCCGATCGTGGACACACCTATTGTAAGCGGAAATCCGGATATTGAAGGCTGTGGCACTCCTACAGGCTGTTATGCACTGGATGCCAAGGAATCTCCGGCTGTGCTTACAGGAGAGGATTATGAGGCAAATGTGACCTATTGGATGCCTTTTGCAGGAAATGTGGGAATTCACGACGCTTCCTGGCGGTCTGAGTTTGGAGGAAATCTTTATCTGTGGGAAGGCTCCCATGGATGTGTAAATGTTCCATATGACAAGGCGGCCGAGATTTATGCAAATATTGAGGTTGGCATGCCGGTGGTTGTGTATGATTAACTATTCAGTAGAGAATATTCCGCGAGGTGTTTTGGGAAAACTAGAGTCTGTTTGAAAAATCATTTCCGCAATCTGCACGCCCCACGGAAATTCAGCGCGAAATCATGCGAATGCATGATTCCTGTGCATGGCAAAGCGTGTAACTGTGAAGGAACTGAACAGTTACGTTTACGAACAAAAAAGGAGATATAAGATTATGAAGATAGTAGTTTTGGCTGGAGGAACCAGTACGGAGAGAGAGATTTCCATTGTATCCGGTACCGGAATCTGCGGTGCACTGCGCCAGAAAGGTCATGAGGCAATACTTGTAGATATTTTCTGTGGAGTTGAGAATGTAGACTGGGAGAATCCTTTCCCGGCTGAATATGATGTGGAAAAAGCAGCAGAGTATATGAGCAGCTTCAATCCGCAGATCAAGGAGATGGAGAAAAAACGCAGAAGCTTTTTCGGACCAAATGTTCTGGAACTTTGTGAAAAATGTGACATTGTGTTCCTTGGACTTCACGGCGCAAATGGTGAGGATGGAAAGGTGCAGGCTACCTTTGACCTGCTGGGAATCCGTTACACAGGAACCGGTTATCTCAGCAGTGCCATGGCTATGGATAAGCGTATCACCAAGGAAGTTTTCCTGATGAACCATGTTCCTACCCCAGGCGGATTTACCATGACAAGAGACAATCTGGAGAAAGACATTGCTAAGCATGGACTGGAATTCCCGGTAGTTGTAAAAACAAGCTGCGGCGGTTCCAGCGTAGGTGTTTATATTGTAAATGATCAGAAAGAATACGAAGAGGCTCTTACAGATGCATGCCAGTATGGCGCGGACATTGTTGTGGAGGAGTATATCAAAGGCCGTGAATTTTCTGTTGCAGTTGTGGATGACAAGGCGTATCCGATCATCGAGATTGCTCCGATCCAGGGATTCTATGACTACAAGAACAAATATCAGGCTGGCTCTACTGTAGAGACCTGCCCGGCTGAGATTTCTCCGGAGCTCACAGCAAAAATGCAGGAGAATGCAGTGAAGGCAGCGAAAGCACTGGGACTTACTGGCTACAGCCGTCTGGATTTCATGATGAAAGAGAACGGAGATATGTACTGTCTGGAAGCAAATACCCTTCCGGGAATGACTCCTACCAGTCTGATTCCTCAGGAGGCGAAGGTACTGGGAATGGATTATCCGACGCTTTGCGAGGAACTGATCCGGATTTCTTTAAAGAAGTACGAATAATATACCGAATGTTTATATTAAATATAAAAAGGATTAAATAAAATGAAAAATCTTACCCTGGAAAACCTGACCAAGGTCTGCGGCGGTGTTTATTCCGGACCGTCTGACAAGCTGGAGCAGGAGGTTTCCTCTATTACAACAGACAGCCGGAAAGCAGAAGCCGGAACCTTATTTGTTCCCATCGTAGGCGAACGTGTAGATGCCCATAAATTTATTCCCCAGGTGATGGAGGCAGGTGCGCTTGCTACCTTATCTGAGAGAATCCTGGAGAATGCTGATTTCCCATATATCAAGGTAGAATCTTCCCTTCAGGCTGTAAAGGACATTGCAGAATTTTACCTGCAGCAGCTTCAGATTCCGGTTGTTGGAATTACCGGAAGTGTGGGAAAAACAAGTACAAAAGAGGTAATTGCCTCTGTCCTGAAAGAGAAATACCGTACCCTGAAAACACAGGGAAACTTTAACAATGAGTTAGGTCTTCCACTCACCGTATTCCGCCTTCGTGACGAGGATGAGATCGCAGTTCTGGAAATGGGAATCAGCGATTTTGGTGAGATGACCCGACTTGCGAAGATTGCAAGACCCGATACCTGTGTGATCACGAATATTGGCACCTGCCATCTGGAGAACCTGGGTGATAGAGACGGTGTGTTGAAAGCGAAAACCGAAATTTTTAAATATCTGAAAAAAGATGGACATATTGTATTAAACGGTGACGATGATAAGCTTTGCACTGTGAAAGAATATGAAGGAATTAAGCCTGTATTCTTCGGTATGGAGTCAGATAAGGATATTTATGCGGATGAGATCGTGAGCAGAGGGTTGAAAGGCATGACCTGCCGCATTCACGTAGGGGAGGAGTCTTTTACAACGGACATCCCAATGCCTGGCCGTCATATGGTATACAATGCCCTGGCAGCAACTGCAGTTGGTCGTATTTACGGACTGACGCTGGAGCAGATCCGTCATGGAATTGAGACCCTGGAAGCCATCAGCGGCAGATTCCACATGATCGAGACAGACCGTTTCCTTATCGTAGACGATTGTTATAATGCCAACCCAATGTCCATGAAAGCATCACTGGATGTGCTGAAAGATGGTGCTGGCAGAAGAGTGGCAATCTTAGGCGACATGGGAGAGCTTGGAGAGAATGAAGTTCAGCTTCACGCAGAGGTAGGCGAGCATGCAGCCCAGTGTGGAATTGACGTTTGCATCTGCACTGGCCCTCTTTCCGCAAACATTGCGAAGATGGCGAGAAAGAACCCGGAGCTTATCGTTATAGAAGAACCGGACCGTGACAGCCTTTTGTCCCATCTGTCTGATTATGTGCAGACCGGTGATACCATTTTGGTAAAGGCGTCTCACTTTATGCAATTTGAGAAAGTGGTAGCTGCATTGCAGGAAATGTAGGGAAGATAATGTATTGCCCTTTAAGCAGACTCTGTAGATATAATCAGAATCTGTTTAAGGGGCATTTACATTTATTTCCGCGATATATTTGACTTATAGCGCGAAAAATCAATGCTATTCCGCAATATATCATACTTATTCCGCAATAAATCAAAAACTAATTGATATATTGCGGAAAGTCTTTATATAAGTGATCATAAAATAGGAAAATATGCAGAGAAACCACAGGATAAGCGGGATTCACCGAGAATTTGACGAACGATTTATGTTTCATACAGAACAGGACAGCGGTATAATGTTCGTAAAAGGTTACTGTTTATTGGCAATGTTCCGCCAGGTATTTTTTGAAATCAGGTTCATACAAAAAAAGAGAACTGCGGTGCAAAGATATTGAACAGTTTCCCAATTTGAAAGAAAGCATGGGAGGACATTATGCTGGAGAAAATTATGGATCTGCAGATATTGCTCTACAGTATGGCGGCCCTTGGGACCCTTGGAGCAATTGGAATGCTGACGACAAACCTCACCTACAGAAGAATGCTGAAAAGTACCGGAAGCAAAAACACAGGCACGAAAAACACCCAAGGAGCAGGCAGCAGTCAGCGGATCAGCCTGAAGGAAAAATGGCTGAGACTTTGGAAAACACGGGACAGGCTTCTTCACAGAATGAATCGGCTGGTGTGGTATCCGGCACTTTTGTCCACTGTGATTCTTGGCTGTGCCATCTATTTTTCCAAGACGTTAAGGATAGAAGAGGGACTTCCTCTGACTTATCTGTATGTGGGCGCCACTGTACCGGTGGTGTTATTGCTCTTACGTCAGGCGTTGGATTTTTCTTACAAAGAAGAGCTGGTGATGGATACGTTGGCAGATTATGTGGAGCAGATGAGAAGCTGGACAGAAGAGATTCCAGCCGCGAAAAAAGCGGACCCTGTTTTACAGGAAGAAATCGTGGATAAGATTACCAGTAGCATCAAGCAGACAGCTGCTTCCGGAAGTCATTTCAGTAAGATGCTGACTCCTGAGGAAGAGAAGATTATGAGGGAAATTATCCGGGAATTTATGGCTTGACAATTACAGAATGGTAGATGAGGGCGCAAGCACTATCAGCCTTGCGCTCTTGTATTTTGGGGATTATTGTTTTCCCCATTTACAGCAACACGCTGCGCAAACTTAATTCTCGGGGGTTCTGTGAACTTTGTTCACAAAAAACACCTCGCAGAACATCACCAGTGAATAATAACAGGATAGTAACACTTATTGTACATTTTATAGTTTGGGATTGCATTTTCCCGGAGAAAACGGTATTTTATAAAACAGATGAGGAAACGCACGACTATATAAGTGAGCACAGAAGAAAGCGAGGAGCACATTATGAAAATTGTAATTCTGGAAGCAGACAGCCTGGGACAGGATATGGTATTTACTCCATTTGAGGCACTGGGCGAAGTAGTAATATATCGAAGTACAACAGCAGATGAAATGGAAGAAAAGACAAAAGACGCAGATGTGATCGTGGCCAACAAGGTTCCAATCTGCGAGTCTACCATTGGAAAAGCACAGAACCTAAAGCTGGTCTGCCTGACCGCAACAGGCTTTAACAACCTGGATGGAGACTATCTGAAAAAGAGGGGAATTGCAGCTTACAATGTTGCCGGATACTCTACAAACGGAGTGGCACAGCATACCTTCGCTCTTCTTTTCTATATTCTGGAAAAACTGAATTATTACGACAATTACGTAAAATCCGGAGAATATGCAAGAGGAACCTGTTTCTCCCATTTCGGACAGAATTTCTTCGAGCTGGATGGAAAAACCTGGGGAATTATCGGTCTTGGCGCAATTGGAAACAGGGTGGCGCAGATTGCCAAGGCATTTGGCTGCCATATTATCTGCTATTCCGCTTCCGGGAAGAAATACAATACAGAATATGAACAGGTAAGCCTGGATGAGCTTCTTTCCCGCTCTGATATTCTTTCCGTCCATGCACCGCTGAACGGGTACACGGAGAATCTGATGACACTGGAAAAATTCCGCAAGATGAAGAAATCCGCTATTTTCCTGAATCTTGCGCGAGGCGCCATTGTAAATGAGCCAGATTTGTATACAGCTCTTACCGAAGGCTCCATTGCAGGTGCAGGCCTTGATGTTCTTTGCAAAGAGCCAATGGATCCGGAGAATCCGCTTCTTAAGATCCAGGACAGCAATAAACTGATCATTACTCCGCATATTGCATGGGCTGCGAAAGAGACCAGATTCCGCGTAGTGGATGAAGTGGTGAAAAACATTCAGCGGTTCCAACGTGACGACAGGACAAACAGGGTATATTAAAGTTTCGGGCCAGGGATAGATTAGAGTGTGTTGTGGACATGCTCTAATCTATTATTGAAGATAAGAAACAGTTTCGTTATAATTAAAGAAAAAGTGTTTGAGAATGTCTGATACAGAAGGGAGACTACATGGCAAAGAAATACTATGCAGTAAGAACAGGCAGAAAAACAGGTGTATTTATGACCTGGGCAGAGTGTCAGAAACAGGTCACGGGATTTTCGGGAGCAGAATTTAAGAGCTTTCCCACTATGGAAGAGGCACAGGCATTTGCCGGTGTGAATGCAGAGGGCATCCCGGATACACTTCCCAGGGCAGAAAAACCTGCGTCAGACCAGGTGATTGCCTACGTAGATGGCAGTTACCGCTCTGACACCGGCGAATTTTCCTACGGAATGGTCATCCTGAAGGATGGAGAAGAGCACACATTCTGCGAAAAAATGACAGACAAAGAGCTGGCACTGATGCATAATGTAGCAGGAGAAATCAAAGGCTCCGAAGCGGCAATGCAGTATGCTGTGGATCATAATATTCCGGAAATCACCATTTACCATGATTATGAAGGCATTGCCAAATGGTGCACCGGTGCCTGGAAAGCTACCAAACCCGGAACAATTGCGTATCAGGCCTTTTACCGGGAAGCCGTGAAGAAAGTAAAAGTCCATTTTGTAAAAGTAAAAGGACACTCCAACGACAAATACAACGATATGGCTGACCAGCTTGCCAAAAAAGCTCTCGGAATCCTGTAGCGGATCCGGGAGCTTTTGTAATCTGTGCGCCGCATATATTTTGTCTGAACTTAGTTACTGCAGCCAGTACAGCGAATATTAACCATTTATGAAATCTTATATTTCAAAACCGGGTAAAGTCCATAAGAACCATAGGTTGCACCGTAATACTTGCTGTAACTCTTTGCCTCTGCGAAAAGCGGGTCATAAACATACCCGTTGATCTCGCACCATGCGTGGGCATTGTTGTTGCTCTGCACAGCATCGGCACATACATAAACATTCTTGTATCCGATTGCCTTGGCGAGGTAAGCAAATGCGCCAGCGTCAGAAACGCAGTCCCCGTTGTGATGGAGAAAATGGTCATTTGCAAAAGTAGCCGGCCAGTCCTTGCCGCCCTGGTCAAAATCACGCCAGATATTATAATAGCCCTTGATCACCCAGTTGAAGCATGTCTGAAGCTTCTGGGATTTGGACATGCTGGAATTGGTGATCTCTGCTGCAATCTGCTTGGAGCGGAGGTTGGCAATCTGAACCTGAGTCATTCTCTTTCCGCTGGCAGTATAGTAGGTAGAACCCTTTTTTCTGCCGATTACATGACTTTTATTGTCGATGTAGTAAGTAAATCCCCTGTAACCTTTATTAACAGTAGTATTTTTTAATAGGGTTCCCTTGGCACTGAAATAGAAATAATTCTTGCCAATCTTCTGGAAACCGGTGAGGCGTTTTCCTTTTCGATAGTATCTTCTGATTCCGGATTTGGTCTTCACCCAGCCTTTTTTCTGTGGCTTTTTGGGCGTCGGAGAAGGGGTGGCAATAACAGTTTCCGTTACCTGAGAAGGTGCAGCTTCAGCTGCGTTTGCAGTTACCGGAGTAAGGGCAAGTACTGCGCTGGTGAGAACCAGCATAAACATTTTTGTCTTTTTCATCATTCTCCTCCATCTTCCTCTATTACCTGTATTTCTAGGTAATCAAAGTCAATCTGTTCAATAAAATTATCCTGATAAAAACGTGTTTTACTGTGCTTCTTAAAATCCCGCACCGTAGTATCCAGCCAGATCGGATTTCCCAGATCCAGCTCATAACAGATCTGCTCCAGACAGTGAAAAACCTTGTGCGTTCTGGTCTCCTGGCGGTCATCACAGATCACGGTATCCTTCAGCATATGGTTATCTTTCCAGATTCGTCCCCAAAGGCGAAACATCTTAGAACACCTCCCATTATTTCAGTGTTGGTAGATTCTACCTTATCACTGATTTGAAAAAGTTGCAACAGAAATGTGGAGCAAAATTACAGACCATTTTTTGCAAAAAAAGCTTTTTAGCACGCTAAAGTGTTTTTGCTTGACCCTTTCGGAGAAATCTACTATAATTAACGATAATGTTGCTGCTGTTCACAAAAAATACCTCTCAGAATGTTGCTGGTGAACAGCTGCATAATATTTGTTACTTATAAATCTCTCAAGATGAGGAGGAGCTTTATTATGAAATTATATGATACTGGCGTGTATCTGCAGAATGGAAAGGAAATCATTCCGGCAGCTGAAGCCCAGCTTCCTGTTTCCAGAGAAGATGCAGCAAGAAATACCATTGCCTATTCTATTTTAAAAGCCCATAATACTTCCGGTAATATGGACAAGCTTCAGATTAAATTTGATAAACTGACATCCCATGATATTACTTTTGTAGGAATTATCCAGACTGCACGTGCTTCCGGACTGGAGCGTTTTCCGGTACCGTATGTTCTGACAAACTGTCACAACTCCCTCTGTGCAGTTGGCGGTACTATTAATGAGGATGACCATATGTTTGGTCTTACCTGTGCGAAAAAATACGGCGGTGTCTATGTTCCGCCACATCAGGCAGTTATCCATCAGTTTGCCCGCGAAATGCTTGCTGAGTGCGGCAAGATGATCCTTGGCTCAGACAGCCATACCCGTTATGGCGCTCTTGGAACTATGGCTATGGGAGAGGGGGGACCGGAGCTTGTGAAGCAGCTTCTTTCCCAGACATATGATATCAATATGCCAGGAGTTGTTGCTATTTATCTGAAAGGAAGTCCCCGTCCGGGCGTAGGACCGCAGGACGTTGCTCTTGCTATCATTGGTAAAGTATTTGCAAATGGTTATGTGAAGAATAAAGTAATGGAGTTTGTAGGTCCTGGCGTAGCTAATTTAAGTGCTGATTTCCGTATTGGAATCGATGTTATGACTACTGAGACTACCTGCCTTTCCTCCATCTGGCAGACAGATGAGAAGATTCAGGAGTTTTACGAGATCCATGGAAGAGCCAAGAGCTATAAAGAGCTGAAACCGGGAGATGTGGCTTACTATGACGGCTGTGTGGAGATTGACCTTGGCGAGATCAAGCCAATGATCGCTATGCCGTTCCATCCAAGCAATACTTATACAATTGATGAACTGAATGCAAATCTGGATGACATCCTTGCCGATGTTGAGAAAAAAGCTCTGGTAAGTCTGGACGGCAAGGTTCCTTATACTCTCCGTAATAAGGTTGTAGACGGAAAGCTTTATGTTGACCAGGGAATCATTGCAGGATGTGCAGGCGGTGGATTTGAGAATATCTGTGCTGCAGCGGATATTCTCCGCGGAACCAGCATCGGTGCAGATGCCTTTACTTTAAGCGTATATCCGGCAAGTACTCCGATTTATATGGAGCTGGCTAAGAATGGAGTTCTGGCAGATCTTCTTGAGACAGGTGCTGTTGTGAAAACTGCATTCTGCGGTCCATGCTTCGGTGCTGGAGATACTCCGGCAAACAATGCTTTCAGTATCCGCCATACCACCAGAAACTTCCCGAACCGTGAAGGCTCCAAGATCCAGAATGGTCAGATTTCTTCTGTTGCACTTATGGATGCCCGTTCTATCGCTGCTACAGCTGCAAACAAGGGATTCCTTACCTCTGCTGAGAATTTCACAGGAGAGTACAGAGGACAGAAATATTTCTTTGATAAAACGATTTACGATAACCGTGTATTTGACAGCAAGGGCGTGGCTGATCCGTCTGTTGAGATCCAGTTTGGACCGAACATCAAAGACTGGCCGAAGATGCCGGCACTTGCAGAGAATCTGGTTCTGAAGGTTGTTTCCGAAATTCACGATCCGGTAACTACTACCGACGAGCTGATCCCGTCCGGTGAGACTTCCTCCTACCGTTCCAATCCTCTTGGACTGGCTGAGTTTACTCTTTCCAGAAAGGATCCGGCTTATGTTGGACGGGCAAAAGAGGTTCAGAAAGCAGAGCATGCCATTGAGAACGGCGAATGTCCGCTGGATGCACTGCCAGAGCTGAAGCCGGTTATGGAAGCGGTGAACAAAGAGTATCCGGAAGCTGGCAAAGGCAATCTTGGCGTTGGAAGTACTATTTTCGCAGTGAAGCCCGGAGATGGTTCTGCCCGTGAGCAGGCTGCTTCCTGTCAGAAAGTACTTGGCGGGTGGGCAAACATTGCCAACGAATACGCTACCAAACGTTACCGTTCCAACCTGATTAACTGGGGAATGCTTCCATTCCTGATCCCGGCCGGTGATCTTCCGTTTGTAAACGGTGATTACCTGTTCTTCCCGGAAATCCGCAAGGCTGTGGAAGAGAAAGCCGACTGCATTACCGGCTATGTGGTAAAAGAGAGCGGACTGGTTCCATTTACTGTAACACTTGGAGAGCTGACAGATGATGAGCGGGAAATCATCCTGAAAGGCTGTCTGATCAATTACAATAGAAAATAAAATGTTATGAGGCAGGTCATTCTTTTTGAGAGCGACCTGCCTTTTTATCAGAATTCCCTGTTACATAAAAAGTTCTACATGGTATGATCACACTGCAACGAAAAGGCAAATATCGCTCAATGTGTTTCTACATAGGCTAGAACGTGTTTAAAAAAGCATTTCCGCAATCTGCACGTCCCACTTTGCGGTATATTTTTCCCGAATTCGGTTGTCGTAGCCCGCTATGATACCCTCAACCGGACAAAATCTCCCACAAATCATGACGTATATCTTGCAGAAAGCCTTTTTTAAACACCTATTTAGACTTTTGCAAAAAGGAGCCTTTCTTGTTATATAAACAAATATTCTGAATAATTACAATAATTAGTAAAAAACACAGAAATACAACGTGAAGCACCAAAATAAAACAGAAATAAAACAAAAAATACACGAAAAAGTATTGACAAATAAGACGGGAGATGGTAATATAAGCTCATCAAAAGAAAAGAAAAACAACTTCATAAAGAAAGGAGCTTAGTGATTCCAATGGGAACATAAAATCTTTCTAATCAATATAAGAGAGACAGGAATCGCATTTCCTGCAAGAAGACCTGATACGAGAACCGTGTAAATAGAAAATAAAGTATCACTTGATTCAGCTGATACTTATAAACGTATCCAAGGTAAATAGAAGCGATTACTTATATTGAATAACTGTCCACCACTAATACAAAGATCTGGAACTTGTGTAAAGAAACATTTCTCCAGAGGATATAACCCCTTATCACAGATAAGCAGGATATCTTGAGATTCCTATTGAACCTTTAGAATATGAATCGAAACTTTGCATTAGAAGAATATCATAATTGATATTCCAGTCAGAAATAGATCAGGAACTTCCGCTCAAACTTTTTTGTATAATACATATAAGAGAGCATATGAACCAGTAAGTGGTTTTGGATTTAACCGAATTAAGTTTGAAATTGTTTATGATAATGATTCAGAGCCTGAGAAGTATATCCGATATTTCTGCAGAAGAAATTATAAAACGTGAATTATAATTTCAATCTATCAAACTTCTAAATAAACCGAATGATAAACATCATATCGTTTATGAGCAGGAAATAAGATAAGATATTTTAAATAAAAACTTAAAACTGAATATAGAACAACTGAATAAAGACCACGTAAATATTAAATTGTAAATCAATTTGAAAAACGAGGAAAAGACCATTGAATACTGAAGAATTTTAGGACGGTCATCATTTGAAATATAAGTAAAATGATGACCGTCCTTTTCCATGCTGTGAGAGACAAAAAAGCGGGATGATGTATTGGATACGAAGTGAACAGGAACCGATATGCAGCATAAAGCATACCGGAATAGAAAGTGTGAGCTTGTAAATCAGGCTTTAATCCGCTATAATGAGCAGAGAAAATTGGAAACTATGAGGGAAGCAGACGATGTTTAGTGGGAAAATAGAGGACTACATTCTTTTCGAAGATAAAGAAATTATAGTTTGCCGTAAGCCAGCGGGAATTGCGGTACAGAATGCAAGAATCGGTGCCATGGATCTGGAGAGCAGCCTGAAAAATTATCTGGCAATGCAAGACGGTGGTGGGAGAAGGATTCCATATCTGGCAGTAATCCACAGGCTGGATCAGCCGGTAGAAGGTATTCTTGTATTTGGGAAGACACCTGAGGCTGCGAAATCGTTAAGTGCACAGATTACAGCTGGAAAGATGGAAAAAATTTATCTGGCAGTAACATATGGAAAGCAGGCCGAGGCTGGGAAAAAAGAAAAAGTTCTGGAGGATTATCTGAAAAAAGATGGAAAATCCAATACTTCTTCCGTGGTAAATGCGCACACTCCCGGTGCGAAGAAAGCCAGACTTTCCTATGAGGTTCTCGGTGAAGCTGTGGATGCAATTTCCGGAAAGAAAAAATGGCTGCTTCGAATTCATCTGGATACAGGCCGTCATCACCAGATCCGGGTTCAGATGGCTCATGCAGGAATGCCTTTGGCTGGTGACCGGAAATATGGTGCCGGAACGAATGTGACCATCGGGGCAGGCAGCCTGGCTCTGTGCGCTGCAAGCCTCACCTTTTTCCATCCGATAACCGGAAAGGTGATGAAATTCGTGACAAATCCGGAAGGGGCGGAATTTAAGGGGATTTCTATCCCGCAAATGTGAAAAAAACATAAAAACTATAGACGTGGAACCGAAATTGTGTATAATGTAAAAGCAAGATTAAACAAAGATGAAGACTGCGAAAAATAGTTATAAAAAGTTTCTATGAAAAACTTTAAACATTCAGATGAGGAGTGAATAAAATGAAAAAAGTAGCAGTGATACCTGCTGTTGTTCTGGCTGCATTATGCACCTTCACAGGCTGTAAGAAAGAAGAAGTGGAGAAAGTGATCGCGCCACTGGTTTCTGACGGGCAGACTACGGAATCCACAGAAGAAGCCCAGGAAGAAAAGGATCCTCTTATTCCTGAAATTGATACATCTGTAGAACTCCAGGCAGGATCCCGGGTGGCAGTTGTAAGCAAGAGTACAAGCGGAGAGTTCTGGGGACTGGTTAAGAAAGGAATGGAGCAGGCAATTGCCGATGTAAACGAGGCATATGGCTTCAAGAAAGAAGATCAGGTGACCATGACCTTTGAAGGCGCCAGCGATGAGAAAGATGTGGAGAGCCAGGTAAATACCATAGATGCGGTAATTGCAGAGAATCCGGATGTACTTTGTGTTTCTGCCAGCGATATGGATTCCCTTCAGGCGCAGCTGGAAGCTGCCAAGGAGAATGGAATCCCGGTTGTGGCATTTGACTCTGGTGTTACAGACAGCAAGATGGTCCGTGCATTTCGTGGTACGGATAATACCAGGGTGGGCGAAATCGCTGCGTATAGATTAGCCACAGCCATCGGAAAAATGGGTAAGGTTGCAGTCTTTTCTGCGCAGGAAAAGACGCAGAGCATTCAGGAACGTGTAAGCGGTTTTACCAATTATATCACCAATTATCCGGATATTGAAGTTGTGGAGATTGTTTATCAGGATCAGGTAGATGATATGACAGCTGCCATGCAGGAGGTTCTTGACAAATATCCGCAGCTGGACGGTGTTTTCTGCGATAATGCAGATATTGCCGATCTGTATCTGGACATGAAAAGGGATGAGACAAAGGATTCCATTGTGATGGTTGGTGTGGATGCCACAGCGAAACAACAGGAGGCTATCCGGAATGGTAAAGAGGTCGGTGTGGTTTCCCAGCAGCCTTACGCGATGGGATATCAGACCATCTGGACAGCACTTTTGACTACAGCACCAAAGAAGAGTGTGGAAATCAAGCGGAATGTGCGTATCGACCCGGCATGGATTGATTCCTCAAACATTGATGATCCTACATACAGTTCTTATTTGTATGCAAATTGAAATAGCTTTCATAAGAGGCACGTCATAATTTTCAGGAATGATTTCACAAACACGCTCTACGAATTTGGGCAAAATATGTCGCAAAGCGGGGCGTGCAGATTGCGAGAATGATTTTATAAATACGCTCTAAAATAAGATAGTGCGGTTCATAAGAAACTATGAAAGAGAAACTGCTTTGTACAGCATGAATTTACCAGGAATGGGAATGCTGATACAAGGCAGTTTTTTGTATATCAAAGGATATTGCAGTCAGAGCCTGTTTCAAACACATTCTAGTACATCGAAAATTAAGTTTCTGCTATATTGACACAGGATGATTTCTTCATATGCAAGGCGGAGGAAGGAGGCGTAGCGGTGGCTACGGCGACCGACGACAACGCAGCAGATGAAAAATCAGACAAGTCAATATGGCGGTTACTTAATATTCAATGTACTAGACAATACTACCTGCCGTGTCTGAATTTTAGTCAATGTTTAACGATTGTATAACGACAAAATAACAAGAATTTGTTAGCATGTAATTACTTTTTGAAGTGTGAAAAAATTGACGATATGCAATAAAATGGAAGTCAATTTTTAAATAATGTGCACAATAGAAGTTGCTATCCATACTGAATTGTGTTAAAATCTGTCTATAAAATGAGACTTGAGACAGGAGGCTTTTATGAAAAAATGGGGAGATATTATCAAGAATATGACTTTGCTTAGTCAATTTAGCTTATCCTTTATCACTCCTCTGCTTCTGTGCCTGCTGATCTGCTGGTGGATGAGTACCAGCCTGGGAATAGGAGAATGGATTTTTATTCCTGGCTTTTTTTTCGGACTGGGAGGCTCCTTTACAGTAGCCTATAAGCTTTACCTGTCCGTAACCGGACATCAGAAGAAAGAGAAAAAGAAGAATAAAGTTTCATTTAACAGACATCATTAGAGTGTGTTTGAGGAATCATTCCTGCAAAGTGTGACGTACATTTTGCAGAAAACCTTTTTCAAACACGTTTCAGAAGGGAGATTTGTATGAGCAAAATGTTTGCAGATGTGCAGCCGGCAGTGAGGAAAGAGACGAAGAAGGTGGCGATTGGTACATTTGTATGCGTAGTCCTGATGTGGGCTGTATTTGGAATCGGACATCTGGCAGTGCCGGAGCAGATTCCGTTTGATTATACAGTGCTTCTCGCCGGATTTATTGGCGGGATGGTGGCAGTACTGAACTTTTTCCTTATGGGACTGACCGTTCAGAAGATAGTTTCCATGGAGGACGATAAACAGGCTGCAGCGAAGATGAAGGCCAGCTATAGTCAGAGAATGATGCTTCAGCTTATCTGGGGCGTTCTGGCGATTGCGGTTCCCTGTTTTCAGTTTGTAGCCGGAATCTTACCATTGCTTTTTCCAAACATTGTGATCAAGACAGTTGGAATCATTGGGGGGAGGAAGGCCGCATAATGATATATACAATTTTATGTAACTATTCAGCAGGTACTGCTCCGCGAAGTGTGTGACAGATGTGGTACGGAACAGTTACAAATTTATAATGACAGGAGGTGAGAGTACATGGATATCGAAATAACCGGTGGCAGGATATTCTATACGTTTCCGTTCGAGATTCCCATCCTGGGGAAATTCCAGATCACGGAGACTCTGGTTGTAAGCTGGCTGGTTATGCTGTTGATCACAGGACTTTGTATCTGGCTGACACATGATCTGAAAGTGGAGAAAATATCCAGGAGACAGGCTGTGGCTGAACTTCTGGTGGAGACAGCAAATAAGTTCGTCATCGGAAATATGGGTGAGAAATTCAGCTATATGATTCCTTTTGTGGCGGCGCTTTTTGCCACCAGTGTGGTATCCAACCTGATCAGCCTTGTAGGACTGCGAAGCCCTACAGCAGATCTTTCCACAGAAGCTGCATGGGCAGTTGTTGTATTTACCATGATCACGGCACAGAAGATCAAGACAAATGGTTTCGGTGGATATATGAAGGGATTTACAACTCCGATCCCTATTATGACACCATTTAATATTCTTTCTGAGATCGCCACACCGATCAGTATGGCGTGCCGTCATTTTGGAAATATTCTTTCCGGTGTAGTTATCAATGGTTTGATCTATGCAGCGCTGGCGCTGGCAAGCTCCAAACTGTTTGGATTGATTCCGGGTATTGTGGGAGATGTTTTGTCGAAGATCCCATTCCTGGACGTTGGTATTCCGGCAATTATGTCAGTTTATTTTGACTGGTTTTCCGGAATCATGCAGGCATTTATTTTCTGTATGCTGACTGTTATGTATATAGCAAATGCAGCAGAAGAATAGCGTAAAGAAGGCGGATGTTCACGAAGTGGGCAGAAAATCGGAAAATGCAGAAAATATTTTGCAGTTTCCGGATGAATTGAATTTTTAGCAAGAGAAATCATAAATAACAGGAGGATTTGATTATGGATTTTACAGTATTGGCAAAAGGTATCGCACTGGCTGGTTGTGCAATTGGTGCTGGTCTTGCACTGATCGCAGGTATCGGACCTGGTATTGGAGAAGGTAACGCAGTTGCAAAAGCTCTGGAAGCAATCGGACGTCAGCCAGAGTGTAAAGGTGATGTAACCTCTACCATGCTTCTTGGTTGTGCGATCGCAGAGACTACAGGTATTTACGGTTTCGTAACCGGTCTGCTTCTGATCTTTGTTGCACCTGGTACCTTCATGAAGTTCCTTGGATAATTAAGGACAAGTATCACAGGCGTTACCATTCACAGACCGCTGTTATGGAAGCTCCATAGAGACGGCACCAAAGCAGCTGGTTTCTATACTGGTAAGATACTGGAACGGTATGAATGGTAGCAGTTACAACAGGAGGTTAGAACATGCAGGTACAGGAACTTGTAGGAATTGTGCCGTGGACGTTTATCGCACAGATCTGCAATCTTTTTCTTCAAATGTATCTGATAAAAAGATTTTTGTTTAAGCCTGTCAATGAAATGCTTCAGAAGAGAAGAGCAATGGCAGATGCCGAAATCCAGGATGCTACAAAGGCGAAGGAAGAAGCTCTTGCCATGAAGACAGAGTATGAACAGAATATGCAGCAGGCCAAAGCAAAGGCCAGCGATATTGTCACAGAGGCACAGAGGACAGCTTCCCTCCAGAGTGAGGAGATCCTGAAAAGTGCAGCCCAGGAAGCCCGTGCTATGAAAGAGAAGGCTGAGAGCGACATTGCACAGGAGAAACGAAAAGCTGTCAATGAGGTGAAGAATGAGATCGGCGGCATGGCAATGGAGATTGCCGGCAAGGTGATCGAGCGTGAGATCAAAGAAGAGGATCACGCGAAACTGATCGACGAGTTTATTTCGAATGTAGGTGAGGCATCATGACGCAGATTGCCAGATTATATGGCAGCAGCATGTATGATCTTGCTGCTGAAGAACAGCTTACCGACACTGTGCTGGAGCAGATGCAGACAATCCGGCAGCTTTTCCGGGAGAATCCCGATTATGTGAAATTGTTGTCAGAGCCTTCAATCCCGAAGGAAGAGAGGACAAAATTTCTTGATACTGCATTTGGAACAGAAGCAGAACGGTATCTGGTGAATTTTCTGAAACTGCTGTGTGAGCGCGGAATCCTGGGAGAGTATTCCGGATGCTGTGAGGAATTTACACGGCGGTACAATGTGGACCATAACATTGCCACTGCAGTGGTGACCAGCGCGGTTGCACTGACAGATGAGCAGATGGCAGCGCTTAAGGACAAGCTGGAGAAGATAAGCGGTAAGACCGTTACCCTGACCCAGAAGACAGATCCTACAGTGCTTGCAGGTCTTAAAGTGGAACTGGAGGGCAGACAGCTGGACGGTACAGTAAAGAGCCGTCTGGATGATCTTTCCAGGAAATTAAACGAGCTTATAGTATAAGGATGGATAGAGAAAATGCAGCTTAAACCTGAAGAAATTTCAAAAGTCATCCGCAGTCAGATCAAATACTACGATAACGCTATCAAACAGAATGAGACCGGTACGGTTCTTATGGTTGGTGATGGTATTGCAAGAGCCAGCGGTCTTATCAACTGTATGGCAGGAGAGCTTCTTGAGTTTGAGGACGGAAGCTTCGGAATGGCGCAGAACCTGGAAGAAAACAGTGTTTCTATCGTTTTATTTGGTGATGATTCCGGTATTGGCGAAGGACAGACCGTAAAGCGCACCGGAAAGGTGGTATCCGTTCCGGTTGGTGAGGCTATGATCGGGCGAGTTGTAAATGCCCTTGGACAGCCTATTGACGGTGCAGGACCTGTAGTGACAAGTGAATACAGGGCGATTGAGAGCCCGGCACCAGGTATCTGCGAGAGACAGGGCGTTAACCAGCCTCTGCAGACCGGTATTAAGGCAATTGACTCCATGGTTCCCATTGGAAGAGGTCAGCGTGAGCTGATCATCGGTGACCGTCAGACTGGTAAGACCACTCTGGCAGCAGATACTATTATCAATCAGAAGGGGAAGGACGTGATCTGTATCTATGTTGCAATTGGTCAGAAGCGTTCCACCGTATCTTCCCTGGTTGAGACTCTTACAAGAAATGGCGCTATGGATTATACCATCGTTGTAGCGGCTACTGCTTCAGAAGCCAGCCCGCTGCAGTACATTGCACCGTATTCCGGATGTGCAATGGGTGAATATTTTATGTATAAGGGAAAAGATGTGCTTATCATTTACGATGATTTAAGTAAGCATGCAGTTGCCTACCGTGCACTTTCCCTGCTGATCCGTCGTCCACCGGGACGTGAGGCATATCCTGGAGATGTTTTTTATCTCCATTCCAGACTTCTGGAGCGTGCCGCAAGACTGGACGAGGCACACGGCGGTGGTTCCCTGACTGCTCTTCCTATTATCGAGACACAGGCAGGAGACGTTTCCGCGTATATTCCGACGAATGTTATTTCCATCACAGACGGACAGATCTTCCTGGAGACAGAGCTGTTCCATTCCGGTGTTATGCCGGCTGTAAACCCTGGTATTTCCGTATCACGAGTTGGTGGAAATGCACAGATCAAGGCAATGAAGAAGGTTGCCGGTACTTTGAAGCTGATTTATTCCCAGTATCGAGAGCTGCAGAGCTTTGCACAGTTCGGTTCAGATCTGGATGCTGATACAAAAGCCAGACTGGAGCAGGGAGCCCGTATTGTGGAGGTTCTGAAGCAGAACCAGAATGCGCCGGTTCCAGTTGAGAAGCAGGTAGCTATCCTTTATGCAGTAACCAAGGGAATCCTTTCCAGGGTTGCTACAGAGGATGTAAGAACCTATGAAGCTGGTCTTTATACCTGGATTGACAGTGATGCACAGGGTGCTGCTGCAATGCAGGAAATCCGTTCCACAGGTGCATTATCTGCGGAGACAGAAGAGAAGCTGAAGGGCGCATTGGAACAGTATACTGAGAATTTTGTAAATACAAGACCTGAGAAATAAATTGTGACAAGGAGGACTTTTTATGGCTGCAAACATGAAAGCGGTAAAGCTGCGGATAAAAAGTGTGCAGAGCACCATGCAGATTACCAAGGCAATGGAACTTGTAGCATCCTCCAAACTGCGTAAAGCAAAAGAAAGGGCGGAAGTCTGCCGGCCTTATTTTGAGACTATGCATCAGACTCTGGTGGATATTGCACAGGGGAATACAGATTTTTCTTCTGTATATGCCAGAGAATCCGGGAATGAGAAGTGCTGCTATGTACTGATCGCCGGAGACCGTGGTCTGGCTGGCGGATATAACACCAACTTGTTTAAATGTCTGGAAGCAGCCTCTGTGAATCAGGATTTCCTGGTTCTTCCCATTGGGAAAAAGGCTGTGGAGTATTCGAAGCGAAATGGATTTGCCTGTGTTACAGAAAGCTTTGGCGAAATTGCCGATGTTTCTGTTGCAGACTGCTTTGAGATGGCGAATCTGCTCTGCGGGGAATTTAAGAAGGGAGAATTTGGACACATTGATCTTTGTTATACAAAGTTTGTTTCCATGCTTTCCCAGCAGCCATCAGCGATTCCGGTGCTGCCTCTGAAGGACCTGACAGATAAACAGGATACAAAGAGCATCCGGAATCTGATTCTGTATGAGCCGGATGCGTCGGAAGTATTTGATGCCATTGTTCCGGAGTATCTGGCCGGTTTGATCTATGGCGCGGTTTGTGAGAGTGTTGCCAGTGAGCTGGCTGCAAGACGTACCGCCATGGAGGCTGCGACCAACAATGCCGAGGAAATGATCGAGAAGCTGAATCTGCATTACAACCGGGCACGTCAGGCAAGCATCACGCAGGAGATCACAGAGATTGTTGGAGGTGCGGAGGGAGTATAGGATAGGTGCAAAATATATTGCTGCCATGAAAGAGACAGTACTTACAATATTAGTTGATATTTTGCGTTTATAGAATATTCATCCGCGTGCTGGCTGGACAAAAAATAAGATATAGTGAAAAATATAACGAAATATCACTATATGGATTTTTCGGATGGTCAGTCACAGAAATAATGATGATTATGAAGGATTTTACCCTTCAATCTATAAGGAGATTGCTAAATGAGCGAAAAACACATTGGCGAGGTGGTGCAGGTAATCGGCCCGGTACTGGATATCCGGTTCGGGCATGACGAGCTGCCGGCACTTCTCAATGCCATCGAAATTGATCATGAAGGCACAAAGCTCACAGCAGAGGTTGCTCAGCAGATCGGGGATAATACGGTACGCTGTATCGCCATGAATTCCACCGATGGTCTGGTAAGAGGAACCAAGGCTGTAGATACTGGTGAACCCATCAAGGTTCCGGTTGGAGAGGAGTGCCTGGGAAGAGTATTTAATCTTCTTGGTGATCCGGTAGATAATCTTCCGGCACCAGAGACGAAAGAGCACTGGGCAATCCACCGTCCGGCACCATCCTATGAGGAGCAGATGCCGGCAACTGAGATCCTGGAGACCGGTATCAAGGTTGTTGACCTGATTTGCCCTTATGCAAAAGGTGGTAAGATCGGTCTGTTCGGAGGTGCTGGTGTTGGCAAAACAGTTCTTATTATGGAGCTGATCCACAATGTTGCCACAGCACACGGCGGACTTTCCGTATTTACAGGTGTTGGAGAGCGTACCCGTGAGGGTAATGACCTTTACAATGAAATGAAGGAAAGCGGCGTTATCGACAAGACTGCACTAGTTTATGGTCAGATGAACGAGCCGCCGGGAGCACGTATGCGAGTTGGTCTTTCCGGACTGACTATGGCAGAGTATTTCCGTGATGTGAAGAATCAGGACGTGCTTCTTTTCATTGATAATATTTTCCGTTTTACACAGGCTGGCTCAGAGGTTTCCGCACTTCTTGGACGTATGCCTTCCGCTGTAGGTTATCAGCCAACTCTGGCTACTGAGATGGGTGCCCTTCAGGAGCGTATCACTTCTACCAGAAAGGGTTCCATCACATCTGTACAGGCTGTTTATGTACCTGCCGATGACCTTACAGACCCGGCTCCGGCTACTACATTTACCCATCTGGATGCGACCACCGTACTTTCCCGTGAGATCGCCAGCCAGGGTATTTATCCGGCAGTGGATCCGCTTGATTCCACCAGCCGTATCCTTTCCCCGGAGGTAGTTGGACAGGAGCATTATGAGATTGCACGTGCAGTACAGAGAGTTCTGCAGCGTTATAAAGAACTGCAGGATATTATTGCAATTATGGGTATGGATGAGCTTTCAGAAGAGGATAAGCTGACAGTAAGCCGCGCGCGTAAGGTGCAGCGATTCCTGTCACAGAGCTTCTCTGTAGCAGAGCAGTTTACAGGTATGCCGGGACAGTACGTTCCGCTGAAAGAGACTCTCCGTGGATTTAAGATGATCCTGGATGGCGAGTGCGACAGTATTCCAGAGAGCTGCTTCCTGTTTGCCGGAACTATTGACGATGTATTTGAGAAAGCAAAAAATAACCAGAATCAGTAAAGGAGGCTGCCTATGAGGACATTTCCCCTTAGAATCGGTACCCCCGACGGCCTGCTTTTTGAGGGAGAGGTGCAGCGCATTGTGTGCCGCAGCATTACCGGTGACCTGGCAATCCTGGCAGGACACTGCAACTTCTGTACCGCTCTTGGAATGGGCGAGGCCCATGTGATACTGGAGAATGGCACCAGCCGCAGTGCAGCCTGCATCGGCGGCATGCTCACCGTAATGGATGGCAATTGCAGTCTTCTTGCAACCACCTGGGAATGGCAGGAGGACATCGACGCCGACCGCGCTGGAAAAGCCAAAGAGCGTGCCCAGGAAAAGCTGGCCCAGGGTGGACTTTCCGATAAGGAATACAAGATCGTAGAAGCCAAGCTGCAGAGGGCGCTGGTGAGACTTAGTGTGAAAAGTTAAGGAATAATGAAAGAGGACAGTTTTGCCTGGAAAATGGTGTTTAAGGTGAGACTGTTCTTTTTATGTATAAAAGTTTGCGGACACCAATACATTGGTCTCTGTTACTGCGAAAAAAATCGTAAATTATCACCAATGATTTATTTTCGACTTTAAAACGTCAAATTTCCATCACATAAAAGCGTTGACATAAAAGTGTGGGCGCGTTACAATAAGATATCAGGAAAAATATGAAAAAGGGCTGGATATAACCGGTCCTTTTTATTACTTTCCAACAAAAACAAAGCCTGGAAGGTGCAGCTGCCAGGCACTATAAAATGAAAAAGAAAACAAGGGGGACGATTTGAAAGAACGAGAAACCTTTGGATCACGGCTGGGATTTATCCTGGTCTCTGCAGGATGCGCCATTGGACTTGGAAACGTGTGGAAGTTTCCGTATATGGCGGGAAAATATGGTGGAGCGGCATTTATTCTGATTTACCTGATATTTCTGGTTTTGTTGGGATTGCCAGTACTGGTATGTGAATTCGCAGTAGGACGTGCAAGCCGTAAAAGCACGGCAAGGGCATTTCACGACCTGGAACCGGAGGGCGCCAACTTCCATAATTTCAGCTACATGAGCATGGTTTCCAACTATGTGCTGATGATGTTCTACACCATGGTTGCAGGATGGATGCTTTACTACTGTTATGCAATGGCAGCCGGCAAACTGGACGGGAAAGATTCTGCACAGGTGGCAGACTATTTTACAGGACTTCAGGATTCAGCTGGTACAATGACTTTATGGATGATCATTGTAGTTGTTTTATCCTTCGGAGTGTGCTCTTTGGGAGTGCAGCGTGGCCTGGAGAAAATCACAAAAGTAATGATGATATGTCTTCTTGCACTGATCGTAGTGCTTGCAGTTCATTCTCTTACGCTTGACGGAGCGATGGAGGGAGTGAAATTTTACCTGGTGCCGGATTTTGCCGCTATGGCCGAGATCGGAATCGGAAATGTGACTTTTGAGGCACTGTCGCAGGCATTTTTTACATTAAGTATTGGTGCAGGCTCTATGACGATTTTCGGAAGCTATCTTGGAAAGGATAGATCCCTTCTGGGAGAATCTCTGCATATTACTTATGTCCTTTGCCTCCCTGTCTACTGTAATTGCGGTCTTTGAAAATATTATATCCTATTCAATGGACAGAAAAGGCTGGAGCCGTGGAAAAGCTGTTATAGTCAACATGGTGGCAATGATCCTTCTTTCTCTGCCGGCAGTATTTGGCTTCAACATTTTGTCAGGAATACAGCCGCTTGGAGCAGGAACGAACATCATGGATCTGGAAGATTTCATTGTATCCAATAATATTCTTCCACTGGGTTCTGTAGTATTTGTAATGTTCTGCGTGTCCAAATATGGCTGGGGCTGGAAGCGCTTTATTAAAGAGGCGGATACCGGAGAAGGGCTGAAATTCCCTGCAAACGTAGAGAAATACATGCTGTATGTGATTCCGGCGATTGTAGTTGTGATTTATCTGAAAGGATATTATGATATGTTCAGCCCGAAGGGACCGGTTGTGCTGACCGTGTGGATGATTGTGAGTCTGCTGGTGCTGGGACTTGTAGGATGGATTATATTTGGGAAAAATAAGACGAAATAATAGAGAAATCTTAATAAGAAATAAGCAAAAGAGGAGTGACATAAAATGATAGCAGAAAAAATGAAACCATATGTAAAAAACAATTCTGCAATCCGTATGATGTTCGAGGAAGGCAATCGCCTTCGCGCGATTTACGGACCGGAAAATGTATTTGATTTCAGCCTTGGAAATCCAAGTGTTCCCGCACCGGATTGTGTTCGTCAGGCCATTATTGATCTGGTAAATGAGGAAGAGCCGACAGTTCTCCATGGCTATATGAGCAATGCAGGATTCGAGGATGTTCGCCAGACAATTGCAGAGTCCCTGAACCGTCGATTTGGCACTTCTTTTGCAGCAAAAAATCTGATCATGACAGTTGGTGCAGCCAGCGGATTGAACGTAGCATTTAAGACAATCCTGAATCCTGAAGAAGAGGTGATCGTTTTTGCACCTTATTTTCTGGAGTATGGTGCATATGTACGCAATTATGACGGCAATCTTGTGGAAATCTCACCGGATACTACCACATTCCAGCCGAATCTGAAGGAATTTGAGGAGAAAATCACACCGAAGACCCGTGCTGTCATTGTGAATACTCCTCACAATCCGACTGGAGTTGTTTATTCAGAAGAAACAATCAGGAAACTTGCGTCAATTCTGGAAGCGAAGCAGAAAGAATTTGGCACAGTGATTTACCTGATTTCTGATGAGCCATATAGAGAACTGGCCTATGACGGCGTACAGGTACCCTATCTGACAAAATATTATGCAAATACAATCGTAGGCTATTCCTACAGCAAATCCCTTTCTCTTCCAGGTGAGCGTATCGGTTATCTGGTTATTCCAGACGAGGCAGACGGAAGCGAGGAACTGATCGCAGCAGCAGCCATTGCTAATCGTACTATCGGCTGCGTAAATGCTCCATCCCTGATCCAGAAAGTAATCGCGAAATGCGTAGATGCAGAGGTAGATGTGGCAGCTTACGACAAGAACCGCCTTGCTCTTTACAATGGACTGAAAGAACTGGGATTTGAATGTATCAAGCCACAGGGAGCGTTCTATTTATTTGTAAAATCTCCAGTTGCAGATGAAAAAGCCTTCTGCGAAGCTGGCAAAAAATACAATATCCTTATGGTGCCGGGAAGCTCCTTTGCCTGCCCTGGATATGTAAGACTGGCTTATTGTGTATCGTATGACACGATTATGAACTCTTTGCCCCAGTTTGGAAAATTAGCAGAAGAATTTGGGCTGAAAGCATGATTTCTGTGTACCGCGAAGCGTGTGGCAGTGAAGGTACTGAACAGTTACAATATGATATATAAAGTACGGTTAAAGATATGCTGTTAAAGCTTAAAGCCTGTTTGAAAAATCAGTAAATGGGAGGAAGTTATGTCCAGTTTATATATCGTAATTCCGGCATATAATGAATCGGAGAATATTGAGAAAACCATTGACCAGTGGTACCCAGTAGTGGAACGTCATAACGACGAGGGAAATTCCAGACTGGTGATTATTAACGATGGAAGTAAAGACAACACCTACGAACTTCTGCAGAAATGTGCCGCTACAAGACCCCTTCTTGTCCCACTGGATAAACCAAACGGCGGTCACGGTCCTACAGTACTTTATGGATATCGCTACGCCATCCGGCAGAAAGCCGATTATATTTTCCAGACTGATTCCGACGGTCAGACCAATCCAGACGAATTCGAGCCATTTTGGAACCAGAGGGGCCGGTATGATGCAATAATCGGCAGCCGCGCTGTACGTGGCGACGGAAAATCCAGAAAATTCGTAGAGAATGTTGTATGCTTTCTGCTGAGAATGATCTTCGGTGTAAAAGTTTCCGACGCCAATGCGCCGTACCGCCTGATGAAATCCAGCCTGGTAGCCAAATATATCGACAAACTCCCAGAAGATTTCAATATTCCAAACATTATGTTTACTACATACTTTGTCCACTACAAAGAAAAAGTACAATTCATAGACATCACCTTCAAACCCAGACAGGGCGGAACTAATTCCATCAATGTGAAGAAAATTGTGAAAATTGGCTGGAAGGCTGTGAAGGACTTCTATAAACTAAAGAAAGAGCTTTAGAGCTTGCTATATACAAAAAGAGCAGATAAATCTTACTCAACCTAAGATCTATCTGCTCTATTTTCTTATAATCCCTTACGCATTTTTCTTAATAGAAGCTCTCTTACGATCACGGGAATCCAGAATCTTCTTACGGATACGAAGGCTGCTTGGAGTAACCTCCAGAAGCTCATCTGTATCGATAAACTCAATAGCCTGCTCCAAACTGAGAACTCTTGGCGGAGTCAGTTTCAGTGCCTCATCAGCAGAAGAGGAACGAGTATTGGTCAGATGCTTGGTCTTGCAGACATTCAGCTCGATATCCTCTGCCTTGCCATTCTGTCCGATAACCATACCACTGTAAACCTTTGCGCCAGGTCCGATAAATAAAGTTCCACGCTCCTGAGCTGCAAACAGACCATAAGTAACAGCCTCGCCGCCCTCGAAAGCAATCAGGGAACCCTGTTTACGATACTGGAAATCTCCCTTATATGGAGAATAGCCATCAAAAATAGTATTGATAATACCAGTTCCCTTTGTGGAAGTAAGGAAATTTCCTCGGAAACCAATCAGTCCACGGGAAGGAATGTGGAACTCAAGACGAACGGAACCGTCGCTTGCAGTGCTCATTCCCTGCAGTTCACCCTTACGCTCGCTGAGCATCTGGATAACGGTACCGGAAAATTCCTCCGGAACATCAATGTAGGCAATTTCCATTGGCTCTAATTTCTTGCCACGTTCATCAATTTTGTAAAGTACCTCTGGCTTGCTGACTGCAAATTCATATCCCTCACGTCTCATATTCTCAATAAGAACGGAAAGATGAAGCTCACCACGTCCGGAAACCTTAAAGCACTCAGTTGTCTCAGTGTCTTCTACGCGAAGGCTGACATCTGTGTTCAACTCTCTGTAAAGTCTGTCACGGAGATGACGGGAGGTGATGTATTTACCCTCCTGTCCTGCAAGCGGGCTGTCATTTACCAGGAAGTTCATGGCGATAGTCGGCTCAGAAATCTTCTGGAATGGAATTGCCTCCGGGTTATCTCCGCCGCAAAGGGTATCTCCGATATGAATTTCAGCAATACCGGAAATTGCAACAATTGATCCGATAGTTGCCTCTTTTACCTCAACTTTATTCAGACCGTCAAACTCATAAAGCTTGCTGATCTTAACCTTCTGTTTTTTGTCCGGATCGTGGTGGTTCAGAAGAGTAAGCTCCTGGTTTACGGCAATAGTGCCGCTCTCAACCTTACCAACGCCGATACGTCCAACATATTCGTTATAATCAATGGTACTGATCAGTACCTGTGTGTCTGCATCCGGGTCTCCTTCCGGAGCCGGAATGTATTTCAGAATCGCCTCAAACAGCGGCTCCATGTTCTCTGGTGTATCCTTCAGATCCAGAACAGCGTGTCCTGTTTTTGCAGATGCATAGAGGAATGGGCAGTCGAGCTGCTCATCGGAAGCACCAAGATCCATAAGAAGTTCCAGAACCTCGTCAACAACCTCGTCTGGCCTTGCTTCTGGACGGTCTATCTTATTAATGCAGACGATTACGTGCAGATCCAGCTCAAGAGCTTTTTTCAGAACGAATTTGGTCTGAGGCATAGCGCCTTCGAAAGCGTCAACCAGAAGGATAACGCCGTCTACCATTTTCAGTACACGCTCAACCTCGCCGCCGAAGTCAGCATGTCCTGGGGTATCGATAATGTTGATCTTTGTGTCTTTGTAATGAACTGCTGTGTTCTTGGAGAGAATTGTGATACCACGCTCTCTCTCAATATCGTTGGAGTCCATGACACGTTCCTGAACCTCCTGATTGGCACGGAAAACACCGCTCTGTTTCAGAAGCTGGTCTACCAGAGTGGTTTTACCATGGTCAACGTGGGCAATGATGGCTACGTTACGTACATCTTCGCGTTTCGTCTTCATAAAAATCGAAATCCTTTCTTTATCGGGCAGAGGGATTCTGCCTCTTTCTTTCCATATTAATGTAGTTTCTTCTTTATATTGTCCAAAACCTCAGTTTACCACATTTTTCGCGAATTACAAGGTGTTGAAAAAAATTTTTTGAATTTCTATGAAAAAAATATTTTAAATTTATGGTTCTAAACAGGGTGATTTTCTCATAGATATTATAGACCAACAAGTAAGACAAGTATCATATGTCTGCAGAAAAAGTGAAAATAAGGAAGGAGAACTACAACATGGCAGATAAAATTATTGAAAACAATCAGGTTTCCATCACGGGAAAAATCGTTACAGGTTTCACATTCAGCCACCAGGTTTACGGAGAAGGATTTTATACCATGGATCTTCTGGTAAAGAGGCTTAGCGATTCTGAAGACAGGATTCCGGTGATGGTATCTGAAAGGCTGGTGGACGTTACCCAGGATTACGTGGGACAGTATGTGGAAATTCACGGACAGTTCCGTTCCTATAACCGTCATGAAGAAAAACACAACCGGCTGGTGCTTTCCGCATTTGCACGGGAATTGAAATTTCTGGAAGAAGAGGATTCTCTGGCACCGGTAAACCAGATTTTCCTGGACGGATATATCTGTAAGCCGCCTGTTTACCGGAAAACACCGCTGGGAAGAGAGATTGCCGATCTGCTTCTTGCAGTGAACCGACCTTATGGAAAATCAGATTACATACCGTGTATTTGCTGGGGACGAAATGCCCGCTATGCTTCAGCCTTTGAAGTGGGCGGTCATGTACTGATCTGGGGCAGGATCCAAAGCAGGGAATACATGAAGCGAATCGGGGAAAATGAGACACAGAAGAGAATCGCTTATGAGGTATCGGTGAGCAAGCTGGAGTATGTGTAAACCAACTGCAGTGGCGGGAAATACGCCATGGTCTGCCAGTTACTTTATGGAAGGCAGCCAGCCCAATTTTTCTCCAAGTTTCTTCTGCTTGCATTTCTGCTGGTTTTGCGGTAATATAAGCATATTAAAAATGGCGCAGTTTGCGGTTTCTATTTGCAAAGCGCGATATCTGAATGAATGGTATCATTTGCGGAGACGGCATTGCGAGGAATGTTATTGATCTATGGCAGACGGTAACATTATTTTTAACAATAAGAGGAATCAGTATGGAAAAAGAAATAACAGAAGTATATTGCGGAAATGGCAGAGGTAAGACCACACTGGCAATTGGTCAGGCACTGCGGGCATCTTCTCAGGGCAAAAGTGTGATCATCATTCAGTTCCTGAAAGGAAATGAACGGCGCGAGCTGGACTTTCTGGAAGAACTGGATCAGCTGGATATCAAGATCTTCCGCTTCGAAAAGATGGAGACCTGTTACGACCAGTTGAATGAGGAAGAGCAGGTTGAAGAGGAGCGCAATATTCTCAATGGTTTAAATTTTGCCCGTAAAGTGATTGCTACACAGGAATGTGATTTCCTGGTACTGGATGAAATTCTGGGACTTCTGGATAAGCATATTGCTACTGTTGATATGGTTGTCGGGCTTTTGAAACAGAAGGACGAATCTATGCATTTGATACTTACGGGAAATCGGGTAGACCCTGGCATTTTGGATTATGTGGACAGTGTGACTACCATTACCACTCTTGGAAGAGAGCAGAACTCATGATAAAGATGAATAGGAGGAAATAATATGGCAATTTTCAAAGGTGCAGCCGTTGCAATTGTAACCCCGATGCATGAAGATGGAAAGGTAAATTATGAGAAACTGGAAGAACTTCTGGAATATCAGATTGCGAACAGCACAGATGCAATCGTTATCTGCGGCACTACAGGCGAGTCTTCTACATTGACACACGGAGAACATCTCCAGACCATCAAATTTGCAATTGACAAGGTAGCTGGAAGAGTTCCTGTTATTGCAGGTACCGGTTCTAATTG
Source organism: Ruminococcus sp. 1001136sp1 (assembly GCF_039841815.1). Classification (NCBI taxonomy): domain Bacteria; kingdom Bacillati; phylum Bacillota; class Clostridia; order Eubacteriales; family Oscillospiraceae; genus Ruminococcus; species Ruminococcus sp. 1001136sp1. The sequence continues at coordinate 161,583 of NZ_JBDPGY010000008.1, read as the reverse complement.
CACAGAGACTGCAGTCATGATGTCGCAGGAAGCTGCTTCTTATGGCGCTGATGCACTTCTGATCGTGACTCCATATTACAACAAGGCAAGCCAGAAGGGTCTTATCCGTCATTATACAGAGATTGCCAATTCTGTACCGGAAACTCCGATCATCATGTATAATGTGCCAAGTCGTACAGGCTGCAATATCCAGCCTGCTACAGCAGTTGCTCTTGCGAAGAATGTGAAGAACATTGTGGGAATCAAGGCTGCAAGCGGAGATCTTTCCCAGATTGCCAAGATGATGTCCATGGCTGACGGAGCTCTTGAGCTCTATTCCGGAAATGATGACCAGGTACTTCCGATCCTTTCCCTTGGCGGACTTGGAGTAATCTCTGTTTTATCCAATGTTGCTCCGAAGAATACACATGACATGGTTATGAAATTTATGGAGGGAGACCTTGCTGGTGCTGCCAGACTTCAGCTTGAGGCTGTTCCGCTTATCAATGCACTGTTCTGCGAGGTAAACCCGATTCCGGTTAAGACTGCCCTGAACCTGATGGGCTGGAAAGTGGGACCGACCCGTATGCCTCTTTGTGAGATGGAGCCGGAGAATGAGGAGAGACTGAAAAAAGCTCTTGCTGATTACGGAATTAAGCTTGCATAAATAATGTTGAAATCCCGGACAGAGCCTGTCAGCTCTGGTGTGCGGCAGCATATTGTCTGACAGCGGCTGACGGGATTTCTTTGTAATATGTAAGCAGAGAAAAACAGAGCGCGTAGATTGTTGAAATAATTTTTACAAGCTCGTTAATTTACAGTAAGAAAGGAAAAAATAAAATGGTTAAAATTATCATGCACGGATGTAACGGTCATATGGGACAGGTTATTTCCAATATTGTTGAGAAGGATGCAAATGCCCAGATCGTAGCAGGAATCGACATTGCAGACCAGGGGAAAAACAGCTATCCGGTATTTACAAACATCGACGATTGCCAGGTGGAAGCAGATGCTGTTATCGATTTTTCCTCCCCGAAGGCTTTTGATAAGCTGATGGACTACTGCGAGAAGAAAAATATGCCGGTAGTTCTTTGCACCACAGGTTTAAGTGAAGAGCAGCTTGCAAGAGTAGAAGAGAGTGCAAAAAAGATCGCCGTTCTGAAATCTGCCAACATGTCCCTTGGAATCAATACTCTTTTGAAACTGGTTCAGGATGCAGCTAAGGTTTTGGCAGCAGCTGGTTTTGACATGGAGATTGTAGAGAAGCACCATAACCTGAAAGTGGATGCACCAAGCGGAACAGCTCTTGCCCTTGCAGATAGTCTGAACGAGGCAATGGACAACCAGTATCATTACGTATATGACCGCAGCCAGAGAAGAGAGAAACGTGACGCTAAGGAGATCGGTATTTCCGCAGTTCGCGGAGGCTCTATTGTTGGCGAGCATGAAGTGATTTTTGCCGGACCGGATGAAGTGATCGAATTTAAGCACACAGCATATTCTAAGGCTGTATTTGGCAAGGGTGCTGTAGAAGCTGCGAAATATCTTGCCGGAAAACCAGCTGGAAGATATGATATGAGCAACGTGATCGAAGGTTAACAGAAATATACAAAAATTGTAAAATGCATACAAAAAAATTGTTGAATTTATGGATTTACAGATAGCAATGTGTTTGCTATAATTCCATCATAAGTTGCAACGGAGCAAACTACTTAGAGAGTTTGCTCCGTTTTTTGCGTTTATGGAATGGCAGGCCAGAGTATTCGCTGATAAAGCATTTTTGCACTTGCTTCCATAACGTACCGAAACTTCATAAGAGAGAAATGCGATATTGCATTTCTGCCATGCAGAAAGGGCTGCCACAGGGCGGTCCTTTTTGCGTTAGTAAAGCTGGAAATCGGGATAGCATAACTGCGCAGGCTGTTATTGTCCACTTTGGAAACGATAACAGAAGACTATCTGTACCGGCGAGAGTCAGAGAGGAGAAATTATTATGAGAAAAACAGCAAAAGCAATGGCACTTCTTACAGCAGCTTCTATGATTATGACAGCTTTTACTCCGGTTTACGCAGAGAGTACAGACACAGAGGACACGGCAGCAGTTGACTGGGAAAACGGTGAAAATATTAAAGCAATTAAGGAGAAAGGTGTGATCACCGTCGCAACCGGAACTTATGTACCATTTGAATACAGAGATGATGACGACAATATTGTAGGTTTTGATATTGACCTGGCGCAGTATATTGCAGACAAGCTTGGAGTTGACATGGAAGTGACAGATATGGAATTCCAGTCCATTGTTCCTTCTATCCAGAATGGGGAGTATGATTTTTCCATTGCAGCAATGTATAAGACAGACGAAAGATGCGAGGTTGTGGATATGTCCAAATCCTACTGCGACAGTGGTATGATCCTTGCCGTGAAAGAAGATTCAGAGTATGCAGATACCGTTAAGAGTCTGGCTGACTGCGATGGTCTGAAGGTTGCCGTAAAAGAGGGGGCAACTTCTTATAACGTAGCACAGAGCTTCCTGGATGAGAATCCGGATGTTTCCTATGAGATTGTTCAGTACAAGGATACAGTAGGATGCGTATCTGACCTTTTGGCAGGCCGTGTGGATGTTGTGGTAAACGATCTTCTGAACCAGAAGATTCTTTCCCAGGAATATGAAGGTGCCAAGATCGTGTGTGATCCATTTACCCATGCAGAGAATGCCATCGCCGTACAGAAGGGAAAAGACGATCTGCTTGCATTTATCAATGAATGTATTGACGAGTATTATGCAGACGGCACTTATGATACACTCTGGACAAAATGGATCGATGCTTCCGGCGAGGGAGAAGAAGCAGCTGCAGCAGAAGATGCGAAAACCGCTGAATAAAGCATAATAGTGAAAGGACTGAACAGTTACAATAAAACACAGATATGTTTCTATGCAGAAAACGCGTTACTGGTCACTCCGTGACCAGTAATACCGGAAGAGTAAGGAAGAAAGGATAAACCGGCTATAATTACTGGCCACAGGGGAAATAGTATGGTAACATTGAAATGGTCACTTGTATTTGATAAAATGACATCACTGCTCCAGGGATGCGCAGTGACGATGGAAATATCGGTTCTCACACTTATTTTTGGTACGATTCTGGGTGTTGTGCTTGCGTTGATGAGGGACAGCCACATAAAAGTGGTATCCAGACTGGCACAGATGTACATCTGGATCTGGAGAGGAACCCCGCTGATGGTGCAGGCATTTCTGATCTATTTCGGTTTGCCAAACCTGGGCATTACTTTCAGCGCTATGACAGCAGGTGTGCTTTCCATGTCTTTAAATACAGGCGCATACATTGCAGAAATTGTCCGTTCCGGTATCCATGCTATCGACCCGGGGCAGAGAGAAGCAGCCAAAGCACTTGGAATGCCCTGGCATCTGGAAATGCTTCGAATTGTGGCACCACAGGCAACCAAGATCTGCATTCTTCCTCTTGTAAACCAGTTTATTGCCACCATCAAAAATACCTCTATTTTGTCCGCCATCACTTTGACAGAGCTGACAAGAGAGGGAACCCTGATCGCTTATAATTCTTTCCATTATTTTGAGCCGTACATAGCTGTTGCGGTATTATATCTGATCCTGACAACTATATTTACCCAGATTGCAGGAGTTTTGGAAAGGAGGATGGCATAAATGGCAGAAGATGTTATTTTAAGTGTAAAAAATATCAGCAAAAGCTTTGGGGATCTTCAGGTGCTGAAGGAAATCGGTTTTGACATACATAAAGGGGAAAAGATTGCAATCCTTGGTCCCAGCGGTTCTGGTAAATCCACAATCCTCCGGTGTATCAACCAGCTGGAAACCTACGACAGCGGCGAAATCGATTATATGGGAAAACCTGTGAATTCCGGTCAGGCACTGCATGAGCTGCGGCAGCATATTGGAATGGTTTTCCAGAGATTTAACGTTTTTACCCATATGAGTGTGCTGCAGAATGTGATCGAGGCACCGGTTCATGTGAAAAAAGTCCCCAAACAGGAGGCAATTGTAAAGGCAAAAGATTTGCTGAAAATGGTTGGGCTGGAAGGCAGGGAAGAGGCAATGGCAAAGAATCTTTCCGGCGGCCAGCAGCAGAGGGTTGCGATCGCAAGAGCAATGGCTATGAATCCGGAAGTGATCCTTTTTGATGAGCCTACCAGCGCACTGGATCCGGAACTGGTTGGAGAGGTCTTAAGTGTTATCCGTAAAGTAGCAGCGGAAGGAGTATCCATGGTCATTGTCACCCATGAGATGAATTTTGCCAGAGAAGTAGCGGATCGGATTTTGTTTATGGAAGATGGCGTGATCGTGGAGGATGCGCCTCCGGAAGAGTTTTTTGAGCATCCGAAGAATGATCGTATTCGTCAGTTTATCAGGAAAGTTGAGGAAAGGTAATTCGGGATGGACTACATAATCAAAGATGGCTGGATCGTAAATGGGAAAAAGGAAAAGCCATTTCATGGAGATCTTGTAATAGAAAATGGGAAAATTGCGGAAGTGGGAACTCATGTGGAGATTCCAGCCGATTTTCCAAAAGAGCGTGTTCTGAATGCGGCCGGTGGTTATATAACCCCCGGCTTCCTTGACATTCACAGACACGGAGACTGGCAGGCCTTTGGAAACGGGGATGATGAGCTTTTGAACCGGCAGGGACTGACGACTGTGGTGAATGGAAACTGTGGGCTTTCGGTGGCTCCGGCCGGGGAGAAATTTGGGAAAGAGATTGCCGGATTTCTCAGCAGTGTGACTGGGGATTTTCGTTGGGGAAAAGATGAAAATACAGATGATACCGAAGGTGTACTTTTCTCAAAAAAGAAAGAGGAGTCTTGCGGAATTTCAGAGAAAGAAATCGGGATAGCTGCTCTTAGAATTATGTCAACCATGTCCGCCTACATGTCAGCTCTTGGAAAAGAAAAGCGCAGCGTCAACACTGGAATGCTTGCAGGAAATGGAACCATCCGCGCCAGTGTAAAAGGCTATGCTTCCGGGAAGCTTTCCAAGGAAGAATTACATCAGGTGTGGAAGGCTGTGGAGGAAGCTCTGTCAGCAGGAGCGCTTGGAATCAGCCTTGGAATTGCCTATGCCCCGGAATTTGAATATGACAGAGATGGGCTTGTGGAAGCACTGCAGCCCTTGAAGGGGACGGACATTCCCATTACCACCCATATCCGAAATGAAGGAGATGGAATCCTGCTGGCTCTGCAGGAAGTGATTTCCGTGGCGGAAGAGCTGCAGATTCCCTTGCATGTAAGCCATATGAAGTGTATCGGGCGGAAAAACTGGGGCGGGACTCCGGTGAAAATCCTGAAGCTGTTTGATCAGGCGGCAGAGCGGGGCGTGAAGGTGGATTTTGACCTGTATCCCTATCTGACTGGTTCCACCCAGCTGGTACATCTTCTTCCCCCACAGTTTCAGGAGGGCGGTACCGATGCAATCTGCGCAAGGCTGGCAGATCCGTTTTGCAGGAAGGAGATTACGAAGGTGCTGAAGCAGCCTTCCGATATTTTTGAGAACATTGTGGAGCTGGCTGGCTTTGATATGATCTATGCCAGCACTTTACATACGGAGAAATTCGGCAGCTTTGCAGGACAGTCTATTGCGAAGATCGCAGAGCAGTTTGGACAGGATCCTTATGATACCCTGTATGACATTCTCCTGGAAGAGCGCTGCCAGGTTACCATGCTGGATACCATTGCCTCAGAGGAGGACATGCTGTATTTTTTGAAAGACAGCCGGGCAAATCTGATCTCAGATGCGATCTATCCCGCAGGGGGCAAATATCATCCCAGAGTTTACGGGGCTTTTCCGAAGCTTCTTACTGCTTACGTGCGTGATAAAAAGATTTTTTCCATAGAAGATGCTGTATATAAGATGACAGCAAAACCGGCGCAGGTGCTGGGTCTCCCTCTGGGTACCCTGGAAAAAGGAATGCCCGCAGATATCAATGTATTTCATCTGGACCAGTTAAGCGTTCATGCAGATTTCCAGAATCCAAACCAGTATTGTACAGGATTTGATTATGTGCTGGTGGGCGGAGAGATTGCGGTAGCCCATGACGTGTGGAGAAATTCCAAAAGCGGCAGGATCGTGCGGAAACAACAGTGATAAGTGAAGAATGGAAATGTCCGGATTGATGGATTTTTAAAATGTAAATTTCTTCCAGAATAGTTTCTTTCTCATCTGTACATATTAGGAGCATACAGCAATGTTTACTGTTCGCAGGCTGAGTTCCGCCAGGCGGAACGGTCATTTTCGCGAAAGTGGACAGTAACGTGTTTTCAGCTGAAAATAAGAAAAGGAGACAGATGAGATGAAAAAAATGAAACGAATGCTCATAGGTACTTTGCTGGTATTTACATTATGTATGCTTACAGCCTGTGGAAATGACAATAACAATGCAGCGGATGAGGTTCAAAATAATGCAAATGAGGGCGCCATTGATAAGGATAACGTGGAGAATGGAACTGCAGAGGATGAAAACATGGTGGATGACGCGGGCGACAGCGTAAATAATGGTGCAGACGGAGCTGGAACTGCTGATACCGCAGTACCAGATGATGCAGGCACTGCCGGAGATGCAGATGTTCCCGGTGATAATGTGACAGACAATAACAATTCCGTTTCCGGTGCTCTCGGAGAAGGTGTGGAAGAATTAGGTGATGGAGTAGCTGATGGTGTCCGTGATGTTGGTGAAGGTGTGGGCAACGCTGTAGAAGATGTTGGAGATGCTGTGGATAATGCAGCGAATGGAAGATAATAAAAAAATAGAGGTAAAATGAAAAGGTGTTGAATGAAGAGAGGTGTTTCATTCAACGCCTTTTTGTGATATGATTTCAATAAATTTGTGAGCAAAATACAGGATAGCTACAACTTAATTACAAATGCAAGAAAAGGAGGATCATCATGAAATTTCGTCCATGCATAGATATACATAATGGAAAGGTAAAGCAGATCGTAGGAGGAAGTCTGAAGGATGCGGGAAACCAGGCACAGGAGAATTTTGTGTCAGAGCAGGATGCAGCTTTTTATGCTTCCTTATATAAAGAAAAAGGTCTGAAGGGAGGACATATTATCCTTCTGAACAGTGCGGATTCTGAATACTTCCAGGCTACAAAAGCCCAGGCCATGCTGGCCCTTGACGCTTATCCAGGCGGTCTTCAGATCGGAGGCGGTGTAAACCCGGACAATGCGGCAGATTATCTTGCTGCTGGAGCCAGTCATGTGATCGTCACCTCCTATGTGTTCCGTGATGGCCATATTTCCTGGAAAAATCTGGAGAAGATGGTAGATGCAGCCGGAAAAGAACACCTTGTCCTTGATCTCAGCTGTCGTAAAAAAGAGGATGCATACTATGTAGTCACAGACCGCTGGCAGAAATTTACAGAGGAGGAGGTAACTCTGGAACTGATGGAAAAGCTGGGTGCCTATTGCGATGAATTTCTCATCCATGCAGTGGATGTGGAGGGCAAGGCAAAAGGTATAGAAGTTTCCCTGGCGAAGTTGCTTGGTGAATACAATGGGCACCCAGTCACTTACGCTGGCGGCGTTGGCAGCATGGAGGATATCCAGACCCTCAAAATGGCAGCAGGCGGAAAACTGGATGTGACGGTAGGAAGTGCCCTGGATCTGTTCGGTGGCACCATACCATTTGAAAAATTGATAGGTAATTTATAAATGTGAAAAAATTCGTAATTTTTTCAGAAAATGATGTTAATTTTTAGAGTAATGTGTTATAATATACCCATCAAACAGCAAAGGGGATGGAAGCATGAAATTCATTATCAGCGGAAAGAACATCACAGTGACAGACGGGCTTCGTACAGCAGTAGAGGATAAGCTCGGTAAACTGGAAAGGTATTTCACTCCTGACACTGAAGTTGTCGTAACTCTTAGTGTAGAAAAAGAAAGACAGAAAATCGAGGTGACGATCCCGGTTAAGGGCAACATCATCCGTTCCGAGCAGGTCAGCAACGATATGTATGTATCAATCGACCTTGTAGAGGAAGTAATTGAACGTCAGCTCAGGAAATACAAGAACAAGATCGTAGATAAGCAGCAGTCAGCAGCCAACTTCCAGAAAGCATATCTGGACAAGGATTATGAAGAGGACGAAGAGGTTAAGATCATTCGTACCAAGAAATTCGATATCAAGCCTATGTATCCAGAAGATGCATGTGTCCAGATGGAACTTCTTGGACATAATTTCTTCGTATTCTGCAATGCAGAGACTGATCAGGTGAATGTAGTTTACAAGCGTAAGGGGAATACCTACGGACTGATTGAGCCGGAGGATTAATAGAGATATATCTGTTTGAAAAATAAAACAGGTGAATAGGAAGGGCGTGTGAAAAAACGAAAGTTTTTTCACATGCCCTTGTTTTTTTGCTTTGACGGAGCAGCTGGAATTGGTCTGGCACTGCTGCAGCTTCATCTGGCAGAAACGGATCAGTATCATGTGACCAGATTTCTGGATGATCCGTTCCCTGATGAAAAAATTATAAAAGTTTGAATTTTAAAGTAATTCTTCAGCAAGCTCCCTGGCGGATAGTACGCGGACAGGGAGCTTGCTTTCGTCATAAATACTGTAGGCCAGAAATCCGGTTCCATTTTCTAATGGGATGGTGTGGGTGTGCATATCCGGATGCAGAGTGAGAATCTCCCGGAAATTTCCGGTGATCCCTTCTCCGGTAAGTTTGACGGCGCTTTCCTTCATAGCCCAGATCCGGCAGAAATCCTGGGGGGACTTTAGGAAAATAAGCTCCTCCTGAGTGCAGACTCTTCGGATAAGAGATTCCCGGGGCTCGGTGAGCTTCTGGATATCCAGACCAATTTCCCTGTCATGCAAGGCACAGCCTACGAAATTTCCGCTGTGGCTGAGATTAAAAAACGGCATATTTTCCCCACGGAAAAATGGTTTCCCAGAAGAGGTTTTCTGGAAATCCGGGATTTCCCGGAAACCATATTCCTGTTTAAGTCCATAACGCAAAAGCAGCCAGGCCAGGGCAGAACGCTTCTGGTCTTCCGGCAATTTAAAATGCTGAACATATTCCCTGCGTGCAACAGGCAATGAGAAAATCATCTGGTGAAGCAATTCGTTTGAAATTAAGTCCAGTTCCTGAAAAAGATAAATCATATAAAAATTCTCCTAAAACATAAAATAATTTGAGGCTGATTTGGGGTATAAATTCATTTTACTTTAATATATCATATGGGAGACATATTTTGTTCATCAAATATTTATTGTTTTCCATGACAAAAAGTGTTAAAATAGACTGGTATGTTAAACAAAATAAATAATTTTAAATGAAATGAAATCAGTTATATTACACAATATAGCATCTAAAAAGATAGACAGGAGTATAAGAGCTAAATGAACATGTTTTCAAAAGTTTTCGGAACCCGCAGCCAGCGAGAGGTTAAGCGTATCATGCCTCTCGTTAAGAAAATCGAGGATCTGCGTCCCGAAATGCAGAAATTAACCGACGAAGAACTTCGTGGTAAGACAAGAGAGTTTAAGAAACGCCTGGAAGAGGGAGCTACCCTGGATGATCTTTTACCAGAGGCATTTGCTACCGTCCGTGAGGCTGCCAAGCGAGTACTGGGAATGGAGCATTTCGAAGTACAGCTCATCGGTGGAATCGTACTTCACCAGGGTCGTATTGCCGAGATGAAAACTGGTGAAGGTAAGACCCTTGTAGCTACATTGCCATCCTATCTGAATGCCCTGGAAGGCAAAGGTGTTCACGTTGTCACAGTCAATGATTACCTGGCGAAACGTGATGCCGACGAGATGGGACAGGTTCACAGATTCCTTGGGCTGACTGTAGGCGTAGTTCTGAACGACATGAAGCCGGAAGAACGCCGCGAGGCATATAACTGTGATATTACTTATGTTACTAATAACGAACTTGGATTTGACTATCTTCGTGATAACATGGTTATCTACAAGGAGCAGCTGGTACAGCGTGACCTTCACTACTGTATCATCGACGAGGTCGACTCCATTTTAATCGATGAGGCTCGTACTCCTCTGATCATTTCCGGTCAGAGCGGCAAGTCCACCAAGCTGTATGAGGTTTGCGATATCCTTGCACAGCAGCTGGAGCGTGGAGAAGCCAGCCATGAGATGACCAAGATGGCAGCTATCATGGGTGAGGAAGTTATCGAGACCGGTGACTTTGTTGTAAATGAGAAGGATAAGATTGTCAACCTTACCGAGCAGGGTGTGAAGAAGGTTGAGAAATTCTTCAGTATTGAGAATCTTGCAGATCCGGAGAACCTTGAGATCCAGCACAATATCATCCTTGCACTTCGTGCTCATAATCTGATGCACCGTGACCAGGATTACGTTGTAAAAGATGACGAGGTTATGATTGTTGATGAATTTACCGGACGTATCATGCCGGGCCGTCGTTATTCGGATGGTCTCCACCAGGCAATCGAGGCAAAAGAGCATGTTAAGGTAAAACGCGAGAGCAAAACCCTTGCAACCATCACCTTCCAGAACTTCTTTAACAAATACGATAAGAAAGGCGGTATGACCGGTACTGCCCTTACTGAGGAGAAAGAGTTCCGTGATATCTATGCTATGGACGTTGTTGAGATCCCGACCAATAAGCCGGTTCAGCGTAAGGATTTAGATGATGCCGTATATATGACAAAGAAAGAGAAATTCAATGCAGTTGTCCAGTCTGTAAAGGAAGCTCATGAGAAGCAGCAGCCAGTACTGGTTGGTACTATTACCATTGAGACTTCTGAGCTCATCAGCCGTATGCTGAAGAGAGAGGGAATCCCGCACAATGTATTGAATGCCAAGTTCCATGAGCTTGAGGCTGAGATCGTAGCACAGGCGGGTCAGGCCGGTGCAGTTACCATTGCAACCAATATGGCAGGTCGTGGTACGGATATTAAGCTTGACGATGTATCAAGAGCAGCTGGCGGTCTGAAGATCATCGGTACAGAGCGTCATGAGTCCAGACGTATTGATAACCAGCTGCGTGGACGTTCCGGACGTCAGGGAGATCCGGGAGAATCCCGCTTCTACATTTCCCTGGAGGATGACCTGATGCGTCTGTTCGGATCTGAGCGTCTGATGAAGGTGTTTACTTCCCTTGGCGTAGCTGAGAATGAGCAGATCGAGCACAAGATGCTTTCCAATGCAATCGAGAAGGCACAGGAGAAGATCGAGTTTAACAACTTCGGTATCCGTAAGAATCTTCTTGATTACGACCAGGTTAACAATGAGCAGCGTGAGATCATCTACAAAGAGCGTCGCCAGGTACTGGATGGTGAGAACATGCGCGATGCCATCTACAAGATGATTACAGATATTGTAGATAATGCAGTAGATATGTGTTTCTCTGAGGATGTAGATTCTGAAGAGTGGGATCTGAATGAGTTCAACAGTGTTCTCCGTCAGATCATCCCAATCGAGCCGCTTACATCTGAGAAGGTTAAGGGTAAGAAAAAGAATGAGATGAAGCATCTGATCAAGGAGGAGGCTGTGAAGCTTTACGAGGCGAAGGAGTCCGAATTCCCGGAGCCAGAGCAGCTGCGTGAGCTTGAGCGCGTTATCCTTCTGAAGAGCATTGACAGCAAGTGGATGGATCACATTGATGACATGGAGATTCTCCGCCAGGGTATCGGTCTGACTGCTTATGGACAGAGAGATCCGGTTGTTGAGTACAAGATGGCCGCATTTGATATGTTTAACAGCATGATCACTTCCATTCAGGAGGACACCGTCAGAATGCTGTATCATGTTCATGTGGAGCAGAAAATCGAACGTGAGCAGGTGGCTAAGGTTACTGGTACCAACAAGGATGATTCCAGTGTTCGTAAGCCGGTTCAGAGAAAAGAAATTAAGGTTTATCCGAATGATCCGTGTCCTTGCGGAAGCGGTAAGAAGTACAAACAGTGCTGCGGCAGAAAGACTGCTAATGTTTAAATCAGAGTGATTATAGAGAGCGAATTTCCAGAGGCGCGAGGTCTTGGAAATTCGCTCTTTTGCTATTTAATGTGTTGGTCGTTATCCCGGACGCGATTTCACAATGTATATTCACCGCCGCGCGTCCAGGCGTTCCGGCAAGCTAATGACTAACTACGACTAAGACGCTCAGGAAAGCCTTCGCGCCTAAGTCTCCGTAAGTCATGGATCTCGCCTCCACTAAAACCGCTCCTGAAATGCGCGGCTTGCGAATATACATTGCAAAATCGCTGGTTACTGGAAAGGGAAGAAAGAAACAGTAACAACAACAGCGGGGGTGGGGTGAAGTAGTTGGTATCCCGCAACTATATTGTTTTTTCTAATCTATCGTTGTCAAGAAAGTATAGGGAAACCAATCACTCCCCCTCCCCCCCTTCGTTAAAAGTTCTTACTAACCAGCCAGTACACAGCATTTGGGCAATGTGTATTACTCCAGCGAGCCATTTTAGGCGCGCTCTTAGCGTAAGCGAAATCCAGCGCTTACGAAGACTTATGCGTGAGGGCTCTCCCGAACGCATTAGTCGCAGTTAGCGATTAGTTCATCGGAGCGTTGCGCCGGCGAGTGAGTAATACACATTGCCCAAATGCGTCCGCATTGAAGACCTTTTAATCCATTAAATAGCAATTATATTGTCTGGCTCGGCGCAATACCAAATTGTTTTTTATAGGCCCGGGAGAAGGTGGTATAGTCGGAGAAGCCGCTTAACTGGGCGGCCTTCAGGATGGGGGTGCCTTCGGAAATTTTTGTGCGGGCGAGAAGAAGGCGCTTGCTAATGATGTAGTTGTGGATGGTGTAACCGGTTTCCTCCTTGAATTTCCGCATCATGTGATACTTGCTCAGGTAGTATTTCCGTGCAAGGGTCTCAATGGAAAGATCTTCAGTAAGGTTGTGGTTAATATAACGGAGAAGCTCTTCTATCTGGGAATCACTGCTGTAGGAGCGAGTGTCGTAAATGTACTGCTTTTCCAGAAAAATGCGGTTTACATAAACCATGAACTGGGTAAAAAGAGCTGAGCCAAGCAGATCGCTGCCAAATTTTTCGTCTTTTAGGGCAGCTTCCAGTTCATAGAGAAGCTGCTTTAATTTTTCCTGAGTGTCAGAGTCCAGACGGATCAGATTGTAACTCCGGTCAATCGCCTTCTGAAAACAGCGGAGCAGTTCTGTGGATTTGATGTCGTCGCGGATCCATAGTACAAAACGTTCGTATGGAACCGAAAAATCAATTTCCGGTTTGTGGATGGCGTGACGGTTCACGAGGAGAATGTCCCAGGGCTTCAGGTAGTAGGACTTTCCCTCAATGTGGTAGGCAGCCTTTCCGGAAAGAAAGATGATCACCTTGTGAAAATCATGATAATGGTAGGAAAATTCCCGCTTGGTCTGGTCCTTGATGTGAAAAAGCCGGAAATCCTGCTCCAGATAGCCGGTTTTTTCAGTTGGCTCATTGAAAGAATTCATATGTTATGGCTCCTGTTTTAACTATAGTGTGTATGGAACCGCAAACTTTGTTTGCAGCTACGTTTTCGTAGCGTCATAATTCAATTCTGCGCTTGAAATATGACTTTATTATAAATGAAATACCGCATTTTTTGCAATATATTTCGCAAGTTATTCTATGTACATGGGAAAAATAAACGCTATACTGGATATAAGATGTGATTTGAGAAAAAAGATCACGGGCGTTTCGTCAGAAAGGAATTGAAAACAATGAGAGACAGCATTATCATGACAAAATATCAGGGCTTTGGAAATGATTATCTGGTACTGGATGCGAAGAAAAACCAGCTTCAGCTGCAGGGCAAAAAAGTTGCGCTTCTTTGCCAGCGGGGATTCGGACTTGGAGCGGATGGTGTGCTTTACGGACCAGTTGACATTAATGGAAAAATGGGAATGCATATTTTTAATTCTGATGGAAGTGAAGCTGCAATCAGTGGAAACGGTGTCTGTATTTTTGCAAAATATCTTATGGATAATGAGTATGTTACAGAGAAAAAATTTGCCATTGAGACTTTATCAGGAACAATCGAAGTAGAGTGTCTGAATGCCAGAGCGACAGAGTTCCGCGTAAACATGGGCAAAGCCTCTTTTCTTTCCAGAGAGATTCCGGTAACTGGCGAGGTGCGTGAGGTGATCGATGAGCCATTTACATTTAACAAGAAAGAATACAAGGCAACTTGTCTCACAGTAGGAAATCCACACTGCATTATTTTCATGAATCAGGTATCCCCGGAAAAAGTAAGGGAGCTGGGGCCATATGTGGAAAATGCAGATGAGTTCCCGGAAAGAGTGAACCTGCAGATCTGCCGCCAGATTGACAAAGGAAATCTGGATATCGAGATCTGGGAGCGTGGCTCCGGTTACACAAAAGCTTCCGGTACAGGAAGCTGTGCAGCAGCCATTGCAGCCTACCGAAAAGGTCTGATGGAAAACAGAATCAATGTAAACCAGCCGGGTGGTATGATCCAGATCGACATTAAAGAAGACGGAACTATTTTTATGACAGGAACTGTTGGATATATTGCGGAGATGAGCGTGGCTGAGAGCTTTTTCTCATAGAAAGAAAATATGGTGCATATGGCGCATCCCAACGGCCGGGGCTGTGTAGCGGTAGCTACGGCGACTGACGTAGGAGCAGCAGATGAAAAATCAGACAAGTCAATATGGCAGTTGCTTAATTTTCAATGTAGGAGAATCCAGGTATAGAAGTAAGAAGACTTCCGTGCCTGGATTCTTTTTTGCTGCAAATGGGGGGGGGTGATGTCTGTAAGCGATATCATTATGCCTAAAGAGAGGAAAGTATTTTTTATATAAAATATGGAGACGGAATCAGCATGTTGATATACGAAACAGCCCCTCTTGTTGATAAAAAAAGTGCAATGTCTAAACTAAAAATAGATAGACATTTCTAACACAATTCTGTAGAATAAACAAAGGTTAGAAAATACTAATAAAAGTTAAACAAGGAGGAAGAGGATGGCTGACAAAAAGTTATTAAGAAAAATTGCTCCGATCATTATGAGTGCAGCTGTAGCGATGACCAGTTCACCGGTTGGAGTTATGGCAGAGGACTTTACTTCTGGAGAAGCAGCTGTTGAGGTATCTGAGGAGACTGCATATGGTTCTGATGAGATTTCAGACGACTATGACGAATCATCAGAGGCTGACGATTCAGCAGATTTTGGTACAGACACAGAGGATGGTTTTGAATCTGGAGAAGCCGCAGAAGAGGAGTCTGGATTTGAGGACGGCGAAACCGGAGACACAGAAGATGCTTTTTTAGCAAACACTGAGGGCGAAACCAACAATGAAGCGGGAGCTGTGAAAACAGTGGAGGATGGTCAGATCGTACTGATGAACATTCCCTATGAAGCTTTTTACAGATCTGAGTTGAAAAACAATGATGTAAAAGTAGATGCATTTACATCCGCGACGAAAGCAAAAACAAAGATGAGCGGCGTGATGAATGGAAATGCTGCTTATCATACAAGCGCGGAAGGAAATGAACTTGCAGGTGTTACTTTTCCGGTAAAAGTGAATAAAGCTTCTGATTTGGAAAATTTTAAACAGATTACAGACAGCACTACTATAGAGATTACTACGAACATGAAAGGCCAGGTAAGTACTAATACATATACTGGTGCAGCGGCTCTTATTGAACAGCCAAGCTATACTTATTATGTTCCGGCAGAAACTCCTGCATATTACAAGGAAATGAGCGTAGATGAGAACGAAAATATTTCTTTTGGCGCTGTTCAGGGAATGTCCGAACAGAATGTTAGTGTGAATGCTGAATTAAAGCTTAATTCCAAATATGGAGATTATCAGCTTGAGCTGGATGAGACAGCAGTAAAGGCAGTAGTAAATGCATCTAATGGTGATAAGATTTATGGTGTAATCATCAATACAACAGACGGAACCACTTATGCACTCCGTCATCTTGAGAATATCTGGAAAGGAAAAGAACTTGCATGGAGCACCGGCTTTACAACAGAATCTCACGGTTGCCCAATAAGCTCTGACCACTACAAATCCATGATGGGAAAAACTATTTCCAGCGTAACGTACTATACGGATAAGGGGGAAATTAATTTTGATATTCCAGATACTTATGTTCCGGTAAAAACAGGTGTCAGTGCAACCGTTGACAACATCAAGGTAACAGATGCAGAGGTTAAAGTTGAATTATCTGAAGCACTTCCATCTGATTATTCAAAGAAATATGCAGTTGATGATGTGGAAGCAGCGACAACAGAGACAGGAGTAAAGGTTACAAATCTTACACCTGGAACACATACTCTGACAATTTCCGATGCAAATGGAAAATATGCTCCTGTCAGCGCTACTTTTACAGCAACAACAGATACTGTAATGGCTTCCTATGATGAGTATGAAGGAAAACTGGTTGCTGCGGCAGATATTACCGCTGAGCAGTTTGTTGCATTTACCAAAACAGTTTCAAAAGTAAAAATTGGTGACCAAGAGTATGCTGCAAGCGGAAAAGGTGCTGTGAAGATTGTTCAGGAGGATGGAACTCTTGATTATTCTAAAACAGCTGTAAACGATGGAGATACAGTAGTTGTAAGTGCTGCCGGATACCCAGATGTAACATTTGTTTACAACGAAAACGTATATGTATACGCAGGTCTTACATGGGCTGAGTACTGGGCTTCCGAGGATGTATACAATGCAGGCTCCACAGCTTCTTCTGAAGAAAAAGACAGAAGAGGTGAGTCAGACCTTGGAGCATTTGATGCTGTAACAAGAGCAACTGCAAACCATGGCCTTCACAGAGGAAGCTTCCAGGCAATCGCGGTTCTTAATGGAAAAACAGTTTCCCACTGGAGCGCAGACGGAAAAACAGTTTATTATGCCGATGGAACATCAGAAGTATTTAACCGGAACAATGTAACCGGATATACCGTAACTGGCCTGAAATATGTACCGGTTGAGATTAAGAGAGCTGACCTTGCTGCTTTTGCAGAAAGCCATGCAATTGTAAAAAATGGCGGACAGCTGATCGGCGGTTATGGCGAGAAAGAACTGAAATCCTATGAAGCCGTTGCAAATGTAACTGCAAATACAAATGGTTTGAAAAAAGCTACAAAAGCTGAAGATGGAAGCTTTGTAATCGGAGCAAGACAGAACGGAACTGAGTCTGGTATCAAAGATGCAGAGCTGAAAGTGGCAGACGGAATTACAGCAACTGTAAAGCCTGGAAATGGTTCCTATGGTGAGTTCCTGAGAGTTGACCTGACTGGAAACTATGGCGATCTTGGTGCACATATGCAGTCTGTTGAGTGGGCATATTATGGAAATGATTCCACTTATACAAACAGACTTGCAAACTATGGAACAAAATTTGCAGCTGATAACTGGATGCATAAAATGATGGGTATCCAGCTTGGCCTTACAGAATCAGGAAGATGCAAGCTTCCGGAAGGAACAGACGGAACTGGTTACTGGATCCTTACTGTTCATGCCCTTGGATACCAGGATTACGTTGTAAAATTCCAGGCAACAGCTGAGAATATTGCGAAACCTGCAGGTGATGCAGATTCCACACCACTGAAAAACATTATCGCAGAAGCAAAAGCCCTGAACGAGGCTGATTATACTCCGGAGAGCTGGGCTGCTGCAAAAGACAGCATTGCAAATGAGCTTGAAGAGTGTGAGGAAATGCTTGCAAATATTAAGAATCAGACAACTTATGGCGTAGAAGAGCAGATCGGACATTTAAGAGAAGCTCTTAACATGCTTGTAAAAGCTCCGTCTCCAACTGCAACGCCGGCACAGCCGACTGCAACACCAGTCCCGGCAAAGCCGACCGCAACACCGACCCCGGCACAGCCAACTGTAGCACCTACACAGCCAACTGCAACTCCGGCACCGACTGCAGCACCGGCCAAAGGAATTACAGCAACTGCAAAAGCTTCCACAATTTACACCAAAGGAAAAACCTCTACAACCATTACGGTTGTAAAAAATGATGTAACTGGAAAAGTTAAATTTACATCCAGCAACAAGAAAGTAGCGACTGTTACCTCCAAAGGCGTTGTAAAAGCGAAAAAAGCGGGAAAGACAACCATTACTGTAAAGGTTGGAAATTACACTAAGAAAGTAGTAATCCAGGTTAAGAAACCTTCTCTGAAGCTTGCAAAATCTTCTGCAACAATCAAGAAAGGCAAAACAGTAAAAATCAAAGCAACCGCAACACCATCCAGAAAAGTAACATACAAGTCCAGCAACAAGAAAGTAGCGACTGTTACTGCAAAAGGTGTTGTAAAAGGTAAGAAGAAAGGTACTGCAACCATCACTGTTACAAGTAATGGGGTATCTAAGAAATTCAAAGTAAAAGTAAAATAATTGGTAACCATTCAGAAGGTACTGAACAGTTACAATAATTGTTACAAAGTTTTTACTGGTAACAAATAAGACTTGTGTGAAACAAGGCAAAGGAACGGGGGCCGTTTTTAACAGCCCCTGCTTTTGCTTGTAAAAAGAAACTTATTTTGCTACATATTTTAACAGGAGACAGCATGAAAAAACGAGACAGTGATAAGAATCCTTTTGAAAAAAAGAATCTGGTGAAACTTGCTCCAGCAGCAGTGGTTATTGCGGCTGTGGCTGCAGCAGGTGCTCAGGCTGGCAGCAGTGGAAAAGAAGTGACTGCTGAAACCAGAGAGGTTGTAAAATCCCAGGATCTGGAATCGCTTCTGAAAACAGCCTATTCCTATGAGGCAGCAGATGACGAGGCAAAAGAGGAGAGTCTGCTGAAAGCAGGCAAAAATACATCATCATCTTCAAAGAAAAAAAATTCCAAAATTTCAAAGAAAAAAAGTGGTATAAAAAAAGGAAGCTCAAAGACCCTTCCAGTAAAAACGGCTGCATCTTCAGGGGTAGGTCAGGGCTCCACCACTACACCAACTACAGAAGTTCCGGAAGGCGGCTATAAAGATGGAACTTATCAGGGCAGCGGTACTGGCTTTGGAGGAACGATTACCGTACAGGTAACTGTATCAGGTGGGAAAATCACAGCTGTTGATATATTGAGTGCCTCTGGAGAAACAGGCTCTTATTTTGCCTCCGCACAGGGCGTTGTAAGTAAGGTTTTATCAAGCCAGTCCCCGAATGTGGATGCAGTCAGTGGTGCAACTTATTCCTCAAACGGAATTATCCAGGCAGTACAGAACGCCCTTTCACAGGCGGGAAACAGTGATTCTGCCACACCGGCTGCCACACCAACTCCAACGCCAAAACCTGCAAAGAAACCGAAGAAGGATACTTCTGTCAGCTATAAAGATGGCGTATATGAGGGACAGGCAGAAGGCTTTGATGGAACCGTAACGGTAAAGGTTACAATAAAAAATGGAAAAATCAAAAAAATAAGCAACACAAATACAGATACACCTGAATTTTTTAATAAAGCATGGAAAACAATCAAGTCCAATGTGATTTCCAGACAGAGTACTTCTGAAATTGATACTGTAAGTGGTGCAACATTTTCTTCCAATGGAATTCTCGGAGCTTTATCCCAGGCTCTTTCAAAGGCTGATCAATCAGGAACTACAGACTCAAAGGAAGAAGATATAACTCCAACACCGACTGCTGTACCTGATGAAACTGTAACACCAATTCCAACGGAGCTTCCACAGCCTACCAAGACTCCGGATAATCCGTCAGATGAGCAGCCGGTTGTAAATCTTTTGAAAGATGGCACCTATACAGGGGCTGCAATGGGATATTCCGGACAGGTCAACATAACACTGACAATTAAAGATGGAAAAATTACGGAAGTAACCAATACAAACTCAGATACCCGAAGCTTTTTCAATAAGGCATGGAGATCCATACAGCCTAAAATACTGGAAAAGCAGAGTACAGAAGGAATTGACACTGTAAGTGGTGCAACATTTTCTTCTATGGGAATTCTGGATGCGTCCAAAATAGCATTGGAGCAGGCAAAAAATACAGAGGTACAGCCTTCAGTAACGCCAGAGCCCACTGAGGCGCCGGATTCCACCGAGAAGCCAGAACCCACAAATACGCCAAAGCCGACTTCTGTTCCGGAACCAACGACTGCACCGGAGCCTACAGCTGTACCAGAGCCTACTGAAACGCCAGCGCCAACTTCTGCACCGGAACCGACGGATACACCGGAGAATTCTGTGACGCCGGAACCGACAGCTGCGCCAGAACCCACGCCTGTGCCTGCTGGTGTATATACAGATGGAA
Organism: Ruminococcus sp. 1001136sp1; assembly: GCF_039841815.1. Taxonomy (NCBI): domain Bacteria; kingdom Bacillati; phylum Bacillota; class Clostridia; order Eubacteriales; family Oscillospiraceae; genus Ruminococcus; species Ruminococcus sp. 1001136sp1. The sequence goes on along the minus strand of NZ_JBDPGY010000008.1, from coordinate 141,357 downwards.
CCTACACTGGCATTGGAGAAGGCAATGACGGACCAGACAGTGTACAGGTTACCGTAACAATATCCGGAGGACAGATTGTGGGAGCAACTTATTTTTCCTATGATGATGAAGAATATGCAGATACAGCCTGGGAGGGAATTCTTGGACAGGTTATGGGAAAGCAGTCCGCAGACAGTGTAGATACAGTATCTGGATGCACATATTCCTCCCAGGGATTTATTCAGGCATTTAGAAATGCATTAAATCAGGCAAAAGGAGCATAACCCATGAAATACCAGAGTTTTATTATGAGAGTTTTATGTCTGCTTCTGATCGTTGGTGCCGTCCTTGGTTACAACTCCATGCAGAAAAAAGACAGTGATACCGAAAAAGACCAGCAGATCGCCAGTCTGACAATCAGAGTGGAGGCCTTGGAAAAACAGCAGGATGAGATATTAAGTGCCCTTGAAGAGGCTGCAAAAGCGCAGGAAGAGGCGAAGAAAAAGGCAGAAGAGGAAGCGAAGAATCAGAAAGCCCAGACGGAAGAAGCGGCTTCCGGGGATGCTTCCGAGGACGCGAAAAAAGATGACAAGAATACAGATGAGACAGAGGCTGAGGACGCTTCTTCTGAGGAAGAAAATGAAGATCTTGTCTACAAAAACGGAACCTACACAGGAGACGGCCAGGGCTTTGGCGGCAATATCCAGGTTCAGGTTACACTTGAAAATGACACGATTACAGACATTCAGGTGGTAAGTGCACCAGGCGAAGACTCTGCATACCTTTCCCAGGGACAGGGCGTGATCAGTACCATTCTGGCTGCCCAGAGTACAGATGTTGACACCATTTCCGGAGCAACCTTCAGTTCCACTGGAATTATCAACGCTGTAAATGATGCACTTGGAAAGGCGGAAAATCAATGAAAAAGAGACAGAGAAAAATCCGGCTGATCCGTGCCGGCATCCAGCTTCTGTTTTTCATTTTTGCTCCGGCACTTTTTTCCACAGCATTCGCAGGCGTGAAGTCCGTTTTTCAGGCAATCGCAGCACATCAGGCAATCAGCTGGAATTCCTTTCTGGATGTGACTGCCGTGCTGCTGGTGGTAACCTGCCTGTTCGGACGGCATTTCTGCGGATATGCCTGCGCATTTGGTTCCCTTGGGGATGCATTGTACGAGCTGACTGTGTTTATCCGCCAGAAGGTTTTTCATAAAAAAGGCCGTCACGGATACTCAGAAAAAGCCATCCGCATTTTGCAGAAGGTGAAATATATCTGGCTTCTGGTGCTTCTTGTATCTATCCTTACCGGCTGGTACAGCAAGCTTCAGGGCATGAGCCCCTGGGATGTGTTTTCCATGCTCACCGCTGGCAGACTTCCCGGTGCTGCCTACAAGGTGGGGATTGTGCTGCTGATTCTGCTCATGATCGGAATGTGCACTCAGGAAAGATTTTTCTGCCAGTTCCTCTGCCCAATGGGCGCAATTTTTGCTATAATGCCTATAGCGCCCTCTGCGCTGTTCAACCGTGACAAAGGCACCTGTCCGGCGAAATGCGGAGCCTGCAAAAAGCGCTGTCCTGCTCATCTGGACATTGACGGTGATACCCCTCTCTCAGGAGAATGTATCTGCTGCCACGCCTGCCAGGGAATCTGCCCGAAGAGGAACATCCGGATCGGGATTCCGAAGGCGAAAGATGAGAGCCTTTTTTAAACACGAGCTGGGAAAAGATGGGCGAACGCTATTGGAAAATAAGAGAAAATAAAATCAGAAAGAACAGGATATGAGTAAAAAAAGAAGTAAAGTAAGATTTCAGAATGAAGTCGATTTAATTAAGGTACATTATAAAAAGCAGTCCAGAGGTCAATCACTTACCTGCTTGGATATGTTTAATGGGAGAAGGCATTTGAGAAAGAGAAGTGCGGCAGGAATCCTCTGCGGCAGCCTGCTTCTCACTGTCATTTCCGCTACAGTACTGGGAAAAACAACTACAGTTGTTTATGCATCTGACATAGAAAAATACACCAACGCAGATTTCGCAATGGACACGGTAGTTTCCGAAACCCTTTATACCTCAGGCGAGGACATCAACACTCAGATTGGCGAAAAGCTCCGCGAAATGGAAACCACCCTCCTTTCCTGGACAGAGGAAAACTCCCAGATTTCCCAGCTGAACAATGCTGAGGGCAAGACCATGGAAGTCTCTGATGATCTTGCCGCCGACCTTGAGAAAATCCGCCAACTGTCCCAGGATTCCGACGGTGCTTTTGACCCCACCCTTGGAAAGATCATTCGCCTGTGGAACATTGACGGCGAGAATCCTCATGTCCCGGACCAGTCCGAAATTGACACTCTTCTTCCCGAAGTGGGCTACGAGAAAATTCAGGTGGACGGAAACAATGTAACCCTTCTTGATGGCTGTACCCTGGATCTTGGTGCCGTTGGAAAAGGCATGGGCTGTGATTTGATCATGGATTACCTGCAAACCCAGCCAGACGTTTTCGGTATGATTCTGAACCTTGGTGGCAGCAGTGTCATGACCTACGGCGAAAAGCCCGACGGCTCCTCCTGGAAAGTAGCCCTCACCGATCCCCGTGACACGGAAGGCGGCTATCTTGGAGCCATTACCCTGGACGCCAACCAGTTCCTTTCCACCTCCGGCGACTACGAAAAATACTTCATAGAAGATGGAATCCGCTACCACCACATCCTGGATCCAAAGACCGGCTATCCTGTACAGAATGGTCTCACCTCCGTCACCATCGTCTGCGACCAGGGTTACCTGGCCGACGGCCTCTCCACCGCCTGCTTCGTCCTGGGTATGAACGCGGCCAAACCTCTTTTAGAGAAATATGATGCAGAAGCCGTATTCGTAGATGAAGACAAAAATGTGTATGTAACAAGTGGATTGATGGATAAATTCGAATTAATGAAAGACGGATACACAGTAAACGAAGCATAAGTTGTCCATGATAGATTCGTAGAAAATGATAGCTTACGGAATAACGAAAAGAGCTCCAGAGAATAGTCAAAAACTATCGCCAGGAGCTCTTTTTCAGCCCAGATGCGTACGGTGGTAACATCTCACGGAATTCTCTTAAGAATTTCCTTCGTCAGCACTCCAATCAGCAGTCCTGTAATCACTCCTGACACCATCAGCGCCGGAGCATAATAATACAACAGTCCCACCGTATGCGTTGCCGGAATCGCCACCAGCAGCTGACCGATGTTATGGGAAACGCCACCAGCCACACTTACACCCAGCTGCCCGAATCCAATCTTATTTTTCACAAAAACCATCACAATCAAACTAAGGGTCGCCCCCGCCAGGCTATACATAATACTGGAGCCGCTTCCAAACATAAAACCGATAATAAAAATTCTCACAATGGAAACCAGCGCCGCTTCTTTCCACGTATACCTCTCCAGCACAAAAAGCACCGCCAGATTTGCAAGCCCTAGTTTCATTCCCGGAATTCCCGCAAAAAACGGAATCAACGATTCCACATACCCGAAAATAATGGCAATGGCTGCAAACAGCCCAAGATACGCTGTCTTTTTCTGATTCATCACTTACACCACTGCGTCAAATCCACTTTCGGAATCCTGTGAATCTGAATCGCCCTCTCCCTGAATGACTACTCTGTTTGGCAGGCACACAATATATCCGCCTGCACTGCCCACTGCCGGCTGCTTCATGCAAAGATGATCCGGGCAGTCCGCCTCTGTCATCTTTACCTCGCCGTCCTTAATTTCACACACATTGGTATCCCCAATCTGGATCACCTGATCCTCCGCCAGTGAATAAGTCCCATAAAGTTCCCCATCCACCGTAATCTGGATCGACCCATGAGTTCCATGTGGAACCGCATAAACAAAAATACAAAGCACCACTGAAATAACCAATAGTGCACCAATAAATACCGCTTCTTTCTTCTTCAAAAATGATACCTCTTCATTAATAGCTTTAACCAAAATCATCATATCATAGAACCATGTTCCACAAACGAACCATTAGTTTATGATATAAGAAATACAGAGATTTTTCAACCTATTCTAAAATCCATTTTTGAGAAAAAATCGCAACAGAGAGAATGACTGTTATTCACAGAGGAAACGGTAACGGGTGGCTGTTCCTTTCCACACCGCTTTTTATTGTAATTTCCCACGGAATATGCTATTGTATAGTTTGAAAGTCTGTGTGCCGTGCGGATCGCGGGAATGATTTTTCAAACACGTTCCAGGCCGGCGGCATTGTTGAAGAAATGTAACGATTCAGAAAACACTGGACAGTTACACAGAAATATTAGAAAGAAGGTGAAGCTATGGTTGAATTAGACCAGTTCAAGAGCATTCTTGCAACATACACAGAACCATTAGTGGAAGTGAGGGATTCACTTTGACCTGGCTAACAAAGAAAAGCGGGTTGAAGAATTAGAGCGTGAAATGGAAGCGCCTGATTTCTGGGACAATGCAGAAATATCCCAGAAGAAAATGAAAGAATTAAAGAGCATGAAGGACGACATGGAAACCTATCAGAATCTGGTAACCCAGAAAGAAGATATGGAGACCCTGATCGAGATGAGCTATGAGGAAAATGATCCGTCCATGATCGAAGAAATCCAGGAAATGCTGGATGAGTTCCAGGCACAGTTTGACAGTATCCGTGTGAAGACACTTCTTTCAGGAGAGTATGACGGCGAGAATGCCATTATCAAACTGAATGCAGGAGCTGGTGGAACAGAAGCCTGCGACTGGTGCAGTATGCTGTATCGTATGTATACACGCTGGGCTGAGCGCAAGGGCTTTTCAATTGAAGTTCTGGACTATCTGGACGGCGATGAAGCTGGTATCAAATCTGTTACCTTCCAGGTAAACGGAGAGAACGCATACGGACTTCTGAAGTCTGAGAAAGGTGTTCACCGTCTGGTACGTATTTCCCCGTTCAATGCGGCTGGAAAGCGCCAGACCTCTTTCGTATCCTGCGATGTAATGCCGGATATTGAGAAAGATCTGGACGTAGAAGTCAATGATGAGGACATCCGTATTGATACCTACCGAAGCAGTGGTGCCGGCGGACAGCATATCAACAAGACCTCATCCGCTATCCGTATCACTCATTTTCCAACAGGAATCGTGGTACAGTGTCAGAATGAGCGTTCCCAGCATATGAATAAAGATAAGGCTATGCAGATGCTGAAGGCGAAGTTATATCTTCTGAAACAGCAGGAGGCAGAAGCCAAGCTTTCCGGAATCCGAGGTGAAGTAACGGATATCGGCTGGGGCAACCAGATCCGTTCCTACGTTATGCAGCCATATACCATGGTCAAAGATCACCGTACCAATGAAGAAACCGGAAATGTAGATGCAGTTATGGATGGTGCCATTGATATCTTTATTAATGCATATTTGAAATGGATCGCACTTGCGAAGAGACCTGCAGAACAGCAATAAAAGCATGCTGCTGTTCACGAAGGGAACGGTACCAGTTTCCGGATTATGTCTGGATACAGCGGCTGTAATGGCAGAGATTTGCAGGGCGCAGTGAAAGTGGAAGGAAATGCAGGATGCCAAAGACAACAGATAAGAATAAATATTTTGTAGTAAAAGAGCGGGCTGTGCCAGAGGTGCTTCTGAATGTAGTTGCAGCGAAGAAGCTTCTGGAATCAAAGCGGGCAGCTACGGTTCAGGAAGCTGCAGACGCTGTGGGAATCAGCCGAAGCTCTTTCTATAAATATAAAGATGATATTTTTCCCTTCCACGAGGAAGCCAAGGGAAAGACCATCACATTTATTATACAGATGGATGATGAGCCGGGAATTTTATCCAATGTTCTTCGGGCTATTGCAGAAAACCATGGCAATATTCTGACCATACATCAGAGTATTCCCATCAGTGGTATTGCCACTCTTACCTTAAGTGTGCAGATCCTTCAGGGAGAAGGGGATGCTGAGGCAATGGTGGATGACATTGAACAGATGGAAGGAATCCATTATTTAAAAATTTTAGGCAGGGAGTAACGGACAGATGATAAATATTGCAGTGTTAGGATATGGCACAGTTGGAAGCGGTGTAGTAGAAGTCATCCGCACCAATCATGAATTGATTAACAAAAGAGCCGGGGAAGAGATTAAGATCAAATATGTACTGGATCTTCGTGAGTTCCCTGGAGATCCGGTAGAAGAGATTCTTGTTCATGACTTTGAGCAGATCGTAAACGATCCGGAAGCTAAAATTGTAGTAGAAGTAATGGGAGGAACCGGTGCTGCCTATACTTTTACAAAAAGAGCACTTGAAGCCGGCAAGAGTGTGTGTACCTCAAATAAAGCTCTGGTTGCCAAATACGGTCCTGAGCTTATGAAAATTGCAAAAGAGAAAAAGATCAACTTCCTTTTCGAGGCAAGCTGCGGCGGTGGAATCCCGATCATTCGTGCCATCAACGGTTCTCTTACCGCAGATGAGATCGATGAGGTCAGCGGAATTCTGAACGGAACTACCAACTATATGCTGGATAAGATGATCACAGAAGGCGCTGATTTCAATACTGTTCTGAAAGAGGCTCAGGAAAAAGGCTACGCAGAGGCTGATCCTACCGCTGACGTGGAAGGACAGGACGCATGCCGTAAGATTGCCATTCTTTCCTCTCTGGCATATGGAAAATTCCTGAATTTTGAAAATGTTTATACAGAAGGAATTACAAAGATCACACCAGAGGATATGGAATACGCAAGAGAAATGGGCAGAAGCATCAAGCTTCTTGGCACAAGCAAGAAATTGGGAGACGATTCCTTCTACGCACTTGTAGCACCTTTCCTTGTAGGACAGGAGAATCCTCTTTATGGCGTAAAGGGAGTGTTCAACAGTATTTTTGTACATGGAAACATGCTTGGCGATGCCATGTTCTATGGAAGCGGAGCCGGCAAGCTTCCTACTGCAAGTGCAGTTGTAGCAGACGTTGTGGAGGCTGCAAAGCATCTTCATGATACGATTCCGAATAACTGGAGCAATGAAGAGATGACCCTGATGGAGCCGGATTCTGTAGAAGGCCGTTTCTTTGTACGTGTGAAGGATACTTCCCTGGATGAAGTGGATAAGGCTTTTGGTAAGGTTGAGGCTGTGATCGAGCCGGATTCCCTTCCGGAAGAATTTGGTTTTATTACCAGACTTATGACACAGGGCGAGTACAAAGAGCGTGTGAAAGCGCTTGGAGAGAATGTTCTGGGCATGATCCGCGTGAAAGACTGATAACATGAATCCGCAGTTATTCAGGTAATGGGCAGTTGCTCGAAACTGTCTGTATGCGCAGATAAAAATAAAACTGACAGCGTGAAAGGAAAAACTATGCTGATAGTTAAGAAATTCGGCGGTACTTCCGTTGGGGACAAACAGAGAATGTATAATGTTGCCAACCGTTGTATCGAAGAATATAAAAAAGGAAATGACGTGGTGGTGGTTTTGTCCGCCATGGGAAAATATACAGATGAGCTGATCCGTATGGCTCATGATATGGACGACAAGCCTCCGAAGCGTGAGATGGATATGCTCCTTACCATCGGTGAGCAGATGTCCGTATCCCTGATGGCAATGGTAATGCACAAGCTGGGCGTTCCGGCGGTTTCCCTGAATGCCTTTCAGGTGACCATGCATACCACAAGCAGCCATCAGAATGCAAGATTAAAAAGAATCGATACAGAGCGTATTCGCCGGGAGCTGGATGCCCACAGGATCGTAATTGTTACCGGATTCCAGGGCGTAGATAAATACGATGATTACACCACTCTGGGACGAGGCGGCTCTGATACCACTGCAGTGGCACTGGCAGCAGCACTTCATGCAGATGCCTGTGAGATCTATACAGATGTGGACGGCGTTTACACAGCCGACCCGCGTAAGGTTCCAAATGCCAGAAAGCTGAAAGAAATCACATACGATGAGATGCTGGATCTGGCAACGTCAGGAGCGGGTGTACTTCACAACCGTTCTGTGGAAATGGCGAAGAAATACGGAGTGCCCCTTGTGGTCCGCTCCAGCCTGAATAACAGTGAAGGAACGGTAGTGAAGGAGGTAGTTAGCGTGGAAAGAATGCTGATCAGCGGTGTTGCGCTGGATACAGATGCTGTAAGAATTGCAGTGCTGGGACTTCGTGATGTGCCAGGTGTTGCATTTAAGGTGTTTGATACCCTTGCAAAGAAGAATATTAATGTAGATGTTATTCTGCAGTCTATCGGACGTGCAGGAACAAAGGACATCTCTTTTACAGTAAATAAGGATGATCTGGATGAAGCAGTTGCTACTCTGGAGGAGCACCAGGAACGGCTTGGATTTAAGGAGCTTCATTCCGAACGCAATATCGCCAAGCTTTCCATTGTTGGTTCCGGTATGCTCAGCAATCCTGGCGTGGCTGCCAAGATGTTTGAGAGCCTTTACAATGAAGGGGTAAACATTAATATGATCTCCACATCTGAAATCCGTATTACCGTCCTCATCAATGAAAAAGACGGAATCCGGGCTATGAATGCAGTACACGATGCTTTCGGCCTTGCCGACTGATCGAATATAAATTCTAAGGAGGAATTTCTGTATGAAAAGAAAAGTATTGGGAGTGCTTTTTACAGCAATGTGCCTGTGTGCGGTTCCGTCCGCGGCTTATGCAGAGGCACAGGAAGCCGAAACTACAGAGGCAGCAGGAGAGGCTGCTGATGAGCCTGAGGCTGGTGCAGAAACGGTTACAGAGCTGTCCGACAGCCTGTACGATTTTCAGGTGAAGATCGGGGATAAGGTTTACCAGTTCCCTATGTATTACCAGGATTTTGCAGCAGACTGGACACTTGGCAAGAACGAGGACCCGGAGATGGGCGTTGGAACCAATTCCTATGGTTCCATCAGTTTTTACAAAGGGGACGACCGCGTTTCCGTAGATGTGATCAATCTTGGAATCAACCAGTTGCCATTAAACCAGTGTTTGGTGGCGGGAATTGATATTGATGCAAGCTATGATTTTGATGTGGCGGCTACTCCTGTAGAACTGCCTGGCGGAATCGTAATGGGAAAATCCAATTTTGATGATATCAAAGCTGCTTATGGTGATCCAAGCGATACTTACGAGGGAGACCTGTATACCAAGTATTCCTACTCGAAAGATTATTACGAGGAAGTTCATTTCTATGTATATAAGGATGACAATACTCTGAAGCAGGTAGATATGCGTAACTTCGTAGAGCCAGAAGGATATGACAAGGGAAGTGTAAGCGAGGAAGTTCCGGAAATCGTATCTTCCTATACCGCTCCTACTGAGCTGGGAGATGATCTGCTGGCTCCACAGTTGGAATTCTGCGGAGATCTTTATTCCCTTCCGGCTCCGGTGTCTGCATTCCTTGAGAATGGCTGGGAGCTTCAGAATGTGGAAGATGGCGCTTATGTGGCTGGCCGGGATCTGGAATTTGTAGACATGATGAAGAATAACCAGAGTGTGCATTTCAGTGTTTACAATTTTACCCAGGATGCAACTGCCATCGAGAACTGTTTTGTACGGGAGCTTGAGGTAGGCAATTACGACAGTGATGCTCTTACCCTTACTCTTTCCGGTGGATTTACCCTGGGTGCGAAGAAGGCGGACCTGATCGCAGCTGCAGAGGAAAAAGGCTATTCGTGTGATGAGGACGGAGATTACCTGAATATTTATAAGACTGCAGATACCAAGATTGACAACCGGGCACAGTTCTGGTTTAACAAGGATGAGGATCCGGATACAGTGGCAAGTGTTGCGTACAGAAATGAAATTCTTCCAGAATAAGGGAGAACCCGATCTGGAGGTTTTACAAAATTAGTAACAGGAGGGAAATATGAGCAACTATGTGATCAGCTGTTGTTCCACAGCGGACCTTACGAAAGAACATTTTGAGAAAAGAAATATTTCCTATATCTGCTTTCATTATGAATTAAATGGAAAAGAATATGCAGATGATCTGGGACAGTCCATGCCTTTTGATGTGTTTTATAAAGCCATGCAGGATGGGGCATCTACCAAGACTTCCCAGGTAAACGCAGATGAGTTTGAAGAGTATTTTGAAGGATTTCTGAAACAGGGCAAGGATGTGCTTCACGTCTGCCTTTCTTCCGGGATTTCCGGTGTTATAAATTCAGCCAACGTTGCAAAAGCGGAGCTGGAGGAAAAATACCCGGATCGTAAGATTCTGGTTGTGGATTCTCTGGGCGCGTCTTCAGGATATGGTCTTTTTATGGATAAACTTGCTGACCTCCGGGATGAGGGTAAATCCATCGGGGAAGTTCATGCCTGGGCAGAAGAACACAAGCTGAACCTGCATCACTGGTTCTTTTCCACAGACCTTACGTTCTATATCAGAGGAGGCCGTATTTCCAAGGCCAGCGGCTTTTTCGGCACTATGCTGAATATTTGTCCGCTTCTGAATATGGATGATCAGGGAAAACTGATCCCAAGATTTAAGATCCGTACCAAGAAAAAGGTGATCCGGGCTATTGTAGACAAAATGGAAGAGTACGCCGAGGGCGGACTTGACTATAGTGGGAAATGTTATATTTCCCAGTCCGCATGTATAGAGGATGCCAGGGAAGTGGCAAGGCTGGTGGAAGAGCGTTTCCCGAAATTAAATGGGAAGGTTGAGATCAACAACATCGGAACCACCATCGGGAGTCATACAGGTCCTGGTACGGTAGCGGTGTTTTTCTGGGGAAGTAAGAGGACGGCGTAGTTATAAAAAAATTACAGATGTCAGATGGGAAAATGCTATATTAGGAACAGCTGGCATGGTTTAATGGAGCAAAAGTGAAAACAGCGAAATGGTGCTGCAATATATCTGGCCGGGATGTATCAGAATCCCGGCCTGCTGTTTCACTGCAAAGGAGAATGATGATTATGAAAAAAAGAAGTACGAAGGAAATCAAACTGCAGGCCAAAAAGTCATTGCAGGGACATGTTGGAACTGTGATCCTTGGGCTTCTGGCAGTGTATGGTCTGAATACCTTAGGAACAATCCTTTCTACCAATTTGTTTTCTGGCACATCCGCGCTGGATCTGGTTCTCAGCGAAATATTTATGCTGGTGGTGTCACTGATCGTGGGAATCATTTCTGCTGGTCTGGGGTATATGCTTTTGAATATTTCCCGGGAAAAGGAGTTTTCTCTGGGAGATCTTGGCTACTTTTTCAAAAACCAGCCAGACAGGGTGATCGTTGCAGGCTTTGTGCTTGCGATGATCCAGCTGATCACAGCAATCCCTTACTATTATGTGAGCTTTACTACAGACCCTGGACTGACTGTGGATTCCCAGATTAAGTGGCTTTCTATGACACTGGGGCTTCTGGCAGTAAGCACATTGCTGAATTTTCTTATTTCTCTTCCATTTGCCATGACCTATTTTCTCATGGCTGACGACACAGAGCTTGGAGGACTCCAGGCATTGAAAGAGAGTGCCAGATTGATGAAGGGGAACCTCTGGAGATATGTGAAGCTGAATCTGAGCTTTGTCCCGCTTTTGTTATTATCTGTGTTCACATTCTATATTGCACTTTTCTGGATCATGCCTTATATGGAAATGTCTATGGTGGCATTTTACAGGGATCTGGATGGAGAACTGGACTACAGACTGCCGGGAAATGAAGGGTTTGGAAGCTTTCATAACTGGACTAATGATTCTGGAGATGGATATGATACAGAAAATAACGACGGTTACAGAAATGACAGTGAGGATGATTATAATTCAGAAGCATGAAAGCACTGACCGTTGTAAGTGTACCAGATATGGAAAATGGCAGTTGCGAGGCAGCTGACTTTTCCATATGGTGATGTCGCCGGAGACGACTGATCCGTTTAGAAATACAAGCAACAAGAGGAGATTGAAAAAATGGATATTTTACAGGCAATCACCCAGGAACTTGGGGTGCAGAAATGGCAGGTAGAAGCTGCTGTTAAATTGATCGATGAGGGAAACACCATCCCTTTTATTTCACGATATAGAAAAGAAGCTACCGGAACCTTAAATGATGAGCAGCTTCGTAACCTGAACGAAAGACTGACTTATCTTCGAAATCTGGAAGACAAGAAGAATCAGGTTCTTTCCAGCATTGAGGATCAGGGAAAACTGACAGAAGAGCTGAAAGCACAGATCCTGGCAGCACAGACACTGGTAGTAGTAGAGGATCTTTACCGCCCATACCGTCCGAAGAGACGTACCAGGGCAACAATTGCCAAGGAAAAAGGTCTGGAGCCGCTGGCAAATATTATTATGCTTCAGATGACTAGCAAGTCCATCGAGGAAGAAGCAGAAGCCTTTGTTTCCGAGGAAAAAGAGGTTGCTTCTGTGGCAGATGCCATTGCTGGTGCAAAGGACATTATTGCAGAGCACATTTCCGATGAGGCAGATTATCGAATCCACATCCGTGATCTTACTGCAAAAAAAGGAACTATCAGTTCTACGGCAAAAGATCCGGAGGCACAGTCTGTATATGAGATGTATTATGAGTTTGAAGAGCCGGTGAAGAAGCTGGCTGGACATCGTGTGCTGGCGCTGAACCGTGGTGAGAAAGAGAAATTCCTCACTATCAAGGTAGCTGCACCAGAAGAAGATATTCTCCGTTACCTTGAGAAGCAGGTGATCACCCGCGACAATCCATTTACTACACCGATTCTGAAAGAAGTGACAGAGGACAGTTACAAGCGTCTGATCGCTCCTGCAATCGAGCGCGAGATCAGAAGTGACCTGACTGAGAAGGCAGAGGACGGAGCTATCAAAGTATTTGGAAAAAATCTGGAGCAGCTTCTCATGCAGCCTCCAATCGCCGGACAGACTGTCCTTGGATGGGATCCGGCTTTCCGTACAGGCTGTAAGCTGGCTGTTGTAGATCCTACTGGAAAAGTTCTGGATACCACAGTTGTTTATCCAACTGCCCCTACTAACGAGAAGAAGATTCGCGCTGCGAAGGATACGGTAGAAGCTATGATCAAGAAGTATGGCATTTCCCTGATTTCTGTTGGAAATGGTACTGCTTCCAGAGAGTCTGAGCAGGTGATTGTTGATATGCTGAAGGAGATTCCGGAAGCGAAGGTTCAGTATGTAATTACAAATGAGGCGGGTGCTTCTGTTTACTCTGCAAGCAAGCTTGCTACAGATGAATTCCCTAATTTTGATGTAGGACAGAGAAGTGCCACATCCATTGCAAGACGTGTGCAGGATCCGTTGGCTGAGCTGGTTAAGATCGATCCGAAATCCATTGGTGTAGGGCAGTATCAGCATGATATGAACCAGAAGAAGCTTGGCGAGGCTCTGACAGGTGTGGTTGAGGATTCTGTAAATAAAGTAGGTGTGGATTTAAATACTGCTTCGGCTTCCCTTCTTGAGTATATTTCCGGTGTTTCCAAGGCTATTGCGAAGAACATTGTAGTTTACCGTGAGGAGAATGGCCGTTTCACAAGCCGAAAAGATCTTCTGAAGGTTGCGAAGCTTGGTCCGAAAGCATTCGAGCAATGTGCTGGTTTCATGCGTATTACAGGCGGCTCCAATCCTCTCGACGCGACAAGCGTTCACCCGGAGAGCTATGAGGCGGCTTCCAGGCTTCTTGAGAAACTGGGATATTCCGCTGAGGATATTGCAGGAGGCAAGCTTGCCGGACTTTCCAGACAGATCAGGGATTACAAGAAGACTGCAGATGAACTGGAAATTGGAGAGATTACTCTTCGGGATATTGTAAAAGAGCTGGAGAAACCGGCACGAGATCCGCGTGATGAGATGCCGAAGCCGATTCTCCGCACAGACGTACTGGATATTAAGGATCTGAAAGAGGGTATGATCCTGAAAGGAACTGTCCGCAACGTAATCGATTTCGGAGCTTTCGTTGATATCGGAGTTCATCAGGACGGACTTGTTCATATTTCCCAGATGAGTGAAAAATTTATCAAACATCCGTTGGAAGCTGTAAGCGTCGGAGATGTTGTGGAGGTTCGTGTTCTCGGTGTGGATGAGAAGAAGAACCGGATCAGCCTTTCTATGAAGGGATTAAATAAATAAAGAGAAGAGGGAAAACATTATTTCTCTTCTCTTGCCATTGCCTTGTAGAAAGCCTTTTTCAAACACGCTTTATAGCGTGTTTGGCAGGGAAATTAGAGAGTTGGATTAAAATGTTAGAAAATATTCTTGTTGTATATCTGGTTTTCGTTAATATTGCAGCATTCGGGATGTATGGCATCGATAAACAGAAAGCCATCCGGAAACAGTGGCGCATCCCGGAGGCTCAGCTTCTTGCGGTGGCTGCCATTGGCGGTTCCGCTGGGGCTCTTCTTGGAATGCAGTTTTTTCATCATAAAACCAGAAAGTGGAAATTCCGTCTGGGTGTGCCGTTAATTCTGGTAGCGCAGTTGATACTGTGGAGAGTTTTGCAGTAGGCGGTGGATAATTTGTTCCCAAAATGAATTTCCGGTGGAAAACAGGGCAGATTGCCCTGTTTTAAATGGGTATTAGTTCCTGCCGCTTTTGCGATTTTGGGCGGAGTGGACGAAATAGTTTTTGGATAATAAGGGACAGAGTTGTTTGTGGGAAAGGACTGAAAAAAGGAGATGGGAATTTGGAAGGACAGGTTATAGAAAATGCAGTTCAGGAGACTGTCCAGGAAACAGTGGATAAAGTAAACTCCAACTGGGATCAGATCAAGGCTTACTTTAACGGTCATATTCCGGATTTGATCAGCTTCGGAATGAAAGTGGTTCTTTCTATTGTAGCGTTTTATGTGGGAACAAAGCTGATCAAGTGGCTGCTGAAGGTTGCGAAGCGTTCCATGGAAAAGGCCGGCATAGACATGGGGGTTGCCCAGTTCATCTGTTCTTTTGGGAAATTTTTGCTGTATCTGATTCTGATTTTTAATATAGCTACTAATTTCGGTGTGAAGGAATCTTCCGTAGCAGCTCTTCTGGGAACTGCCGGCGTTACCATTGGTCTTGCTTTGCAGGGCGGTCTGGAGAATCTGTCTGGCGGTGTTATGCTGCTTTTGTTTAAGCCCTTTCAGGTAGGAGATTATATTATACAGGATCAGGCTGGTGGAACGGAGGGAACCGTATATAAGGTTGAGATGTTCTATACGACCCTGATCACCATTGACAATAAGCACGTAATCATTCCAAATGGAAAATTATCCAACAGCACCATTATCAATGTAACTGCGCAGAATTTGCGTAACCTGGAAATCAAAGTGGAAATTTCCTATGATTCCGATATTAAGAAAGCAAAAAAGCTTTTGCAGCACATTTTACAGGAAGATCCCGGAACCAAATCGGACAAAGACATGCTGGTCTTTGTAGACGAACTTGCTGACAGCGCCGTAGTCATGGGCCTTCGCGTCTGGGTGCCTACCGATAAATACTGGAAGATCAAATGGCGCCTCAATGAGAAAATCAAAGAATCTTTTGATGCCAACGGAATTTCCATTCCGTATCCACAGATGGATGTACATGTTGTGGAGACAAATAAAGACAAATGATAATAGATATATAATAGAAAATATGAAATAGATGTACAAATAGATTTCCTATTGAAATTATCTTATTTCTATTGTATAATCCACCATGAAAAGAAAATTTCTTCGGGGCAGGGTGATCGAAATCCTTGGAAATCGAAATTCCCTACCGGCGGTATAGTCCGCGACCCGCTTTGGCGGCTGATTTGGTGAAATTCCAAAACCGACAGTAAAGTCTGGATGAGAGAAGAACGCGCAGAATATGTAGATCGGTTGATTTTTTTGTACGTGCTCATTGCCCCGGAAGAGATTCCGGGGCTTTTTATGTGGTGATTTTAACGTTACTGTTTACTGGTAACATTTTAATCCCATACTTGCAGAAATTTTCTTTAAATATTATAATTTAAGGAGCAATGAGTATGAGCGAACAAGTAATCAAAAATGGAAACGTAATGGAGCGAAGCCGTACCAGAACCATTGCCCAGGTAGCGATGTTAGGTGCTGTGGCAGGTGTGTTGATGAATTTTGAGGTACCGCTGCCATTTCTGGCACCGTCCTTTTATCAGTTGGATTTCTCTGAGATTCCAGCACTGATCGGTTCTTTTGCAATGGGACCTGTAGCAGGTATACTGATTGAACTGGTGAAAATTCTGGTACATCTGGTAACCAAGGGAACTATGACAGCAGGCGTTGGTGATGTGGCAAACTTCCTCTTTGGCTGTTCTTATGTAGTTCCAGCCGGACTGATTTATCGTTATCAGCATAAGAAGACAAGAACACACGCAGTGGCAGGTATGGCAGCAGGTGTAATTCTTACCACAGTGCTTGCATGCTTTGTAAACGCATTTGTACTTCTTCCGGCATACGGCAAGGCATTTGGAATGCCGGTACAGGCATTTATTGAAATGGGTGCAGCAGTACACAGCGGTGTAACCAACCTTCTTACTTTTGCAATTATGATCCTTGTACCATTCAATTTATTCAAATACACATTAACCTCAGTGATCGTGTTCTTTATTTATAAAAGAATCCGTGTGATTCTTCGCGGTGACTGATTCTCTGTTCCTTGGTGAGATCCAGCGAGACCTCTGACCAGAACAGCAAGAACTGACGAAAAGAGGTTCCTATGGGAAAAATCAACAGCATTACCAAACAGACAGATAATCGTTATGTAAACCTTTATAATGTAAAAGCCACCAGTGTGCACAATACCCCGGTAAACTATTTTGTGTCTTCCCGTGCAAAAGATGTAGACAGCCTGAAAATGGTGACACATAAGAACAATCCGGACGGTGTGATCATTTATAGCATTTATGGCGAAAAACATGACAAAGTGGTGTTGATTCGCCAGTATCGTTATACATTAGGTGATTATATTTATGAATTTCCAGCTGGTCTGGTAGAGCCAGATGAGAATTACCATGAAGGCGCAATTCGTGAAATGTACGAGGAAACCGGACTGAAGCTTGATCCTATTCCGGTAGCAGAAGCTTACCAGAAGCCCTATTTCACTACTGTAGGAATGACAGACGAGTCTTGTGCGACTGTATATGGATATGCCAGCGGCGAAATCAGTTCCAAGGCACAGGAAGATACGGAAGAGATTGAAGTGATTCTGGCGGACCGCGAGGAAGTGAAGCGGATTCTGAAGGAAGAGAATGTAGCGATCATGACGGCATATATGCTGATGCATTTTCTGGAAGATAAGGAACCATTTGGATTTTTGAATAAAATCAGATAATAATAAAATCCCCGGAAGTCCGGGGATTTTATTATGTAACAGGAAATTCCGTTGGAATTTACAAGCCCTGCCGGGCAGGATTCTTTTTTATTCATAGTATTCAATATCCTGATCGGAGGTATCCTCCGTATAGTCTCCTTCGCTATCGGAACCAGAACCATCTCCATTATCAATATAATCCCAGTTCTCATTGTTATCTTGTCCGGAATCATCGGAGGTATCTTCTGTATAATCCGGAATATCGGAAGTGTCACTTCCTGAGCTATCTCCAGAATCCTCAGTAGGATAAGTGATCTGGTCGCTTCCTGAAGAATCGCCGTCCGAAGAATCATAGCTGTTGTCGTAGGAGCTATCTTCCTGGCTGTAAATTGGAAATTCTTCCTGCTGTGCAGCTTCCGCTTCTGCAGCTGTTTCAGGAGCCTCTGTTAATGTGGTCTTGGCAGTTGGCACTCTGCTTTCTTTGGGAACGACTACGGAAATTCCCACCATAGCCACACTGAGCAGAATCGCAGTGGATGCAATGTGGAACTCATCTCTGTATTTCATAAGCTTTACACCTCGTAAGTATCTTTCATTAATGATTCAATGTTCTATGCTGAACGGAATCATAATATTTCTTTTAACGATATTCAACAGATATTCCCATTATAACATATCTTCAGATGATTTTGTAAAAATAGTATCGTTTTTTACAATACATATCCATTCCCATAAACTATAATACGAACAACTTAAGAAAAAGAACCAACAACGTAAAAGACAAAGGCGTCTGCAATTTATTTTGCAGGCGCCTTTTTGGCGAAGAAAGTCCCGGACAGCAGATTTGTCCGTCTATCAAAAAAGGGGGAAATACCATGGGTACACGTATTACAGAGCATCCGATTTTAGGAGTACCGCAGAAGGGAAGATTAGTAAATTTCACATATGATGGTCAGAAGATTCAGGGGTATGAAGGGGAACCAATCGCAGCGGCATTAAAAGCGGCGGGAATTTTGATTCACCGTTACACGAAGAAGGAGCATACGCCTCGAGGAATCTTTTGTGCAATTGGCCGCTGCACAGACTGTGTTATGGTTGTGGACGGAGTTCCAAACGTGAGAACCTGTGTAACCCCGCTGAAGGCAGGAATGAAGGTTCAGACACAATACGGCGTATCGGCAGAGCCATTTGAGGAACAGAAAACAGGAGGACAGACAAGATGAAAAGATATGATTTGATCGTAGTTGGCGCAGGCCCGTCTGGTCTGTCAGCGGCAATTGAGGCAGCAAAAAGAGGATTGAAGGTAGTTGTATTTGATGAGAATGAAAAGCCTGGAGGACAGCTGTTTAAGCAGATCCATAAATTTTTTGGCTCCAAAGAGCATAAGGCGAAGATCAGAGGCTTTGTAATCGGTGAAGAGCTTCTTGCAGAGGCGGCTAAGGCAGGTGTTGATGTAGAACTGAATTCCACAGTCATTGGAATGTATCAGGACAAAGAAATCGTGGTAAAAAAGGGAGAAGAAATTTTCCATTATAAAGGAGATGCCATTATTATTGCCACAGGAGCAGCAGAAAATATGGTTACCTTCGAGGGCTGGACGCTTCCGGGTGTGATTGGAGCAGGAGCCGCACAGACCATGATGAACCTTCACGGTGTAAAGCCTGGAAACCGGATCCTGATGCTGGGAAGCGGAAATGTTGGTCTGGTTGTTAGCTTCCAGCTGAAACAGTGTGGCTGTGATGTGGTTGCATTGGTTGACGCGGCACCGAGAATCGGAGGTTATGGCGTACATGCTGCAAAGGTTGCCAGAACGGGAGTTCCATTTTACCTTTCCCATACCATTGTGAAAGCAGAAGGAAAAGATCATGTGACAGGTGTAACGATTGCGGAAGTTGACAATCATTTTCAGTTTATTCCAGGAACAGAAAAGCATTTCGACGTGGATACCATTTGCCTGGCAGTTGGTCTTTCCCCAATGTCACAGCTGTTAAAAATGGCCGGCTGTGAGATGGAAGATAATCCGAAGCGCGGTGGCCAGGTGCCAATCGTAGATGAGTATGGGGAGACCTCCATTAAAGGAATTTTCGTAGCGGGCGATGTATCCGGAATCGAGGAAGCAAGCTCCGCTATGATCGAGGGAAGAATTGCTGGAATTGCAGCTTCCAGATATCTTGGCTACATAGAGGAGGCAGAACTGGAAGAAGGGGCAAAGGTAAACGAGGCAGCCCTTGACGGACTTCGCCAAGGCATGTTTGCCCCTAAGAACAGAGGCAGGCTGATCGAAAAGACAGAAGAGGGAATCGATGTTTCCATGAATCTTCTCACAAAAGGCTATGTGGCAGATGAGGAAATTGAACGCTTTCCGGGAGTTACCCACAGAGCAGGCGTTCATCCGGTGATGGAATGCACACAGAACATTCCCTGCAACCCCTGTCAGGATGCATGTCCAAAGCACTGCATTAAGATTGGGGCACATATTACCTCCCTTCCGGCTGTGGAGGAAAACGCCACATGTGTTGGATGCGGAATGTGTGTAGCCTCCTGTTCAGGACAGGCCATCTTCCTGGTAGACGAAACCTTTGAACCTGGTTTTGCCACAGTCACCATTCCTTATGAATTTCTTCCTTTGCCGGAAAAAGGGGAAAAAGGACTGGGACTTGGAAGAAACGGTCAGTCGGTTTGTGAGGCAGAGGTGATATCGGTAAAGAGTGCGAAAGCCTTTGACCATACCAATCTTCTTACCATAAAGGTTCCGGCAGATATGGCAATGAAGGCCAGATTTTACAGAGCAAAATAAGGCGGAGGGATTGTATGATGGAAAGTATTTATGACAGAACCGTTCAGCTGGGAGAATACGTCCCGGAGCCTGACGATGACAGAATTATATGCAGATGTGAGGAAGTAACAAAAGGAGAAATCAGAAGAGCAGTTCACGATGGAATGTTTACCATCACAGAGATCAGAAGATATCTCCGCTGTGGAATGGGGCTTTGCCAGGGACAGACCTGCGCCAAGCTGGTAAAGAGGATCGTGGCGGCAGAGCTTGGAGTTTCCCCGGCACTTCTGGAACCGGCAACCTCAAGAGCTCCCATGAGACCCTTAGAGATGAAAATTTACGCAAAGGAAGGTGAGGACGATGAGTAAGACAGCAGATGTGATCATTGTGGGAAGCGGCGTAATTGGATGTGCTACAGCCTATTATCTGGCCCAAAAGGGGACTTCCGTAATCGTCCTTGACCGTGATGAGAGTATTGGAAATGGCGGTTCTGCCAGAAATGGAGGCGGTGTCCGCCAGTCAGGCCGAGATCCAAGGGAGTTGCCACTTGCCATGTATGCAGTGAAAAATATGTGGCCGGTTCTTTCAGAGGAGCTTGGAATCAATGTGGAATATCACAAAGAGGGCAACCTGCGGCTTGGAAAAACAGCTCGTCATATGGAAATCCTCCAGGGGCTTACAGACCGGGCAACTGCCTGTGGGCTGGATGTAAAAATGATCGATGGGAAAGAGGTTCGGGAAATCAATCCGTTCTTAAGTGATGAGGTAATTGGAGCCAGCTGGTGCGCCACAGACGGACATGCAAATCCTCTTTTGACCACTCTGGGGTATTACCGGGCAGCAAGGAGACTGGGCGTTCAGTTTTTCACCGGGGAAGAAGTTGTGGAGCTTCAGAAGGTGAAGGGAAAGCTGAGGAAGGTTGTTACGCAGAAAAACGTTTACGAGGGCGATAAGGTAATTGTGGCGGCTGGTTATGCCAGCAGGAAGCTTCTTGGCACTGTGGGAATTGATGTTCCAATGTCAAATGATCTGATCGAGGCGCTGGTTACAGAGGCAGAGCCGAAAATGTTTGGTCAGATGCTTGGTACTGCGGATGCAGATTTCTACGGACACCAGACAGACCATGGCTCTTTTGTATTCGGCGGAGCTTCCGGATTTGAAACAGTGAATAAAGATAATGGACATAATATGACTTCGGGAATTACAGCTCCTTGTATCTGCCGTGGAATTATGAAGTATATCCCGAAGCTGGCAAATGCAAAGATTGTAAGGACCTGGGCTGGTTATGAGGATGTTTGCATTGACGGTGTACCGGTTCTGGGAAATGTGGACGAGGTGCCGGGGCTGATCGTGGCATGTGCGTTTACCGGGCATGGATTTGGAATTTCACCGATTGTGGGAAAATTGCTGGCGGAAACGGCACTGGAAGAGGAGACAACGTTAGATCTGTCAGCGTTCAGGTATGATAGGTTTCATGCCGCGATTTAAAATAAGCTAAAAATTTCACACGTTAAAATGCTAGTGTACAAAAATAAAAAGATGTGCTATACTCCATCCTAGCGAAGCCAAGCGAATTAAAGCGGCTCCTGGATGAGTATATTTGACAGCTACAGACTCAGAAAGGAGAATGGCGATATGGATTCCAAGATTGATTTTTTGTATTTAAGTGAACCGGATATGATCAAAGCAGGCGTAAAGGACATGAAATCCTGCGTGGATGTGATGGAGGATCTTTTGATTACATTATATAAAGGTGACTATGTAATGGGAGGTGCTAATCATAATTCCCATGGCTGCATGATCATGTTCCCGGATGATCCCCAGTTTCCTGGAATGCCGAAGAATGCAGATGACAGAAGATTTATGGCAATGCCGGCGTATCTGGGCGGCAGCTATCAGATGGCTGGAATGAAATGGTATGGTTCCAATGTAGAGAACAAGAAAGTGGGATTGCCCAGATCTATTCTTATGATGATGCTGAACGATAAGGATACTGGTGCTCCACTGGCGCTGATGTCAGCAAATCTGGTAAGCGCTTACCGTACCGGTGGAATTCCTGGAGTTGGCGCGAAATATCTGGCGCGAAAAGACTCCAGGGTAGTTTCCATTATCGGACCTGGTGTTATGGGAAAAACATCTCTGGCAGCTTTCGTCAGTGTCTGCCCGAACCTGGATACGGTGAAAATAAAGGGAAGAAGCCAGCGGTCTCTGGATGCTTTTACCCGGTTTATCAGGGAGGAACTGCCTCAGATCAAAAATATTGAGATCTGTGATTCTGTGGAGGAAGCAGTAAAGGACAGCGATATCATCAGCTTTACCACAACTGTCCGTGATGATGTTTCTTCCTTCCCTTATATTAACGGAGACTGGATCAAAAAGGGCGCGCTGATCAGCATGCCGTCAGCTGCAAGATTTGACGATGATTTTCTTGCAGGCTGTAAGCTGGTGGTAGATAACTCCAAGCTTTATGAGGCCTGGGAGGAAGAGTATCCTTATCCTACCTATCCGCAGGTTCAGATCATCGGAACCAAGTTCACAGACCTGAAGCATGATGGAAAAATTAAGGCAGAGGACATTATCGACATCACAGACATTATTGAGAAGAGACATCCGGGAAGAACAAGTGATGACGAGATTATCGTATATTCTGTAGGAGGCATGCCAGTTGAGGACATTGCCTGGGGTGGAACCGTTTATCGCAATGCAGTGAAGCTTGGCATCGGAATAAAATTACCGCTTTGGGACAAACCGGAGATGGCGTGAGGAAAGGCTCCATAGCGGTGGATTTCAGGAGCTGAGCCTATGGAAGACAAGAAAATCGTAACTCCGGTGCAGCCTTATCTGACACTGGATGCGGAAGATTATCAGGAATTATTGAACAGAAGAATGGGAATTTCCAGTTTTTATGAATTTAATGTAAAAAACGGAAACTCAGGGAATTTTCGGGCAGTTCCAGATGGGAGCACAGATCTTGTTTTTGGAATTGGAGAAAAGGATGTAAAAGTTCTGATTGGTGGAACGGTGCTGAAGGCAAAGAACTGGGAGTTTGATGATGGGAGATATTATTTTGGGGCAAGATTTTTGCCAGGAAAATGTATTTTGCCAAAATCTCTTTCCATAAAAGAAGTGGTAAATGCAGATGTGGAGATTGACCGGAATGAGTATGGAAGCGGACTTACGGAGAGCCTGGCGGAGGCGGCGGATGTAAAGCAGAGGGCGCAGATCCTGATGCAGTATCTTTCCCGCAATCAGGGAAATCACTCAAAGGATTCTGCTCATGTTCTGGAAGAATATATGCGGCAGAGAATTTACGCTACAGATGGAAATATTTCCATTCAGATGCTAAGCCGTGAGACAGGATATTCGGAATGTTACATCCGCAGAGTGTTTAAGGAAATCCATGGGATTTCGCCAAAAGAGTTCGAGCGGTTTATCCGTTTTCAGGCTTTTCTGGGAGAAATTACCAAGTCGCCAGAGCAGGCGGGAAGTGAGGAGACGGCTTTGAACTGTGGATATTATGACCAGTCTCATATGCTGAAGGATTTCCGGGCTTTTGCAGGGACCACACCAGAGAAATATAAAAAGTATCTGGCGGCGAAGGACAGAAGTAAGAACTTAGCAGCGGGGAAAATAGAATTGAGAGTTTAAAATTCCAATTTTTGGATGAAAGATAGCGGGAATAGAGGATAAAGATATTAATCTGGCTGGAGGATGATTGTTATGGAATTATCAAGAATTGAGATTATTACAGGAATGTCAAAATTTAACGGATTGAAATCTGCTTTGAGCAAGGCTGGTGTTCGCGGAATGACAGTGACACAGGTGCTGGGATGCGGTATTGAGAAAGGCACTAAGGAATATGAAGTGGATGAAAACTATGAGATGGAGCTGCTTCCAAAGCAGCAGATCGCGGTGGTTGTAGAGAAGTCCAAGGTACCGGAGATCGTGGAGCTGATTAAACAGGAGCTTTATACAGGACATATTGGTGACGGAAAGATTTTTGTTTATGATATTACAAATGTAATCCGTGTGAGAACTGGCGATGAGGGAATTGATGCACTGTAGAGTGTGTTTGAAAAAGGCTTTCTGTAAGCTATTCAAACAACGTGCCAGCGTTATTTCCCACAGACTGGTACAGCGCGATATTTGATCTGTAATGAAGGAGAGTGATTCAGGATGGAAGAAAAGGACAGAACTTTGGGACTGCGAAGTGTGGTTTCCATCTCGGTTGGACTTGTTATTGCGACCAGTTGTCTGGTTTCTCTGGGACAGGGAGCCGGAAGTATTGGTGTGGTATTTATCGGGGCAATGGTGATTGCCTGTCTTTTGAATATGACCACGGTGGCATCGCTCTCTGAGCTGAATGCCCTGATGCCAAATACCACAGGAGGTCTGGCTCAATATACTCTGGCCTGTATGGGACCTTTTCCCACACTGATTTCTATGGTAGGCGGATATTTGATCTGCAATATCATGTCATCAGGTGTTGAGGCTTCTATTTTTGCTTATGCTATGGCATCTACCATTCATCTGCCGATTCCGAGCCTGATGTACACCTTCATTATGACAGTAGTGGTTATGATCGCCAACCTTTACGGTGTGGATATGTTTGCCAAGATCCAGGATCTGGTAGCATTTCTTCTGGTTGGGTCTATGTTGATCCTTGGTGTGATCGGTATGCTGGGACTGGGTACAGGGGAAGTGGTGCATCAGCCTTACAGTATGGCCACGGATTTTAAAGGTGTTGTGTCCACCATAGCAGTGGCATTCTGGCTGTTTATCGGAGCGGAATATGTAATACCGGTATCTAAGAATGTGAAAAATGCCAGAAGAAATGTCCCTCTTGGAATGATGATCGGACTTGCCTTGATCTGTCTGGTGCAGTCTGTGATGGTTCTTGGTTTCCATAACTATACACCCTGGGCGGAACTGGAAAATTCCGCTGCACCACACCTGCTTTATGGTGGAAATCTTCTTGGCAATGCGGGAAAAGTGTGGATGACGTTTGTTTCGGCACTTGCAGTTGTAAGTACACAGAATTCTACCGTAAACGGTCTGGCAGGAATCTGTCAGGGAATGGCGAAAATGAACATGATGCCTCGTGTTTTTGCAAAAACGAATAAACATGGGGTTCCGTATTTCGGAGTTGTATTTGTAAGTGCATTTATTTTCGTATTCGCAGCCCTCAGTGATGGCTCCTCAGATGCCATTTCCTTCCTGATCCTGGTTGGCTCTGTTTTCTGGATGATCTCTTACATACTGGCTCATATTGATGTACTGATTCTGCGCAAAAGACTTCCAAAGGCACCTCGTTCCTTTAAGGTTCCCTGCGGTCCTCTTTTCCCAATTATCGGAATCTGTGGAACAGTATATATGATTCTGAATATTTCTACAGATCCTGTAGAGAGGAACATGATCTGGCTGGTAACCGGCATTACCTTCTTGGTGCTTGGTATTTACTCCTTTTTCTGGATTAAATACAAGATGAAAATGCCCGTATTCAAAAGTGTGCCTCTTCAGAAGGTTATGGCCATGGAGAACAGTATGTATTATACTATTCGGAAAAGGCGGGGAATGTGGCGGTAATGCGTAGAATGCGGTAACAGATAAATAGTTTATAAAGAAAGAGACGTTTTCTTTCCCGGTGAAGAAAGAGAACGTCTTTTTTTGCTTTTTAGAATTTTTGTAGATAATTTGAAGGCAGAATAGTCACAAAGACTGGATAAAATAGTCAGTTTGTGGTAAATTATATAAGAAAAACAGTAACTTATTTATCTGCTTTTATAAGTTTTTTTGTGGAGGGAACGGATAAGAACAGATAGTATAAGAATATAATTTCTATTATAAGGAAGGTGAGCAATTGGAAAATTATACTAAGTACAAGCTGAAAAGCAGTGATGAGCTTGCATCAGTGCTGAACGGCAAGGACAACCTGTTTGTGATTGCCTGTAATAAGTGCTTTAAGGAATTTGAGACGGTTGAGGAACCGGATTGCGATGAATTCCTGAAGTTTGCAAAGGAGCAGGGAAAGACTGTCACAGGTAGTGCGAAAGTTGATTTCTTATGCAACAAAATGCATACAGAAAGAAAATTGCAGGATCTGCTTCCGGAAGGAACAGAGAATGTGGTAGTAATTTCCTGTGGTCTTGGTATTCAGACTGTTGCAGATCTGGTAGGTAAGCCGGTTGTTGCTGCAAGCAATACCCTTAACTACAGAGGTCATCATGGCATGGCACTTACCAAGAAGAGCTGTGATGCATGTGCACAGTGTTATCTGAATATTACCGGTGGTGTCTGTCCCATCGTTGACTGTTCCAAGAGTCTTGTGAATGGTCAGTGCGGTGGAGCAAAGAATGGAAAATGCGAAGTAGATCCCAATAAGGACTGCGCATGGGAGAAAATTTACCAGAGACTGGCGAAACAGGGACGTCTGGAAGAATTCCTCAATCAGCCCGTACAGGTTCGTGATTTCTCCAAGGTTAATTTCAAGGTGATCAACGATTATGTGAAATCAATCAGAGAAAACCGATTAGATGGTTACTATGGCGGTGTTCATCCGTCAGAGCGCAAGGAATTCAGTGAGCACATTGCTCTTAAGAAGTTCCCGGATCCGAAGACGGTTGTAATTTCCATGTCTCAGCATCTGGGTGCTCCGGCGAATCCCATCGTTCAGGTTGGTGATACAGTAAAAGTCGGTCAGAAGATTGGCGAAGCTGCCGGATTTATCAGCGCTCCTGTACATTCCAGCGTAAGCGGAACAGTAGTTGCTGTTGAACCTCGTATGCACGGCACAAGAGGTAGTGAAGTGATGGCTGTTGTTATTGAATCGGATGGAAAAAATACTCTGCACGAATCCGTACAGCCACATGGAGACCTTGACAAGCTTACTCCGGATGAAATCATTGAGATCATTCGTGAAGCAGGAATCGTTGGTATGGGTGGTGCAGGTTTCCCGACCTGTGTCAAGCTGAAACCGGCGAAACCAGTTGATACCATCCTTCTCAATGGATGCGAATGTGAACCGCTTTTGACAGCAGATCACAGAGTACTTCTTGAGTATGCGGATGATATTATTTTTGGTCTGCGAGCAGTTCTTAAGACAACCGGTGCCCAGAAGGGTATCATTGTTATTGAGGATAACAAGCCGGATGCCATTGAATTAATGCAGGAAAAAGTTGCCAATATCGGAGATATGGAAGTATTTGTTGCCAGAACCAAATACCCACAGGGCGCTGAGAAAACTCTGATCAAGCGTGTTATGGGCAGAATTGTTCCAAGCGGCGGTCTTCCGGCAGATGTTGGTGTTGTAGTAGATAATATCAGTACAGTAAAGGCAATTTCAGACGCAATCCAGACAGGAATGCCTCTGATTGAGCGTGTTGCAACTGTTACAGGTGAGAAGATCAAGAATCCTGGAAACTTTATCATCAAAATTGGTACAAGCGTAAGAGAGCTGATCGACTACTGTGGTGGATTTACAGATGAGGATGTTCTGGTTAAGATGGGCGGACCTATGATGGGATTCCCTCTGAATACACTGGATGTACCTATGATGAAGGGATCCAACGGTATCATTGCAATTGATACAGATGAGACCAAAGAGCAGCCATGTATCAAATGCGGACGCTGTGTAGATGTCTGTCCGATGGAGCTGTCTCCGCTGTACTTTGTAAAATATGCCAAAGACGAGAACTGGCAGGGCATGAAGGACATGAATGTTATGGATTGTGTTGAGTGCAGATGCTGTCAGTATATCTGTTCTTCCAAGATTCCGATCATCGACAGTATCAAAGCCGGAAAAAATGCAGTAAGGGGGATGAAGTGATATGTTGATTACCCAGTTAAAAGCAAAAGAAGCAATCACATCACTGACAGCCGGAAAGAAAGTTTTCATTATTAACTGTCATGGATGTAAAGAGGTTCATTTTCCGGAAAAAGAAGCTGTTGAATTTCAGAAGGAGCTTTCCGCTGAAGGAAATGTGACAGGAATTATGACTACTGATTATATTTGTAATCCGGAAAATATGGAGCTGCGTCTTCAGAAACATATGAGCAAAATTCAGGAAGCAGATATGGTTCTTGTATTTTCCTGTGGTGTTGGTGTGCAGACAATTTCTGAATATCTGGAAGATAAGATGGTCTGTGCTGCCTGTGATACATATCCGGTACCTGGTTTCCAGGGAGTGACACCATTAGAATATAAATGCGATCAGTGCGGTGAGTGTTATCTGAATCTGACAGGTGGAATCTGCCCGATCACAGCATGTTCCAAGAGCCTTGTGAATGGCCAGTGCGGCGGTTCCAAGAATGGAAAATGCGAAGTGGACAGTGAGATGGAGTGTGGATGGGAGCGTATTTACAGACGCCTGAAAGAGATTGGACGCCTTGATGTGCTGAAATGCCCGACACAGATCCACAATTTTGCTACAGATGATGAAGTGAAATAAAAGGTTAATCCTAAATTTTTAATGATTGGAGCAAATATAATATGAAAATGAAAGAATTATTCGATCGTGGTGAATTTGCAGTTTCAGCAGAAGTAGGACCGCCGAAAGGAATCCATGTAGATGAGCTGGTAGAAGAAGCCAAAACATACCTTACAGGTGTTCATGCAGTTAACGTAACAGATAACCAGTCTTCTGTTATGCGTCTTGGATCTCTTGCAATGTGTAAGGTTCTTAAAGATGCAGGCATGAATCCCATTTTCCAGCTTGCATGCCGTGACAGAAACCGTATCGCTCTGGAGTCTGATCTTCTCAGCGCAGCTATGTTTGGTATTGACAATATTCTCTGTCTTACCGGTGATCATACTAAAATGGGCGATCATCCTCAGGCAAAACCGGTATTCGACCTTGATTCCGTATCTCTTCTTCACACAGTGAAGCTTCTGGAGTCTGGCGTAGATCTTGGTGGAAACCAGCTTGTTGGAGAGCCTCCGAAATTCTCCAAGGGTGCTGTTGTTTCTCCATGCAGTGATTCTGTCGATGCACAGCTTGCAAAGATGGAGAGAAAGGTTGCTGCTGGTGCTGATTATTTCCAGACACAGGCTGTATTTGAGCCGGAGAAATTTATCAAATTTATGGAAAAAGCAAAACAGTTCGGAAAACCTGTACAGGTTGGAATTATTATTCCGAAGTCCGCTGGAATGGCGAAATTCATGAATAACAATGTTGCCGGCATTCATGTTCCGGATGAGATGATCGAGGAGCTGAAGGCAGACAAAGAAAAGACAAAAGCCGGAATTACCGGTGTTGAGATCGCTGCACGTATTATCAAAGAGTGCAAGCCATACTGCCAGGGTGTTCATATCATGGCACTTGGCTGGGAGTCCAAGATTCCGGATCTGCTGAAATTAGCTGAAATCTAAAATTAAAATTACATGGGCCGTCTGAACCATGAATGCAGGAATCTGCGTTTGTGGAGGATGGCTCGTTTTTTGCTTACTATGAAAATAGTATTGTTTTAAACAGAAATAAACGATATAATTTTATTATTGGGAAGTGAACGGGAGGTACCGGGATGGAAAAGATTATCCCTTTGGAAATCTGTGCGGATATTAAGATCTATGATTATAAGAAAAAAGTAAAATATGATGAGAAATAGGCTAAGGGTAAATGAATTTATTTATCCTTAGCCTAAATTATTAGCTTTGTTGATAATAATTATGCCGGTAAAGATGATCGTCTACCTGCTGCGCCAGGTGATTCATTTCCTCTTGTGCATCAGCACCCATGGCAATATTATAAAACGCATAGGAAAACTGCTTACTGAAGAATGGATATGCGGGGGTCTGCGGTCTGGTAAAAGAGGTGTTCCGTAATTGTGAAAATAAAATATTGCTGTTGCCGGAATCAGCCTGAAAGCTGTCCATTACGTCATAAATCTCTTTTAAAACAGGAATACCCGTTAACTGACTGATCTTCAACTGATTCTGCAGACTGAAAACATAACGGATAAATTCACAACATTCCCTGGGATATTGTGTCTGTCTGGACATACATAATCCCCAGCTTCCATGGGGAGAAGCTGCTTTTATACCATGGGGAAGAGGGATTATGCCGATATTACTATTCCTTTTCTGCGATTGAAAATAGGCACTGGGCAGGGAAAGACTCATGGCAAAGTTTTCAGGAAAATCGGCACTGAGATCCTCCACGTGGGTATAATGATATTTATGAAATAATTCGCCCAGCCAATTCATAGCAGCGACGGAAGCCGGAGAGTTAATATATCCAGAGGTTGCCGTCAGCGTATCGTTAAAAAGGCTGCCGTTGTTCTGCACGATAAATGGCAATCCGGCGTAGCTGTCCCATTCTCCGGATTTTGGAGAAAGACCGCGTCCGGAGTCCATAAGCAAAGGATAGGGAAAAGAAGTTTTGGTCTGTATTGTATGGCAGACATTCAGAAACTCATCCCAGCTCCAGGCATCTTCCGCAGAAGTTGGAATGCGGATACCAAGAGAATAGAACAACTCCTTGTTATACAGAATACATAAAGTGGATTCCGTATAACCTAGATGATATAGTTTTCCCTGATAGGTTCCCTGTGTCACAATGGGAGACAGAAAAGAGGATAGGAAAGACGAATCCATATATCCATCAAACGGCAGCAGAGAATTCATATATGCCCAATAGGGGACATCAGGACCGTCCAGGGACAGAATATCCGGTGCATTTCCACTGGTAAAGCTTTGCAACAGCGAGTCACGCAGAGGAGCCTTATCATTGGTGAGAAAAGTCGGTGTTACGGAAAATTCGGAAAAAGTTAGATTAAATTGTTCGATCAGAGAGATCCAAAAATATTTCTCATTATCTTCCATAGGACATAAATAAATAGATAGGTTTATTTTATCTTTGGAGCGGTCTGCTACAAAAGTGCCTTTTCCTTGCTGCCGTATAATATATCCTTCAGCTTCCAGACATTTCAGGGCTTGTGTAATAGTGCTTTTACTTACATTTAAAGTACGCATTAATTTATTATCAGAAGGGATGAGATCGCCGGGACGATAATATCCGCTTTCGATTTTCTGGACAAATTCATTTTTTATAAGCATGTATTTTGGTGTTCTGGTGTTCATAAAATCCCCCATATTTTGAAAAGTGATTGACAATATATTTTTGTTATGCTAATATCATAGCATAAGTTATTCGAACAAACAAGATTAAATAAAAAAACTCTCTGCAAAAGCGGAGAGTTAAAAAATAAAACAAGTTATTCGGACAACCGAACAACAAGAAAGAGGAGAAGATGAAAAAAACATTTTCAAAAGAAAAATTATTTGACAGAACACCGCGGGTCTTTAAGCGGGATGCAACGGAAGTCCGTTTTCTGCTGGGCGGAATCGGAACAGGTAATTTCTCTGTAAATTCAAGAGGAAAGTTCCTTGACTGGGAAATCTTTAACTGGCCTTCGAAAAATACGAAATTTCCTCTTTCCTTTTTTGCAATCCGTACGGAAAACAAAGAACTGGAAAGACCTATATCGAAAATTCTGGAATCGAGAATGGTTCCGCCATATACCAGCTCGCACGGATACCTTCAGGCTGAATTAGTAAATCTGCCAAGAATGGAAGATTCGGAGCTGATTTGTGAATATCCTTTTGCAAGAGTGAATTTCAAAGATTCAGAATTGCCCGTAAAAGTGTCAATGGAAGCCTATACACCGTTTATTCCTTTAAATACAGATGATTCCAGTATTCCCTGTGCAATTATCCGATACACGGTGAAAAATATTGCAGACTGTCCGACCAAAGTAAGCCTGGTAGGCACACTTCCCAATGCATCTGGTTTTGAAGGATATGATGTTATTGAGAACCTAAAGCTGGCTGATAGCGTAAAAAATGAATATCGGGAATTTGATGATGTGAAGGGCTTGTATTATTCACCCGAACACTTGAAAGAGGATCATTTACGGTATGGAAATATGGCGATTCTGACCAGTGGATCTAATGTAACCTATAAAACACAGTGGTTTGACGGCGAATGGGTGGATGGAATACAGGATTTCTGGGATGATTTTACCGGTGATGGACTTTTGGAAAAAGAGACCGTATCTGACAGTGTGGGATGTGAATTTGCACAATTTCATAATTTCAGTTTCCTGAAAAGAAGAGAAAAGATCGGATCCATCGGAGCCTGGGAAGAACTTCAGCCGGGAGAAGAAAGAACTTTTGAATTTGTCATTACATGGTATTTTCCTAACAGAGTAAAGGCATGGATCGAATTTGATGAGGACTACGAGAAATTCCAGCGCGGTGAATACGGAACAGTGAGAAATTACTATGCAACAAAATTTACAGATGCATGGGATGTCGCAAAATATGTATATCATAATAAGGAACGACTGGAATCCGACAGCAGAAAATTTGCCGATGCTATGTTCCATAAGACTACATTACCTTATTATGTGATTGATGCTCTGACTGCAAATATTACGAATCTTCGAAGTAATTTATGTTTCCGGCTGGAAGATGGAACCTTTGCCGGATTTGAAGGGATACGAGACTATATAGGCTGCGGTTACGGTAGTGTGCCTCATGTATGGAATTATGCACAGACGGTTGCATTTCTGTTCCCGGATCTTGAAAAAACAATGCGTAATGTAGAATTTTTGAGAGAAACAGATGAGACAGGATGTATGTCTACACGAATGTTTTCCGTATTTGATCAGGAACGGTATGCAATGGTTCCGGCCTGTGATGGAGAACTT
Source organism: Ruminococcus sp. 1001136sp1 (assembly GCF_039841815.1). Taxonomy (NCBI): domain Bacteria; kingdom Bacillati; phylum Bacillota; class Clostridia; order Eubacteriales; family Oscillospiraceae; genus Ruminococcus; species Ruminococcus sp. 1001136sp1. The sequence goes on along the minus strand of NZ_JBDPGY010000008.1, from coordinate 108,700 downwards.
GGAAGTGTTGTTCGTGTCTACCGGGATTTCAAGAATCTCGGGGATGTAGAATTTTTGAAGACCATTTGGCCCAAAGTAGTGTTGGCAATGGAATATGCCCTGAAACAATGGGATCTGGATGGAGATGATGTACTGGATGGTCAGCAGAATACAACCTATGATATTGAATTCTACGGACCGAATCCCATGACGGACAGTATCTTCCTGGCAGCATTGAAATGCTGTGAAGAGATGGCTGAGATTGTAGGGGATGAAGAACATCATCAGTTATACGCAGATGCTTACGCGAAAGGAGCTGCAAGAGCCGATGAACTGATGTTTGACGGGGAATATTATATTCAGGTACAGAAGGAGATTGATAAATATAAATATCAATTCGGAAAAGGCTGCCTGTCAGATCAGCTTCTCGGACAGTTCCTGGCATATATGGCTGGAATCGGGGAAATTTTACCGAAAGAGCATGTAAAATCTGCTATGGAATCCGTATTCAAGTATAATTACAAAACGGATTTTTATCATACAGACAGTGTGCACAGAGCATATGCGATCAATGAAGAGCATGGAATGGTAGTAGCTACCTGGCCGAAAGGCGGCAGGCCTAAATTCCCGTTATCCTATGCCGGAGAGGTGTGGACAGGAGTAGAGTATGAAGTAGCCGTTAATCTGATTTATTCAGGTTGTGTAGAGGAAGGTCTGACTGTGGTAAAGTCAATTCGGGATCGTTATGACGGATACAAGAGGAATCCGTTCAGTGAGATTGAGTCCGGTCATCATTATTGCAGAGCAATGGCAAGCTGGGGAGTGCTGAATGCATTATTGGGACTGCAAAGTGATATGTATCGCGGAACCGTGTCATTCCATCCTGCAATAGAAGGTGAAATGTCCAGCTTCTTCATTTGTGGAAAAGCATGGGGTATCTACAGTCAGAAGGAAGAGAATGGGAAAATGTGCAAACATATTGACATTCTATATGGGACGTTAGATGATATTCATGTACAAGAATAAGGAGGGCACAAGATTATGATAAAAAAGTATTGGAGAAAAATGATGGCACTGACTTGTGCGTCCGCTATGCTGTTTACAATGGCAGGATGCGGAAATGCAGAAGGGACTACAGACGGCGCAGAGACTGAGCAGAGTTCTACGTCCGCAGATGGGGCCGGACAGATTACGATCAAGTTTGCAGAGCATGTTGCTGATATTCAGGCACAGGAGCCGCATCTGCAGAAGATTATCACTGCCTTTGAAGAAAGCCATCCGGGGATTAAAATTGATATTACGGGTAAAGAAGTGTCCGAGCATAATACACAGATGACTTTACTGGCAGGAGAAGATAAGCTTCCGGATGTTTTCTGGCTGGAACAGGCAACCGCAAAGGAGTTTGCACAGAATGGGGATTTATATGATCTGACGGATGCATTGGATCAGTATGGTATCAATGACAGCCTTCTTCCCGGACTGGTGCATTCATGTACCGTGGACGGCAAAGATGTGGCAATGCCCAGTGAAGTTATGATGGTAGGATTTTATTATAACAAAGATCTCTTCCAGCAGGCAGGAATTGAAGAAGTGCCTGTTACCTATGAAGAGTTCCTGAATGCGGTAGATAAGCTGAATGCAGCCGGAATCACACCGCTGACCGTGGGGGCGCAAGATAATTACAGTATCTGGGCATTTGAGACAATGCTGGCAAGATATGGATTCTTTGAAAAGCTTGACGGTCTGAAGGATGGAAGCATTTCATGGAATAACGAAGACTTTATTCACTATTTTGAAAAAGTAGAAGAAATGCGTGAAAAAGGAACTTTCACAAAGGACATTTCCAATATTGGATATTTTGAAGCAAAAGAGCAGTTCCTCGCTGGAAATGCAGCAATGTTCAATTCCGGAGCATGGGATATCGGTGATTTTGAGGGAAGTGATATTGCTTCTAAAATCGGATTCTTCTGGGGACCTACCTTTTCCGACAGCCAGTATGAGCAGCAGATCGGAATCAAGGCATCCGGCGGTGTTTATGTAGTATCTTCAAAGGTAGCAGAAGATCCTGCGTTGTTAGATGCAATTATGCAGTTCTGGCAGTTCTATTATGGCGAAGAGGGAACCAAAATCATTGCTGAGGATACCGCGGCATTACCGTGCTCTACATATAATGGACAGATTGATGAGAGCCAACATCCTGTACTTTCCACGATGATCACGGCATTAAATGATGATTGGAAAGCAGTAACTGAGCCGTTTAATTCACTTTCGTCCAATGTGGCATATGGATATTTTGATGCTACCTTCGGTGTTATGACCGGCGTTTACACACCGGAAGAAGCAGCTGATTATGTAGAAAATTTACAAAGTGCCGAAAGATAAAATTAAAAGAGCGGTATGAAATTAAGTAATACCGCTCTTTTCTTTAGAATGGAAAGGGAGAAAGCTATGTATTGGTTGAGTACAAAGAAAGCAAAAATCATTATGCTGCTTCCGACTCTTATGGTTTATGCAGTATTTATTAGTATTCCTGTGTTTATCGCATTTTATTATAGCTTTACGGACTACAGTGGTCTTGGAAAAGCATCCTTTGTGGGAATAAAAAACTATGTTGCTATGTTCCATGATAAGTTATTTCTGATCGCATTGAAAAATACATTTTTAGTATTGTTATTCAGTGTGATATTCTTGATCGTTGGATCTTTTATGGCAGCATTATTGATGAACAAGAATTTTCATGGAAACGCATTCTTTAAAATGGTGATTTTTGCGCCCTATGTAATAGCGCCTATTATCATAGGAATTATCTGGGGATATATCCTGAATCCTAATTATGGGCTGCTAAATAGTGTATTGCGTAAAATAGGACTGGATATGTTTGCTATTGAATGGATCGGTGGAACGAAATGGTCCCCATTGTCATTGGCGATGGTATTCACATGGCAGGTACTGGGATTTCACGCAACGATCTTTTTATCCGGAATCAAAGCAATACCGGGAGATATTTACGAAGCTTGTGATATTGATGGAGCCAATTGGTTACAACGCTTGTTATATGTGACAATTCCTATGTTGAAAGAGACCTTTATTATTAATATTGTTCTGGTAGTAACAGGCGTATTTAAAATATATGAACTGGTATATCAGATGACAGGCGGAGGACCTGCTCATCAGTCGGAGCTGCTTACTTCATATATGTATTTTACAGTATTTACATCCAGAAGGTATGGATATGGAATGGCAATTGCGATTGCAATTCTGTTGCTTTCAATTCTGGGCGCGTTTTCCTATATTAAGATCACAACGAGGAAGCAAAGGAGTTAAATATGAGAAACAAGAGAATATCGATAGAAAAAGTCATTTTTTACATATGTCTGCTGGGATTGATTATTCTTTTGATCATGCCCATACTGTGGGCTATGTTGCTTTCATTAAAGACAAATAATGAGATTGTCAACAGTCCGCTATCTTTGCCGCAGACAATAAGCTTTGAGAATTATCAGCGTGCGATCGATACTATTGATTTTGCCAGAATGTACTTTAATACGATTTTACTGGTAGTAGTATCTACTTTTTTCAGTATTTTATTTACTTTTATGAGTTCGTTCGCAATTGCCAGAATGGTTTTTCGAAACCATAAGACATCGGAAACGTTGTATCTTTTCCTGCTGATCGGGATTGGCATCCCTATTTATGTACTGCTGTTTCCGGTATACAGGATTGATTCACTGATGGGAATCCTTGGAACACGGTTGGGACTGATCCTGCCGTATGTCGCAGTGAATATATCGTTCAATACCTTACTGTTTACCGGATTTTTGAGAGATATCCCCGGAGAATTGGAAGAAGCAGCAATTATCGACGGCTGCAATCTTTTTAAGCTGTGTACCAAAGTAGTGATTCCGGTCATGAAACCGACGTTCGTGACGATCATTATTTTTAATGCGGTTTATATTTACAATGAGTTCCCGTTTGCCTCAACCTTTATTCAGAATAATGCATTAAATACAGTGTCGTTAATGACATCTATGTTTAAAGGACAATATACCATGGATTATAGTGGAATCATTGCAGCGAGTCTGATGATCATGCTTCCTGAATTAGTATTTTATGTTATTTTGCAGAAGTATATTATAAGTGGTATGACTGCCGGAGCAGTGAAAGGATAAGAAAATGAGAGAAATCGTAAGACCATCCCTACATTTTACACCCCAGAAAGGATGGATCAATGATCCTAATGGATTGGTGTTTTTTAAAGGACAATATCATTTATTTTATCAGTATAATCCGTACCATGACAACTGGGACAGTATGCACTGGGGGCATGCGGTAAGCCGGGACCTGATACACTGGGAAGAATTAGAACCGGCACTGGTCCCAGATATGCCCTATGATAACGATAAAAACGGCGGATGCTTTTCCGGATCGGTTGTTGTACATGATGATCAGCTATTTTTATTCTATACAGGAAGAACGGAAGGTGAAACCGGTATTTTTGAGACGCAAAATCTTGCGGTGTCGAAGGATGGGAGACATTTTGTAAAGGCAGAAGAAAACCCGCTGATAAAAGAAGTCCCGGAAAAGGGAGGAAGAGATTTCCGAGATCCCAAGGTGTTTTTTGCACAAGGAAAATGGCGAATGATCTGTGGAGGATCCACCGGAAGAATTGAACATCCGGACAGCCGCGGAAGAATTTATCTTTTCTCTTCTACCGATCTGTACCATTGGACGTATAGCGGAATTTTGTACGAGGCAGAGCCTGGTGAGGGCAGAATGTTTGAATGTCCGGATGCCTTCTGTCTTGAGGATGTCTGGTTTTTGACAACTTCGCCGATGTATGAAAAAGACAGTGTAACGACGCTATATCTGTCCGGACAGGTGGATTTTGACAAATGTGAATTCCATAAAGAGATAAGGGGGACCTTGGATTTTGGAACTCATTATTATGCAGCACAGACATATCCGGTATTGAATGGGGAAATACGGTCTGTTGCCTGGCTGGGCGGTTGGCTGTGGATGCCCTGGAACCGGGATTTCGGTCCGGAGGAAGGGTATCGTGGAATACTGGATGTATCACGAGTGTGGTATTTAGATGATAACAGGCGTTTGTGCGCGAAAGTGGCTGATAAAGTGAAAGCTGAGATGAAGGTCTTCAGCAGAACATTGGAAAAACATTGGACCGGTGAAAACATACCACCGCAAAGTGAGCCGGTTATGGTAGAACTGAAGGGAAAGCTGCCGGGAGATGGAGAGTTATTGTGTATTGATCTATATGATACAGATAGACATATCGTGACAATATGCTTTGATTCTTCAAATAAAGAAATGACCGTGAATTATAACCGGGCAGACAGAGCTTCCAGATATGGTATACGGACTGTGCCCTGTGAAATGATGGAAAAAGAAACAGATATTGATATCCTCATAGACGGAAATACATTTACATTATTGTGGGAGCATGGTTTGTATCGCTATACAGGAAAATTATACCCACAAGGAAATATAGGCGTAGATATAAAATATAGGACAAAACGGCATTATGATATTACCTCTCTGGGAGAGATATTGATTGATTTTACCGGGAAAAAAGAGAGTGAAAGACAAACATTGTCTTATACACAAAATCCGGGAGGTGCACCTGCTAATGTTGTGGTTGCGGCACAACGGCTGGGTGCCCAAACAGCATTTATCGGAAAAATAGGAGAAGACTTCTTGGGTGATTTCTTAAAGGAAACCTTGGATAAATGCGGTGTTTCAACCGAAGGATTAATAAGTGATGCAGACTATTTTACAACACTTGCTTTTGTTAAACTGGCAGATAACGGAGAACGAAATTTTGCGTTTGCCAGAAAACCCGGAGCAGATATCGGTCTGAAGGCTGAGGAAATACGGAAAGATATCATCTGCCAAAGCCGTATTCTTCATGTAGGCTCTTTGTCGTTAACAGATGAACTATCCAGAAATGCAGAGTTTATTGCATTAAAAGCTGCGAAAAATAATGGAACAATTATTTCTTATGATCCGAATTACAGAGCCAGTTTATGGGATTCACAGGAAGAAGCCTGTAAATGGATGAGAAGTATTTTAGAATATGCAGATATCGTTAAAGTATCAGAAGAAGAGATTGAGCTATTAACAGGTTATACGGATGTTCGAAAAGCAGCAGAGAGCATAACAGAGTATGGCGCAAAAATAGTACTCATTACTTTAGGCGAAAAAGGATCGTTTGTATATCTGCAGGATCAGCAGGAAGCATATGTTTCAGGTTATTCCAGCAAAGTTGTGGATACCACCGGTGCCGGAGATTCTTTTATGGGAGGCTTTTTATATAAGATTTGTGAATCCGGTAAGCGTATAGAAGAATATTCTTTACAGGAAATGATAGAATGTGTCCGCTTTGGAAATGCGATGGCTTCCCTATGTGTTGAGAGAGAAGGAGCAATACCTGCGATGCCTGTAATGGAAGAAGTGATTAAGAGGATCAATAGCTAACATAATCCGATCGATTGACAGCAAGAAGGAGCAACTCTGCAGTACCGGGAGTTGCTCCTTTTTGATATAATGATGTCGGGGTCAAAAGCCCCTGGCTTTGATGAAAAAGTCAGCTGAAGGCAGGAGGAAAATCATATGGAAACAAACTATGCAAAAAGTGCATACAGAACCTTTTTATTCTGGGGAGTATGCTCTTCTCTTGGGGTTACCGTATCCACCCTTGTGGATGCTACTCTGGTAGGAAATTTTATAGGCAGTACCGGACTGGCTGTGGCGAACATTGCCACACCTGTATTTCTGCTTTATTTACTTATGGGGATCACCTTAGGAGGCGGTGCAGGCGTCTTAATTGGGAAAAAACTCGGTGAAGCAGATCTAAAAGGTGCAAATCGGATTTTTGGCTCCGTGTTAAGTGCAGGCTTGATAACAGGTGTGCTTTTTGCAGCAGTATCTCTCATATTTCGCAGCGCATTATGCAGTCTGCTTGGTGCCACACCGGAGCTTTTGCCACAGGCCCTGCAGTATCTGACGGTAGTGTTTGCTTTTGCCCCAATTTATGTGGTATATAATATTCTTTCCATAGCAGTGCGGACAGACGGAGCACCAAAGCTGGCTGCCATTTCTTCTGCTGGCGTTATTGTCACCAATTTAAGCCTGGATCTGTTATTTATGAAAGTGCTGAACTGGGGACTTGTTGGGGCTTCGGCGTCTTTATGTATTGCGGAAACAGTAGGAACTCTGATTCTGCTTACTCATTTTTGGAACAAGCAGGCGCTTTTAAGCTTTCATTTTCACATTCCTACAGGAAATGAGATCAAAGAATATGTGGAAAATGGATTTGGCGTAGGCTCTGCATTTATTTTTCAGGCGGTGGTTATGCTGGTGTTTAATACTATGCTGTTAAAGGGAAACTCAGAAAATGGCACTTTTTCTGTGGCTGTATTTGGTGTTATTTATACCATGAGTACCATTCCGGGGGCTATGTTTGACGGTGCCGGAGCTGCTGCTTCTACGGTTATCTCCATTTTAGGCGGAGAGAAGGACTGGAAAGGAATGCTGGCGGTGTATCACGATGGACTGCGGATTGTTGCAGCAGCAGGAATGATTATGGCATTGTTTTTTGCAGCCGGGGCAAAAAACATACTGATATTCTTCGGTCTGAATGATGGTCCGGCACTGGAAACAGCAGCGACCGCATTTCGTATTTATGCATTAAGCGTGGCTCTGGCAGGAGTGAATGTGGTAACCACGTCCTTCTGGCAAACAATAGGAAAGACAAGATATGCTTCCGGGTTATCTGTTTTACGCAACTTTGTTCTCATGCTGGCGGCTGGATTTTTTCTGATCGATAAAAAGGGAATCGTAGGGCTTGCGCTTGTGTATGTAATAAGTGAGGGAGTTTGCCTGCTGCTGGTTTTTGCAATACAGATATTTGGAAAAATAAAAGATTACATAAAAGAAAAATACAGTTTTACCAACCGGGTTTTTGAGGAATATTATCCCATCGAGGAAGGCAGTATGGAAAAAATGTCCCAGAATCTGGAAGGGTTGTGCGATGAATGGGAACTTGATTTTAAACAGTCCTTCTTTATCCATCTGATCGTGGAGGAGCTGCTTCTGAATATTATGAAATTTGGTATCGGCGAAACAGATAAGAAATATTATGTATCCGTAAAAGTAATGGACAACAACGGTGAATGCATCCTACGGATCCGGGATAATGTCAACTCCTACAATCCTTTCGACCTTCGCGGTGACGAGGTTGACCGTGCTGTAATGGAAATGATCAAGAAAAAGGCGAAGTATTATGAGTATCAGAGAAAGCTGGTGTTCAATTATCTTTATGTGACGATATAATTTCCCTGATCCAAAAGGGAAATATTTAAGTGTTACAAATCGGGAAGTCCGAATGATGTTTGAAAATATGATAAGAGACTGGTTTTCAGACGAAAATGTACCATATAATGAATTTGTACGCGCATTGCTACGTGGTGATGTGAAAGAAATGAATCATTATAGGAATGATATTTCTATGGCAACCTTCAGCTTTTTCAACGTAGGCAGTTCCAAAAGTACTTTAAATGCAAAGGCAGACAGGCCAGAGCGCTTCAGTATGGACAGCACCCTTGGTGAGACTGTGGCAGAACCCCTTGCAGTAGAAAGGTTCAATCAAATGGAACCGGGAATGCTGGATGGTCCGATGATCCAGTTTGCGTATGGAATGACACTGGCAGAGCTGATTGGAGCTGCACCGCAGGCGAAACCGATGTATGAAGCTGTTGTAAATGCATTGAATGCGAAATGTAAAAATAACAAATAACAGCTATTTATCCCACTTTTCTTTCCGATATTCCCCAGGTGTCACCTGGTAGTGCTTTTTGAAAGCTCTGCAAAAATAATCTACATTGTGAAAACCGGTTTCGGCTGAAATGGTGCTGACTTTTTTCTCTGTATGGGAAAGCAGAAGGGCAGCCTGTTTCAGCCGATAGTTTATTAGATAGTTAACCGGCGTGATGTGCAGATAGCGCCGAAAAAGGTTTAAGGCAGAGCTTTTACTGATCATAGACTGTGCAGCAATCTCATCCAAGGAAAGATTTTTTCTGTAATTTTCGTGAATAAACTGCATCATCAGCTGGAGCCTTGCGCGGTTTACAGAGAACTGTCCAGTGATTTCCGGTGAAGTGGAAAGGTCTGTATGTTCGTATATTTCCAGCCAGAGCTGCTGCATAAGGGCAGAGGTCAGAAGATGGCAGGAAGAACCGGAAGTCTGCGCAGAAAAAATCTGCTTCATAAGATCGAGAACTCTGGCCTGCCAGGAAATCTCCCTGCAAAAAATCCAAAAAGGAATATTCGATGTAACGATAGGCTTTACATAGTTCTGGTAGATATAGCTGTCTGTAGCTGCAAGGAAAGAGGGCATGCAGAGAAAGTTTGGGATGACAGCATCCACAGGAGAGGAAAAACGGTGAAGGAATTTGGAATTAATAAAAATGCCGCTGTCAGCTGGCAGCTCCAGCTGTTTTTCCCCAATCCATGCAGTTACGGTTCCGGATTGAATATACACAAATTCCAGCTCCGTATGCCAGTGCCAGTCTATGCAGTTAAAATCAAATTGGGCTAAATGCTCATAATAGTAGCGAAAGGGATAGTCCTGGCTTCCGTGGGGAATGGTCTCCATTAAATTTTCGTCGGTAATAATTTTGGTATATACGTTGGTTTCTTTCATATCTTGTTTATCCTCAAATCGAGACCTGGAGCCTGTTTGAAAATCATTCCCGCAATCTGCTCGTCCCACTTTGCGGTATATTTTGCAGAAAACCTTTTTCGAACCGCTCTGGGAAGTGCCCCGAAAAAATAGAAAATTAATGTTTTTACGATATTATACAATAAAAATCAGAAATAATCCAATGAAAAACACATTTAAATATAATATAATCCAATAAGATAAAAATCTTCTTTAAAGAAGAAAAAAAGGAGAACCAATCATGCCAAATTACCAGAAAACCAAACGAGCCTGTTATATGGGCTTTATCACCCAGGCTATAGCAGCAAATTTTGCACCTTTGCTGTTTCTGAAATTTCACACAGATTATCATATTTCCCTTGGAAATATTGCACTGATCTCCACCTGCTTTTTCTTTACCCAGTTGCTGGTTGACTTGTTTTGTGCCCGATTTGTGGACAAAATCGGATATCGCGTGTGCATTGTAACCTCTGAGATCAGTTCCGCTTTAGGACTGGTGGGGCTGGCATTTCTTCCGGAGCTTTTGCCAGATCCTTTTATGGGAATTATCATCAGTGTTATTGTTTATGCTGTTGGAAGCGGACTGATTGAAGTGCTGTGCAGTCCTATTATGGAAGCATGTCCTTTCAAAAATAAAGAAGCGACCATGAGTCTTCTTCATTCCTTCTACTGCTGGGGCTCTGTGGGAACCATTGCAGTTTCCACCCTGTTTTTCGCAGTTTTTGGAATGGACAGCTGGAAGTGGCTGGCAGTTTTGTGGGCAATCGTTCCGGCCGTTAATGTTTACAACTTTGCCACCTGTCCCATCGAACATCTGGTGGATGAAGGGGAAGGCATGAAAATCAGGGAACTGTTTCGTAAGCCTGTGTTCTGGATTGCCGTGTGTCTGATGGTGTGTTCAGGGGCATCAGAGCTGTCCATGTCCCAGTGGGCATCTGCCTATGCAGAGGCGGCACTTGGACTGTCAAAGACCATCGGAGACCTGGCCGGTCCCTGCATGTTTGCCATTACGATGGGAATCAGCCGTATGATCTTTGGAAAATACGGAGATAAAATGGACTTGATGAAATTTATGGCAGGATCCGGAATTTTATGCGTATTCTGCTATCTTCTTGCATCCCTGTCTTCTAATCCGGCAGCAGGACTGATTGGCTGTATTGTATGCGGATTTTCCGTTGGAATCATGTGGCCTGGAACCATCAGTATTTCCTCTAAGAAATTTCCGGCAGGTGGAACTGCCATGTTCGCCCTTCTTGCCATGGCCGGAGATCTTGGAGGCAGTATAGGCCCTGGAATCGTGGGCCGTGTCACACAGAATGCAGGAGATAACATCCGCGTGGGTATGGGCGTAGGCCTGATTTTCCCAGTGGTGCTGCTGGTGATGGTTTTTCTGCTGAAAAAGGTGAAAGTAGAGGAAAAATAACTGATATTTGAAAATCTACAGAGGGTTTAGAACGTGTTTGAAAAAGGCTTTCTGCAAAAAATTTCCATAAAGCAGGGAGTACAGATGGTGGGAATGATTTTCAAACACGCTCTGAAATATAATAGGAAGGCTGAGGTATTATTTAAAACGGGTTGGCGTAAATTAAAGATAAGTATATTTTGAGTATGCATACGCTGCAAAATGGAGGAAATATGCCAGATCAGAAGCTGGATAATCTTTTGAACCTTGCGCTGGATGCCACAGAAGAGGAAAGAGAGAAATCCCGAAATCTGAATGTGGGGTATGAGAAGCAGACACGAAAGTGGGAAATTATTGTGAAGTATAGTGAAATGGGTGATTCTGTTGAGGCGTTGCTTGGGGGACCCGAAATCTCCGTGGTCCCTCTCCTTGGCAGGTATGCCATTGTGACGCTTCCTGAAAGTATGCTGGATGAATATTCTCGGCGTCCCCAGATAGAATTTATAGAAAAGCCCACTCGTTTGTATTTCGAAGATCTTTTTTCGAAAGAGGCAAGCTGTATTACCCAGGTACAGCGCAATGAGCCGGGAAATCTACGGCTGACAGGGCGCGGCGTGTTGATCGGAATTGTGGATTCCGGGGTGGATTACAGGCATCCCGCATTTCTTACAGCAGATGGAAAGTCCAGGATTCTGCGTTTGTGGGATCAGAGCATTTCCGGTAATCCCCCGGAGGGCTATGCAACAGGAACTGAATATACCAATGAGGAAATCAATGAGGCGTTGTCCCTCTCTGTGCAGGAGGGGCGGCGCCTTGTTCCGTCTGAAGATGTAAGCGGTCATGGAACCGCTGTGCTTGGAGTGGCAGCTGGCAGCGATTTTTCCCGTGGTGCAGTGAACCGGGGAGTGGCATATGAAAGTGATCTTCTGGTTGTGAAAATGGGTATTCCAAGACAGGACTCTTTTCCAAGAACTACAGAGCTGATGCAAGGTGTAGATTATCTGGTTCGGCAGGCTATACGGCTTGGAAGACCAATCGCGCTCAATTTAAGCTTTGGAAATAATTATGGCTCACACAGAGGCGATTCTCTGCTGGAAACTTATCTGGACAATGTGTCAGGCATGGGGAAAAATGTGATTTGTGTAGGAATGGGCAACAATGGAAATGATGCTCTGCATACCGGAGGAAAGCTTTCGCCAGGTGAAATCCAGGAAATTGAACTTGGTGTTGGTGCCTTTGAGCCTACCTTAAATGTGCAGCTTTGGAAAAATTACGAAGATGAGATGGAAATCTATCTGGAACATCCAGCCGGGGAGCGTGTTGGCCCCCTTTTTGAAACACTAGGCGCCCAGCGTTGGCAGGCGGGAAATACGGAACTTCTGATTTATTATGGAAAACCGGCACCGTATCATGTGACGCAGGAGATTTATGTGGATTTTCTGCCGCAGGATGAGAAAACCCCCTATGTAGACAGCGGTGTGTGGAAAATAATCTTAGCAGCAAGAAATATAAAAAACGGGGAATATTTCCTGTGGCTTCCAGGTGGCAAAACGCTAAACCCAGGCACAGCCTTCTATCTTCCACGTCCTCAGGGAACCCTTACAATCCCTGCCACTGCCAGACGCGTGATCAGCGTCGGCGCCTACGACGCCCGTCAAAACACCTATGCTGATTTCTCTGGCCGCGGCTGTCGTGCCCTCCCCTATCCAAAACCCGACCTTGTCGCTCCCGGTGTTGATATCTATGCTCCCCGCTCTGGTGGAGGCTATGCATCCTTCACTGGCACTTCCTTTTCCACGCCTTTCGTTACCGGTGCAGCCGCCCTCCTTATGGAATGGGGAATCACCCGCCGAAAAGATCCCTACCTCTATGGCGAAAAACTAAAAGCCTATCTCCGTCGTGGTGCAAAAGCCTTGCAAGGATCGGAAAAGTTGCCAAATGACTTAATCGGGTGGGGGGAGGACGTTATAATAAGGTTACATTGAAGAAAGTCAGTAAAATCAAGTGTTTCCGTTCATTTTCCCAACACAGAAACGAAGCACTTCCGCCATGATTTTGAAGAAAATCTGCCCGGGTTGGATTCAAAATAATATGGAAAGAAAGATTTGTAGCAATGACGTAACATGAACATCTGGTTCTGTTACAGATAAAAGTTTAAACGAAAGAGAGGTCTTATGAATATGAAACTGACTTATACAAATGTAAATGGATACCTGATTCCGAACCTCACCTATAAATCTGGTGAGCAGATGGTGCAGCTTGGCAAATATGGATTCTTACGCAGAGATTATCTGAAGAACCATCGAAATTCAACGTATCAGGTGATGCTTTTACAGGATACCATTGGAGAGCATCTTCTGGAAGTGGACAAGGCAGCCAGGGAACGGGAAGAAGTGATTCTGAAACAGTTGGAAGAAAAAGAACCACTGCCGGATAAGGAGAAAGATCAGATAGCATGGGTAAGAGCTGCCAATCAGCACAGAGCGATTGCAGAAGAGATTATCCTGAAAGAATTGATTTATGTATAAGGATAGCCAGTAATCAATCTGGCAGGTAACTGATAAAAATAGAATATTGTGAGTGAAGTAAGGCGTGAGTCATAAAATATGGCTTGCGTCTTTTTCTTTGCCTGAAAGGAAGTGATAAGTTTGAACAAGAAGTTTTTGAAGCATTATATGGATACCAATCCAGAAGGGACAGCACAGACCTATATCTTTCTGGTGGACAATCAGGATATCGCACTGAATATTGTGATGTCAGGTTATCAGGCACTTTGTCTGGTGCAGGAAGATGACGGATATTATTTCAGTGCAGATTCCTTTATAGAAGAAATGAGAGCTATTCAGTTTACAGGAAGCTGTCAGAGTGCCTATCATTATGTGACTGCCTGTACGGTGAAGTGGATGAATGATAAGTTACAGACATTTTTCAAAGACGCTGGTCTCGACGGAAAAGCAGGCTGGCAGTTGTTCAAAGAGAAAGAGTATCTTGGCAAATTGGATAATCAGAAAGAAGTTGAGAAACTACTGGAACAGTATATTCTTCGGTTTGAACGAGAACCGAAAGAACAACCGGAACTGAGCCGTTTTCATTTATTTGATGCAAAAGGGAATGTGAAAGGCGTCCGGGATATGGAGATTGTAGATTATCTAGTGGAGAATGTTCAGTTTTTTGTGGTAGGAATCACACCTTATTATTATGAACATGGTACCTATTGGGAAGATCATAATGGGGTGAGAATGAAATACCGTATCCAGAAGCTAATCTATCGAGATCAGATACAGAGTGGCGTAATTAAAAGGATTTATAATCTGTTGATTACACAGCCGAAAGTTCACCGAGAGGCATATGAACTAAATAAACAGTCTGTACGGTGGATCAATTTCAAAAATGGATATTATGATCCGGTTACGGGTGAAATGCTGGAACACAATCCAGATTATCTGACAATCAATCAGATACCATTTCCCTATTATCCGGAGGACAGGGAGCAGGTGTTGCATGGTGGAGAAAATATCAAAAAGTATCTTGCATCGTCTCTTCCTAACAAAGAAGAACAGCAGACATTCTGGGAGTATTTTGGATACTGCATGACACAGGATACGCAGTTTCAGAAATTCCTTACACTGAAAGGAAATGGTGGAACCGGAAAGTCTGTGGCAGTATCGCTGATCCAGCATGTAGTTGGAATCACCAATATGTCCAGCATTTCTTTACAGGATTTGAATAAACGATTCTATGCGACTGGAATGTACGGAAAGCTGTTAAATGCCTGTGCGGATATTCCATGTAAGGCAATGGAAAACACAGATGTATTAAAGAAAGCTGTTGGTGAAGATACGCTGATCTACGAGAAAAAGGGACAGGATGCTATTCATTTTCACTCTTATGCAAAGTTGCTTTTTTCTACCAATGAAATGCCGCAGAATCTTGAGGACAAGTCAGATGCTTTTTATCGTAGACTACTGATTCTCGATATGAACAGGGTAGTAAAAAGTGGTGAAAAAGATCTGCACTTAAAGGAAAAGGTACAGGCAGAATCCGATTATGCGATTCATATGGCGATGATTGCACTGAAAGAACTGTATGAACAGGGAAAGTTTACGGAGAGCGAACACAGCAAAGAATGTGTAAGGGAGGTACAGCGGTCATCTGACAGTATCTGTGCTTTTATTGATGAGTCATTGGTGCGTGCCAAAGGAAAACGTCTGAAACGCAGCGAAGTGTTCCATATGTATGAGGAATTCTGCAAAGAGAATGGCAGACAGGGGCATGGTAAATCCAATTTCTTCAAAAATATGACAGATAAGGGATTCCTTCTAAAGCAGTATAATGGTGAGTTCTATTATCAGGATATTGCAGTTAAGGAAGAAGATTTTTGTCCTGTAGATCCAGAAGAAAGAATACCTTTTGAAGAAACAGATACAGATTATAAACAGTTACAATTAAATATGAATCAGGGAATTAAGGGCATTTAGGGCAAAATAAGCAAAAAGAAATGTTACCGGAGCAGGAGAAATAACAAAGGTAGCTGCCAGAGTACATAAAATTTTGCTTTTTTTACACTGAGTGCCCTTTTTCATGTATCAACATTATTTTAGCTGATACAAATATAAGTTTTTCCCGAATTTGGGAAAAAGTAAAAAAATAAAAATTAAGAAAGAATGAGGTATGATTATGAGAATGATGAAAAACAACAATAATGAAACAGTTATGGTAATCGGGATTGATCATGGTTATGGAAACATGAAAACAGCCACCAGATGCTTTCCATCCGGTGTAGCCAGATATGACAAGGAGCCAATCTTTCAGAATAATCTTCTTGTTTACAATGGCATGTATTACCAGATCGGAGAGGAACACAAGGAGTTCTGTGCAGAGAAAACGCAGGATGAGGACTATTATGTGCTGACACTGGCAGCTATCGCAAGGGAACTGGATGGAAAAGGTATGAATCGGGCAACGGTACATATCGCAGCCGGACTTCCCCTTACCTGGGTAGCTACACAGAAAGAAGACTTTCAGAAATATCTTCTCCAGAATGAATGTGTAGATTTTACATTCCGTAACAAAGACTATCATGTGGAGTTTGCAGGAGCTGATATTTACCCGCAGGGATTTGCAGCAGCCTTTTACCGCTTACAGGACTTCAAAGGAATCAACATGCTTGTGGATATTGGAAACGGGACTATGAACATCATGTATATCAACAATTCCCGTCCATTAGAGAAGAAATGCTTTACAGAGAAATATGGAACGCATCAGTGTGTGCTTGCTGTAAGAGAATCCTTGCTGAAAGAACTGGGAACGGTGGTAGACGATCTGGTGATTGAGCAGGTGATCCGTACCGGGACAGCAGATATTGGTGAGAAATATCTGACAGTCATTCGTAAAGCTGCCGGAGATTATACGAAAGAAATCTTCCATAAGCTGAGAGAACGGGAATACAATCCTGAACTGATGCGTCTGTATGTGGTCGGCGGTGGCGGTTGTATGATCCAGAACTTCGGGGAATATGACAAGAGCCGGGTGACGATTGTACGGGACATCTGTGCCACAGCGAAAGGCTATGAAGCAATGACTGTAAGGAAGATTCAGAGAAACGGAGGGATGCTTGTATGAGAAAAGAACGGAAAATCATCAATACAAATATCCGTCTGAATCTTTGTGATGAACAGGACAGGCAGGCATGGGAATATTTGCAGACGATGGACAGGGAAAAATATAAATCGTACACCAGAGCAGTTGTAGTTGCTTTAAACGATTATTTTTCCAGAGAGTACAGGAATGAAGCAGATCCGTATCTGGAAACCAGAGAAAAGGAAGATGCGTTTTTGGAAAGAGTGGAAACAGCTATCCGGGATGGAGTAAAAGAATCCGTCCCGATGGCTATAGCGAAGAATCTGATGGAAATGCTTGTACCGTTTGTAAAAGAATCGGTAGGAGAAATTAATCTGCCGGACAGAACACTAACAATGGAGAAAACGGATGAAGAGATCGCAGAAGATAATCTGGACTGGGAGAAAGAAGCTGATATGGATGCAGCACTGGATTTTGCAGACAGTTTTTAGATGGTTATGAAATAGCAGTAACAGGAAAACAGACTGACAGTAAGGAATAGCTTTACAAAAACAGAATAGCAGAAAAAGACAATGGCAGTGATGGCATTTCAGACATTATGAATTGGAGAAATGTTTATGACTGCTATTTTTATGTCTTTTAGCAGAAATGGAAAGAGATCCAGAAAAAGAAAGACAGAAATAACAGGAAAATACAACAGAAAAGCGTTGGCAAATGGGTGAATTGAACAAGCAAGGCGAAGAAAAGAATAGAGTGCCGGATACGGCACATGATTGTCCGATACTTCGCATCGGAGTGATGCATGAACAGCCAGTTTCAGAAAGAGAAAATCTATCGAAATGGGAGCTTTTCTATTTCTTCCAAAGTCTGTCCCTGCACCACAAAACCACCGTCATCTCCATTTTGAGCTGATAACGTAGGGTGGAAAATATGGCTCGGTGGGTGTCGGTTCAGTGGTGGGGAGATGACAGGCAAGTTTCGCAAAGTGGCAAGCCACTCTGCACCGGAGCCAGCCTTTGGGCTGTTCCTAAACTTGCCAGAGGGCTCTGCCCCTTGGAACCCTGGCACGTCAATGGCGTAAGTAATCCTGCGAAATGTCCACCGGACATTCCTACGGAACACTTACTGATTGACTAGGACGCTGTCCTGCACCTGTTATCCCCTGCTAATCTACCAGCCGGAAAGGTTATGAATGATTTATAAAAAAGATAGAGTGGAGAAAGGAGACAAAGATTTATGCGAAAACGAAATTATACAGTAACGATACGAATGAATAAAGCAGAGTATGATCTGCTCCAAAATAAAGTAAAGGAGTCTGGACAGACTCAGCAGGCGGTTGTAATTCATGCAATAGCAGGTTTAAAAATTGCTTCTGCAGAGGAAGTGGAAGAACTGAAAACGCTGAATAAGATTCTTTCTGAGATACTTAGTCAGCTTCGTGGTGCAGCTACGAATTTGAATCAGATTGCAAGAAAAATGAATACGGATGGTTTTATGCCAAGGGAAGATATTCTGTATTATCTCAACAAAAATATTCTCAAATACAGGAAGGAGAGTGAAAAGATATGGCTATTAATAAGACGATTAATAAGCGGACAAATACACATGGAGCAATGAGAAATTGTATCGAATATGTTTTGCGACAGGACAAGACAAGTGAACTGCTTACTTATGTAACAGGTCCGTACTGCCATGATGAGATCAACTATGATCTGGTGTATAGAACCTTTTTAGAAGAAAAGAAGATGTGGGATAAAGATTCTGGGAGAATGTACGCTCACAACATTATTTCCTGGCATAAGGACGAGCAGATTACTCTGGAGCAGGCATTAGAATTTGGAAAAGAGTTTGCAGAAAATTGGTTCAGTGGATTCCAGACCTTAATGGCTGTGCATAAGGATAAAGATCATATCCACTGCCATCTGGTTACTAATTCAGTGAGTTATGAAGATGGAAGAAAACTGCATAACACCAAAAAGGATCTGGAACGTATGAAACAGCTTACCAATCAGATGTGCCGAGAACGTGGACTGACAGTTGCCGAGAAAGGAAAGCACTTTGATGGAAGCCAGATTGAAAAAGGGGAAGTCATTGTATGGAGTAAAGATAAATATAACCTGTTCCGCCAGCAGGTAAAGGACAGTTTTGTAGCAGACTGTGCAATGGCGGTATTAAAGGCACTGGAAAATTGTATCAGCAAAGAAAAGTTTATAGAAAAAATGAAACAGTTTGGATGGAACGTAAACTGGACAGAGAAACGGAAGCACATCACTTTTCAGAACCAGGATGGGAAGAAAGTGCGAGACAGCAATTTGTCAAAAACATTCCATCTGGACATCAGCAAGGAGGGATTGGAGAATGAATTTGATAGAAATAGGCAAAAAGCCAGAGATTCAGCCAACAGAGACAGCAGATCAGACGAAGAACTCAGAAACTATTACAGAGAGCTTGACGCAGCCATTGCAGACACCAGAGGAATCACCAATCAAGCTCAAAGTGGAGAGGGATATTCTCGTACAGAGTTTCGAGAAAGCGAAAGAGTTCATGCGAACACAGAAAAAGCAGATACAGACACTGGAAGAAGAGAAACAGACGATCTTATCCGACAGGCAGAGATTGCGAGAAGAAGTTCGGAAATCAACCGTAGAAATTCAGCGTCTAACAACAGAACTGTCCGAAACGCAGAAGCTGAATCAATCGCTTCAGCAGAGCAACGACGATCTGAGGAACAGGAATGGTTTGAAGAGCAGGAGCGAGCAAGAGCAGCTCGAAGAAGAAATAAGAGACGTTCGGGACCAGAACTCTAAACTTCAGATACAGGTGAATAAATCATCTGTTGAAGCAGTAGATGAAGCACAGAAGAAACAGAAAGAAGCAGAGAAAAAGATGGAACAGGCAGAAGCCAAAGCCCGTAACGAAAAGAAAAGTGCAGAGTTGGAAATCCGCAAAGCAAAAAAAAAAGTAAAGGCAAGAACTGAAAAAATGAGGGATATAGAATATTTCTGGGGAATGGGATACGTTACAGTAATCCTGTTTGCAATCGTACAGAATGGTGCTTTTCAGAATGACTTTATAGATTTTTTCAGGACTCCATTCATGTGGTATGTTCGATTTTGTGAATGGTTGGTACATCCAACCTATGATAACGGATTCAACCAGAAAATAGCATATACAGGCGGAGAAGCATGGATTAATAGGATTCTGGCGATTGTAGCTGTGCTTTTTATATTGGCAATCGTTATGGTAACAATCGTGAAAGTAATAAAAAGATACAAAAAAATGTGGGATGAAATTTCACAGATGTTTTTGCTGGGAAGTCTTTCGGGGATTGCAGTACTTGGAGATGTAATCAGAGAATATCTGCCAGTGAATTTGATTTTGACATTTGGATTTATCAATGTGGGAATCATGCTGCTTAAAATGTATTTTCGGAAGAAGTTTGAAGAAAAAAGCCTGTATGCTGATAATCACTATGATTAGGAAAATACAAAAGCCGATAACCACAGTTCAAGAACTGTGTATTATCGGCTCTGCGGCTGTGCGTCTGGCGTTTTAATAGCAGTTATATGGAATTGTTCAATGTCGATTAGGCATTCGCTTTTGCACTTCGGACAAAAGAGTGGAAAATTTGTCACCGGCTCATTTTCTCAGATTTTGTCGCGTGTTTTATTTCCGTAGACAGGGAAATGCACCCACTCGACACTTACTTTTATTTGAGCCTCTACTTTTTATTTTTTCCTTGAATATCCTATAACACTAACAAAATACGATGCAACTACTATACCCAAAACAAAAATAGCAATCAACATAGAATTTTTAACCAAATTTTGAGTAACGTATTTCATATCTTTTGATATTTTACTTACGAAAAAGATAACGAGAAGTGTGAAATCATTCTCACATACTGAACACTCATATAGCCAAACCACTGTGCTATTGCTAAACATATAGAACACCATAAAACAGGTAATGCTATTGCAATGGCGATAGAAAAACCAAACTGGCTAAGCGTAAAATTATGATAAACCACATAACGAATGATATAAATGATAACTGTACCCATTATACTAATCGGAACAAGAAGCAAGCTAGTCAAATACTTACTGAAAATGATTTGGTACTTACTCAGCGGCAAGGTTAATTCATATTGTTTCCATGAAGTCAATCCATCATAGGTCATGGTCATCATTAAGTGCATACCGATAAAAAGTGAAAAAAAAGCCGATGACATAATTGAGTAAACTTCATTCTCTCCGAAGAATGAAATTGCTATTACAAAAAAATACATTACAAAAATGACTTTTTTATTCATTTTCTTCATAAGCAATAAATCCTTAAAAACCAATCCTTTCATTTGACACCTCCTTTGATATAGAACAGCATAATGTCCTCAATAGAAGCATTATCAATAATTAGATTTTGGTATCTTTTTTTTGCAGCTACTTTGTCATGTATTAAGCATTCCACGCTAAGATTTGTTTCTCGACAACATACATAGTCATCTGGTGAAACAGTATTAAATTCTGATTTTTTACAGCGTATAATTCCATAATTATAAATGAGGTCATCTTTCTTTTCCTCAAAAATAATTTTTCCATTATGAATCAGAATTACATAGTCAGCAACCTTTTGTATGTCAGAGGTTATATGTGTAGAGAACAAAATAGAGTGTTCTTCATCTTGAATAAATTCTAAAAAAATGTCCAAAATTTCATCTCGTACAACAGGATCTAACCCTGTTGTTGCTTCGTCTAAAATCAAAATCTGGGGTCTATGCGATAGTGCACAAATAATTGACAATTTCATCTTCATACCTTTTGAAAGTTGCCCTATTGATTTATTTAATGGAACATCAAGGCGTTTCATATATTCTTCAAACAAATTCATATCCCATGTTTTATAAGATCCCGAAAGGATTTGGGCAATATCTTTTGCATTTAAGACGGAATGGAATTTACATTCGTCAAAAACAACACCAATGTTTTCTTTATGCAAATAAGAATGATTTTGTTTACCCAATATTCTTATTTCACCCGCATCCAACTTCAACTGGTCTAAAATTAAATTGATAGTTGTACTTTTTCCAGCACCATTTTCTCCTATGAAACCCACAATACGTCCTGTAGGAACTGTAAATGAAATATGATCTAACATAAAATCATCAAATTTTTTAGTCACATTTTTTACAACAATACTGTTCTGTTCCATAATTCCACCTCTCATTCTTCAAAAAATAGTTTTAGAATATTAGCCATTTGCTCATAGCTGATACCATGGGTACGACCGATTATAGCAACCTTTTCTAAAAGTTCTTCCGCTATTCGTAGTTGTTCTTCTTGAATAAATTCTTTATTTGGTGATGCAACAAAACTACCTTTTCCCGATACGGTTTCGATAAACCCATCTCGAGTTAAATCTTCGTAAGCTCGTTGAACAGTAATAACACTTATATGCAGGTCTTTTGCCAGTGCACGCATGGAAGGCAGGGCTTCTCCGGCAGATAGGGTACCATCCATGATTAAACTCTTGATCTGCATAGAAATTTGTTCATAAATAGGCTTATCACTACTATTACTTATGATAATTTCCATTCTAACTTCCTCTCACCACCTTCTGATATATGCGTACTTGTACGATATGTACAGTGTATATGATAGTGTCAGAAATGTCAATAAAGTAATCCTACAATTCATTAAAATATACAATATAAAGTTTTCAAAAAATCAGCGTAATCCAACCTGTCAACCGGCATAATAAGGTCATTTCTTTGTGCAAATCAGCACGATAATGATAGGATGAGCGATGATGAATTAGAACTTCTGGCTCCATGGAACGAAATCGTCAAAGCTGAAATCGAACGTCGTGCAAACGAATCAAATTGATCATATGTGAATTGTCAAGATGCTCCGGCTACTGAAAAGTAGTCGGGGATTTTTTCTATCGTATCTAAAAATTAAGCGGTTACCATATATTCAGATTGGCAGTGAAGTAGTTGTTAAAGAGTATCCAGATAGACGGGAATATGCTGTTTGGGAAGAGGTGCTTAATGCCTGTTTGAAAGAAAAATATATTGAAAGAAAAGGCGAAGCGATTTGTGTAATTACAAATGCTGGCTATAAAGTTGTTGAGTGATGAAAAATACATATAGCAGAAGAGCATTAGATTAAAAAAGAATAGTAACTCCCCATTATTGGAATATTTTCCAGTTTTGGGGAGCATTGTATTTGCTATATTCGCCATTTTTTCTTAGGTTCATATTTTCCACAACCATCACAGGTCTGTGGCCAGTTGATTTTCCATTCAAAATATTCATCTCTGGTAATTGTACCAGATTTCAATTCTTCTTTTCTGATAATCCATTCTTTCATAAAATCATTCAGAACCCCATAGTTGAACCATATACCAACAGGTGGATGAGCAGGCCAGCTATCAGAATCGTGATAACGGACAGCGGTATCCTCATTAGAATTGCACTTTTCGATTGGATAGGTTTCTAACTGGAAGAGGTTGATCGCTGCCGGGTTAAATTCATCAATCCAGAACAGAATTTCCATAAGTTCCGAAGCATCCATAGTAGTAGGTTCGTGCAGTGCCAGTGGATTTACATCCAGAATCTTAGCCATTTCAGTTACCAGATCTTTGCGGGGAACCCGGTAATTCGTTTCATATTGGGCAAGGCGGTTTGCACCTTTATCGCCCCAGCCGAGGGCAGCACCAAGTTCTGCCTGTGTCATATTCCGGAATGTCCGGATTTTTTTTATTTTATCACCGATTGTCATATCGAATTTCCAACTTTCTTTTTGATAAATCCATTTTACTACCAAAAACAAGGAATGTAAACAGAAAGATTCGCATTGAAGCGAACAAAACACTTGACATTCGCATGAAAGCGAATTAAAATGACAGTACAATAAAGGTTCGCATGAAAGCGAATGTCTTGGCGGAGATAAAAACTTTTTGTAAATAATTGCAAAATGAGGTTGGTAAAATCCCTCTGCCGGGCTTTATTAGTAAAAGGATTTTTGAAAACAAACAACATTTCAGCGCTCCTTAGCTGTAATAGTGAAGGAACATTCAAAAAATCTCTGTTGTACCTTGAAAATTGCATGAGCTATATAATCTGATTCCACAGATGCCATAACCCTGTAAATATTTTATAGGCGAGCGTCGAAGATACTCCGGAAACGGCTGGTAAGTTTGCAAAGAAGCTGCCAGCATTCAGAAATATTCTGATAGAGGTTAGAAGTAACGCTGACAGCAGATTATACGAATGGAAGCCAACACGCCGAACAGAATATGCAATGCCATAACAATAAATAAACTCTGAGAACAAAATGGGAAAGGTAAGGTGATGCATTTGAGAAAATTGTAGGTATAGGACGACTTATACAAAGAATATGTTGGAAAAGAGGTGAGCATTATGGTGAATCAGTCAGTAATAGATTCCAGTGTGGATCTGGAGCAGTTAAAAGACATTGAAGATTTAATTCCTGATATGGATAAAGCTATTTCTGAGAAAGTAGAAACTTTTCTGGATAAATCCGGCGATCAACCGTATGCTCACATGAATGAAGGGTATGTGGTGATTGTGGAAATGACAGGAGAAATGGATGCCACAGATGCCATTAGTGATTATCTGAGAAAAAGAACGGAGTTGATGTATTAGATGCAAGTTTTTGAAAAATATCTTGCGAAGCCACAGATGTTATGTTAATGTGAGGTCAGGGAAAATGAACGTGATACATGGTTTCTGACTTCAAATTCAATGGAATAAGTAAGTTGGGAGCGATGTAAAATGGAACAGATGCAAATGAATATGCCAGATATATACGATGCTGCATTGTATCTTCGGTTATCGAAAGATGATATGGAAGAGGGAGGTACAAAGTCAGAGAGCAACAGCATTGCAAATCAGAGAGAGTTACTTCGGAGCTTTGTAAAAAGTCAGCCGGATATTCAGATTTTTGATATATATGTGGATGACGGATACTCAGGAGGAAATTTTGACAGACCTGAGTTCAAACGAATGACAACTGATATAGAAGCTGGAAAAGTAAACTGCGTGATTGTAAAAGACTTATCCAGATTCGGAAGAGAATATATAGAAGCCGGGCGATGGATCGAAAAGACCTACCCGGCTTTAAATGTGCGTTTTATTTCAGTTACAGACCAGTTTGACAGTAAAACAGCAGATTTTTCAGAGAAGTCATTTGTAGTTCCAATCAAAAATTTTGTAAACGAAAGCTATTGCCGGGACATTTCCGGTAAAGTGCGAAGCCACCAGAAAATCAAACGTGAAAAAGGTGAGTTTATTGGAGCATTTGCCCCATATGGTTACTGTAAAGATCCGGAGAATAAGAATTGTCTGGTGATTGATTCTTACGCAGCGGATATTATAAGAAAAATATTTTCATGGAAAATTGATGGATTCAGTCTTGGAGCAATCGCAGAAAAACTGAATGTACGTCATGTACAGTCTCCAAAAGAATATAAAAAGGCAAATGGCGAGAATTACAATTCCGGATTTCACAGCTCAGACACACCGAAATGGTCGGCAGTGCAGATTAAAAGGATTCTGACCAACGAGGTTTACATTGGGAACATGGTACAGGGCAAGCAGGAACGAATCAGCTATAAAGTAAAGCAACGCCTGGATAAGCCAGAATCAGAGTGGGTGAAAGTAGAAAATACGCATCCGGCAATTATCAGGCAAAATGATTTTGATGTGGTGCAGAAGTTACTCCAATATGATGGCAGAGCATCGAAAACATCAGACAGTGCAAACTTTTTTTCAGGATTTGTGTTTTGTGG
The DNA here is from genome assembly GCF_039841815.1 of Ruminococcus sp. 1001136sp1. NCBI lineage: Bacteria > Bacillati > Bacillota > Clostridia > Eubacteriales > Oscillospiraceae > Ruminococcus > Ruminococcus sp. 1001136sp1. Next base: position 83,192 of record NZ_JBDPGY010000008.1, on the reverse strand, counting down.
AGATTGCAAGACCCCGATGATACGCAGGGTAAATCAGTATAAGGGGAAGAAAAAAGCTTTTTATATCTGCCAGACAAAGAATAAAGGTGGAGATTGTACCAGACACAGTATTCCGGAAGAGGTGCTGAAAAGAATTGTGTTGAAAGAGATTCAGGCATATACGGCACTTTTTGTAGACTATCAGATGATTATGGAAGAACTTTGTGAGATGCAAGTCAGCTACGATCAGATAATCGGTTATGATACACAGATTAGTAAGTTGCAGGAAGAATATAACCGTTATTACAGTCTGAAAGCATCTTTGGGTGATGACTTGAAAGAGGGACTGATCAGCAAAGCGGAGTTCGATGATTTTCGGGAAAGTTATGGAAGAAAATGTGAAGAACTGGAGCAGATGATTGAGAATCAGAAAAAGCTGGTAAAGCAAATGTTTGAGGGTGGAGTGTCTGCAGCCGTTCAGTTGGAGGATTGGAAGAAATCACTGGAAATCAAAGAATTGGATCGTACATTGCTGGCACTGACCGTAGATAAAATCTATATTTATGAAAACAAGCAAATTATAATTCACATCCGCTATCAGGATATGATTGAGAAGATGAAAGTCATAAGACGGTTTTATGCGGAACACCGGACAGAGTGCAGGAAAGAGGTGGGATAAATGGCAAGGACAGCAAAAAGATATAAGAAAAACACAGAGAAGAAAGTTCTCGGGATTCCGGTATGTATGGCTGCAATTTATGCCAGATTATCCGTAGACAGTGACGAAAAAAAGTCAGAGTCTATTGAAACACAGGTTACGTTGATAAAAGAATTTATTCAGAAGCACAATGAAAATTCAGACAGAGAATATGAGATAGTTGTATATGATATTTATTCTGATCTGGGAAAAACTGGAACAAATTTTGACAGACCGGGATTTGAACGGATGATGAATGATGTCAGGGCAGGTAAAATAAATTGTATTCTGGTAAAGGATTTCTCACGATTTGGAAGAAATTATATTGAAACTGGAAATTATCAGGAAAAGATACTTCCATTTATGAAAGTGCGGTTTATTTCTGTATGTGACAGCTATGATTCCTTTGCACCAAATGCTAAGAATCAGGAATTATCCATGAATATCAAGAATCTGGTGAATGATGCTTATGCGAAAGACATTTCCGCAAAAGAACGGGCAGCGAAACGTATTGCACAGAAAAATGGTGAGTATGTGGGATCTATAGCTCCATATGGATATTGTGTGGAAAAGATAAATGGAATTTATAAGTTGATTGTGCAACCGGAAGCTGCAAAGATTGTCCGCAGGATTTTTGAAGAATATGTTTCAGGAGATGGGATACAGAGCATTATTGACAGGCTGTTTGAGGATGGAGTACATCGTATTTCAGACTATAACCAGTATCATCATGTGTACTGTCAGGACGGAGAAAATCTTCATCAGTGGGGAAATTCTTCGATACGTGCGGTGTTGAACCGAAATAATTATTATGGTGATCTGGTTCAGAGAAAATACGAATCCAGATTTCAAAGAGGCGAAAAATGGTGTGATATATTGGACGAGAGCCAGTGGATTATTACACCAAATGCCCATGAGCCGATTATCAGCAGAGAACTGTTTGACAAAGCGCAGGTCAGGTTGAAAGCAGCACAACAGAAAGCAACAAAAACTACAAAAACTACGGTAGGATGGGAAGATGATGAAAGAGCATTTTACAATGTATTCTATTGTGGTGATTGTAAGCGGAAAATGTGTACACGTAGATATAGAGGCAATGTGTATTACTTTTGCAATGCTGCCTGGTATCGAGATGAAAGAAAATGTAGGCAGAAATCTATTTCTGAAGATAAGTTGCAGAAAATTGTCCGTTCGGAGCTGACCAGACAGTTTCAGTTATCCGGTTTACGGAAAAAGGATATGTCTGCTATAAGCAGTGCAGTATTTCTTTCCAAAATCAAAGAGATTCAGACAGAAATCAGAAAACTGGATATAGATATGGAAAGACGTTCAGAAAAACTGGCACAGGCATTTATGCAATATAAAGAGGGCAGACTTTCCAAAGAAGCCTATATAGAAATGAAAGATGACCGTAATAACTGGAAAGCGTTCTGTGAAGAGAGAAAGAAGTTTCTGGAGCAGACCATACGAAAGCTGGAAAAACAGCAGAAAGAAGAAGCCAGATTTTTACGAAGTCTGTTGGAACTGGATGGGACAACCAGAATCAATGCGGAACTTGCGGAAGGCTTGATTGAAAGCATGTATTTATATGGTGATGGCAGACTGGAAATCAATTTCGGGTTTAAGGAGGCGGTAGAACATGAGTGATCAGAAACTGATTATCGGATATTATCGCCTTTCCATGGAAGATGATTCAGAGGGAGAAAGTAACAGCATTATCAATCAGAGAAAACTGGTAAAAGATTATATTTCCAATGTCCCGGAACTGGCTTCTATGCCATTTCAGGAGTTCTACGACGATGGATATTCTGGCTCGAGTATGGAGCGTCCGGCAATAAAACAGGTTCTGGAACTTGCCAGAGAGAATAAGGTGCAGTGCATTGTGGTAAAAGATTTTTCACGTTTTGTCAGAAACTATATTGAGATGGGAACTTATCTGGAACAGATTTTTCCATTCCTGGGAGTACGATTCATTTCTATCTCAGACCGATATGATTCTAAAGATTATAAAGGAAAGAGTTCAGACATCGAAGTACAGTTTAAAGGACTGATAGCAGACTTTTATGTGAAAGACCAGTCCGTAAAGGTAAAAGCGGCAGTCAGCACCAGACGTGGAAAAGGCGAGTATTGCTGTGGTTCTGCACCGTATGGGTATCGAATTAATCCTGAAAATAAGAAAGAACTGGTCATTGTAGAGGGCGAAGCGGAAGTGATCCGCAGAGTATTTGAACTGACCAATCAGCGATATTCCAAGATGGAGATTTGTAAGTTATTCAATGAAGAGGGTGTACTGACTCCCTTGCAGTCTATGAGCAGACGACAGAAATCAGATAGCAAGAAAGCTGCATCAAGAGGATTGCAGTGGACGAGTGATATGATACGGAAGATTGTGGATGATAAGACTTATATAGGCTGTATGGTCTATGGAAAGACAAAGATTCCAGAACCAGGGACAGGGAAAGAAGTACCAGTGCCGAGAAATCAGTGGAAAGTGATGGAAAATCACCATGAGCCGATTGTATCAAAAGACGTCTTTGAGAAAGCACAGTCCCTGCAGATCAGATACACCAAGAAAAGCAAATTTAACAGGGAAACAACACTATTAGGTGGTTATGTAAAATGCGGGAATTGTCGCAGAAGCCTGACTTCAAGCAGTCCGGTTCATGGTCATATCCTTTATAGCTGTGCGTACAGTAAAGGAAAATACGATACAGGGTGTTTTGCCGGGAAAGCTGATAACAAAATGCTGGAGCATATTGTACTGGCAGAAATAAAGACATATTTACGTCAGAATATCAGTCAGGAACAAATGCAGCAATCTATGAGAAAACAGCATGAGGACAGCATAGAAGCCTATAAGACGGAAAATGCAGATTGTGAAAAACGTCAGGAGCAGATAAAGATTCAGAATCGCCAGAATTATGAGAAGTATCACGAGGAACAGATGAATCAGAAACAGTTCATGGAAGCCAAGAAGCAGTTGGAAGAAGAAAGAGAACGATTGCAGAAACGTGTACAGGAACTGGAAGAACTGATAAATGGTGAGAAGGAAATCTTGATGAAAAAGAATGTTCCGGTGGAACAGATGTTGAAGTATTTGGGCTATGAAAAGCTGACACGAGAGATGCTGGAAGAATATGTGCAGGGAATATACGTGTATGATGATGGGAGAGTGGAGGTGAAATGGAAATAAAAACGAACATTACGTTTTTAATATTGAATATTTTTGAGCGTTATGGCATAATATTAAATGTAATAACAAATATACCGAGAATAAGAGGGTGAAAAAATGAGACTGTTAAAAATATTTATACAGAATATGCCACGTTTTAAAGGAGATATAGATATTGATTTTATTACTAAACAGAGAGTGGCAGAGGATGATAAAGAAAAACTGTTCCATGTCTTTTCTAACAGTAAAACTAGCATTTATACAAATCAGGCAATTTCATTTATAGGTTTGAATGCTTCTGGAAAAACAACGATATTGAAAGCAATTTCCTTTGTTATAAATTTGCTTAATAATGAAGCTTTGAATAATATTAAATCTAAAGAGATTTTAAATGATTTATCAGAAGGCGAAAAGGTTAAAATCATTAGCTTTTTTTATAATGATAATAGTATCTATAAGCTTGAAACAATTATAGCAAAAAAAATAAACCAGGTTGACAATGAAGAAAAATTAATTATTACGGAAGAAAGACTTTGGGAAAAAGATGCTAATAAAGTAAAAACAAAAAAAAATATATTTGATTTTAATGACTCGAATATAAGAATTGAAAGAAATGAAAAAGAACAATTTTTGTTAAATGATGTAAGTGTGATGATTGCGATAAATAAAGAAAAACAATCCAATTTTCCGGTAAGAGACATGTTAATGTGGACAAATCATAATATGTTAAATATTCTTGGAAGATTTCCGAAAGAATTGTTAACTTTTTTAGATCCTAGTATTGAGTATTTTAAATGTAATGTAGAAAAAAAATCTGCTGATATTCGTTTGAAATTTTATGGGTCAGAAGAAATCATACTCAATAGACCGAGTGAGATAGAAAAATATCTTTCATCAGGTACTATTAAGGGAATAAATGTTTTTATGAATGCACTTCTTTGTTTTGTGGAAGGTGGATACTTAATTGTTGATGAACTTGAAAATCATTTTAATGAAGAAATTGTAACTACATTAGTTCGATTTTTTATGAATCCAAATGTAAATAAAAATGGTGCTACTCTAATTTATTCTACTCATTATTCAGAGCTATTGGATGAGTATGAAAGAAATGATTGTATTTACATTGTCAGAAACCGAGGAGGAATTTATGCTGAAAATCTTTCACTTATTTTGAAACGCAACGATATTAAGAAGAGCGAAGCATATGAAAGCGGATATTTAGAAGGTACTGTACCAGTATATGAGGCATATATGGCATTGAAGAAAGTCCTTTCTAGTGTAAAAATAGAGGAGGATGAAGAAGAGAATGACTAAGTATACTGCCTGTATTTGTGAAGGAGGAGCTGAAACTGCAATATTGGATTTATTATTGGATCAAAATAAACTGATTTTTTCAAGAGATGATTTACTTGAGGGCGAAATCCTTAAGACAAGAAAAGGAAAGGATTTTGAAACGCGATATTTGAAAAAGGATTTTTCAGGTAAGATAACAGTATATAGAATACTTGATTCAAGAAGAGAAAATTTCAAAATAAGTAAAGCATATCAGCATAAAGTAGAGGTTGTGAATGTAATTACAGCACCAGAAATTGAAATGTTGATAATTTGTAATGAAGGAAAATATCAGGATTTTGAGAAGAAAAAGGGTATGTCGCCAAGTGAATATTGTAAATCTATTTTAAAAATGAAAAACGTCAAAAGTGTTTCGTTTGTCAAGGAGTATTTTTCTGATATATCAGTGCTGGAAAAAAGTCTTCATGAATATAAGAGATTATCTAAAGTGCGAAAAAGTGAAAAAACAATATATGATTTGTTGAGATCAGAAGATAATAAGAAGAAAATGGAAGGATAAAATTATAGCAATGACGTAACATCCTCCCCACTTACTTTGTGACAATTATATAACGTCCTCTATACAGAAATATGCGGTTTTAAGCCATTTTCGTGGTAAAAAAGCCGCATATTTTTTGTAGCAATGACTTGACATCCTCGGGACGGCTCTGTTTGGAAAGTAGCCTGCCAGAATAGGATAATTAATGTACAAGATGTAGCAATTTAAAGTGTCCCAATCTGAACATTTTAAAAAGCAGGTCGGATTATTGACTTTTACACCAAGTGTTTCCGAATGGATTAATAAAACGAATGCCATAAAAACTACCGTTTATGTAAAAAAAAGAACCGTTTATGTAAAAAAAGAACCGTTTATGTAAAATACAACAGAATCTGCTGAAATCTGATAGAATACTCCTGAAAATAACAAAGGGAGGAAATGATTATGACAGGATTTTTAGTAAATTTACTGAGCCCGGTTTTCAGCAGTCTCGGTGTAAGTCAGGCTGACCTTACATCCTATATTGAGAAGCTGATCGGCTACGTTATCGCAATCCTTGCTTTACTTGTTGTGATGATCGTAGTAATGGTTGTGGCTCATAAAGCCAAAAAGGGATTCCGTCATGTGATCCGCTGGCAGGCTGCCATTGCATTTATTGCAATTGTTGCAGTGCTTGTAAATGTAATCTGCTACGGACCGATGTACAACAACGTATCAAGTGTTTTAAACGCAAAGAAAGTAGTACTTGCACAAGAGACTACAGACCAGAGCCGTGCAACCATTCAGAAGGTTGCTGAAGAAGGAATGGTGTTACTGAAAAACGATGGTATTTTACCTCTTTCCTCAGATACAAAGAAACTGAATGTATTCGGCTGGGATTCTACAAACCCGCTGTTTGGCGGAACAGGATCAGGATCTTCTGATTCCTCCACAGCAATCGGTATCCTGCAGTCCTTAAAGGATGCCGGATATGAGACAAACGAGTCTCTTACCAAGATGTATACTGACTACAGAGCTGACCGTCCTACAATTGCCATGGCGCAGCAGGACTGGACACTGCCTGAGCCGACTAAGGAGTATTACACAGACAGCCTGATGGACGAAGCAAAAGAGTATTCTGACACAGCTGTAGTTGTAATTGGACGTTCCGGCGGAGAGGGTGCAGACCTTCCAACCGACATGAAATCTGTAATTGATGGAAGCTATGCAAAGAAAGCAGAAGAAGTATCTGTTTCCCCAGACAATTACGGATATGTAAAAGGAAGTTACACAAACAATGGAGACTATGATGACTTCGACGAGGGAGAAAGCTATCTTGAGCTTTCCAATACAGAGGAAGATATGCTGGATACAGTATGCTCCCAGTTTGACAATGTTATTGTAGTTGTAAACGCAAATAATGCAATGGAACTGGACTGGGTTGACAAATATGAGCAGATCGGTGCGGTTATCTTTGCTCCTGGAGCAGGTGCAACTGGCTTCGAAGCACTGGGCGAGATCATCAATGGTTCTGTAAACCCATCTGGAAAAACAGTAGATACCTTTGTAAAGAATCTGACAGAGACTCCATACTACAATAATATGGGCCTGAATGCTTATACAAACGTAGAAGATCTGAAAGAGCAGATCGCAGCAAATGATCCGGCTTACGAAGGAAGCATGGGATTTGTAAACTATGCAGAGGGAATCTATGTAGGATATAAATTCTATGAAACAGCAGCTGAAGAGGGTCTTATCAAGTATGAGGATATGGTACAGTATCCATTTGGATATGGACTCAGCTACACAACCTTTGACAAACAGATTGAGAATTTCAAGGATAACGGAGATACTGTCACCTTTGATGTAACGGTAGAGAACACTGGCTCTGTTGCAGGAAAAGATGTTGTGGAAATTTATTACACAGCACCTTACACAAACGGTGGAATCGAGAAAGCAGCAGCAAACCTGATCGCTTTCGAGAAAACAGATTCTATTGAGCCAGGAGAATCCCAGACAAAATCCTTTACCATCAACAAAGAAGATATGGCTTCCTATGATTCTGAAGGTATTAAGATCTCCGGAGGCGGTTATATCTTAGAGGCTGGCGAATACACAATTTCTCTTCGTTCAGACTCTCATACAGTTCTTAGTGAAGAGAAGTTCACCGTTGATGAAGATATTGATTACAGCAAAGATGGTCGCTCTTCCGACAAAACTGTTGCAACAAACCAGTTTGAGGATTATGCGAGAGGCGACTTTGAGCAGCTTTCTCGTGAGGACGGTTTTGCAAATTATGACAAAGCATGCGGTGTGCCGGAAGAGGATGCTTATGTAATGAGCGACGAGACAAGGGCAGCCGTAGAAGAGAATGTATTTGGCATTTACGATGGAACCAAATATAACAATGATTCTGATGAAATGCCGGCAATGGGAGCAGACAACGGACTTCAGCTTGCTGACCTTACCGGAAAAGATTATGACGATGCAGACTGGGATAAGCTGTTAGACCAGCTCAGCTTCGAAGATATGGCTACTCTGATCAATGTTGGTGGATGGCAGACCGCAGAAATCAAATCAGTAGGTAAAATTGCCACATCTGACTGTGACGGACCTGCCGGATTAAACAACTTCATCACAAAGGCATTTGGAACTGCTTATCCATCTGAAGTTCTTATGGCTCAGACCTGGAACAAAGAACTTGCAAATGAAATCGGCGTTTCTATGGGACAGGAATATGTAGATGCTGATAACTACGGATGGTACGGCCCGGCTATGAACATCCACCGTACAGCATTTGCAGGACGTAACTTCGAATATTATTCAGAAGACAGTCTGTTGTCCGGATACATGGCAGCAAATGAAATGAATGGAGCAGCCACCAAGGGTGTTTATCCATACATGAAGCATTTTGCATTAAATGATCAGGAAACAAACAGATGCTCTTTCCTTCTCACATTTGCTTCCGAGCAGACAATTCGTGAAGGATATCTGAAAGCATTCGAGCTTGCAACAAAGGGCTTTGAAGGAAAAGCAATGGCAGTTATGTCCTCCTTCAACTGGATCGGTACAGTACCAAGCTGTGCAAACAACGAGCTTTTGAACAACGTGCTTCGTGGAGAATGGGGATTCGTTGGAATGGTAGAAACCGATTATGACGGTTCCTATGGTTACATGATCACTGATCATTGTATCAGAAACGGAAATGATCTGATGCTTGGATTTAACAGTGCAGAGTCCAACAAACTGACAGACGAGAGCGCAACAGCAGTTCTTGCAATGCGTCAGGCTTGCAAAAATATCCTTTATACAGTAGCAAACAGTGGATATTATGCAGATGGAAATCCGGCAACCGGAATGACCAATATGACAAAACTGTTTGTAATGATTGATGTGATTCTTGCAGTTATTCTTATTGTAGTTGATACAATTGTAATTGTACGCTGGAGAAAAAAGAAAAAACAGGCTGTAAACGAATAATTAAACAGTAATCTGGAGACATAAGTCCCCCTTTTAAATCTGGAAAAAGCAGAGCAAGGAATCTGTAAAAGTTTCAGAGAAAAAAGGGGGATTTTTTTATGTGATTTTTGTCTTGCAGAGTAAGGGAAAATTATTTATTATGAAAGGAGGCGTAATAACAGGAAAAAGGAGGACTGGCATGATCAGCATTGCAATTGTGGAAGACGAAGAAATGTATGCAAAGCAGCTTCAGCAGTTTCTGCATCAATATGAAGAAGAGAACAAAGAGATGTTTGACATTACAGTCTATTCAGACGGCGATCAGATTGTAAATAAATATAAATCCCAGTACGATATTATTCTGATGGATGTGGAAATGAAATTCATGGACGGAATGTCTGCAGCTGAAGAAATCCGCAAAATTGACACAGAGGTTGTGATCATTTTCATTACCAATATGGCACAATATGCGATCAGAGGATATGCAGTGGATGCGCTGGATTATGTACTGAAGCCGGTGTCCTATTTCGCATTTTCCCAGCGGCTTAACCGTGCCATCAGCCGGATGAAAAAGCGGGAAACGAAGATCATCATGGTGAATATGAAAGGCGGCATGGTCAGGATTAATGTTGCAAATATTTATTATATTGAAAGTCAGGGACATACTCTGATACTCCATACCATACTGGGAAACTATGAAACAACAGGGAAAATGAAGGAGATGGAGGAAAAGCTTGCGGAGATGAATTTCTGCCGTGGAAATAAGGGATATCTGATCAACCTCCAGCATGTGGAAAGGATCCAGGATGGATGTGCTTTGGTGAAGGGAGAAAATCTGACATTGAGCCGTGCACGAAGAAAGGTATTCATGGAAGCCCTGACCAGATATTGGGGAGAGGTGATAAAATGACAGAATATTATCTGCCCGATATTCCAAGACTTTATACGGCACTTGCAGAGTGGATGGCTTGTCTGATTTTTATTTTGCCTTTCAAAAAAAGATTTTCACCGGCTGTAACAGGCTGTCTTGTGGCAGGTGCATTTGGAATACAGAGCGTATTTCTGATTTCTACCGGTGGGGTAAGACTGATTTTTTGGATCCCCTGTATGATATTTGCGGTTTTTCTGATGGTTGCTTTTGTTTTTTGCTGCTGTGAGATCAGGCTGACAGATGCGGCATATTTTGGAATGATTGCTTTTGTAGCAGCTGAATTTATGGCTTCTGCCGGGTGGCAGATCCTGTGTTATACAGGGAAAGAAGCATGGATTTCCTGGTGGCAGCAGGGAATGGCAATTCTTCTGATCTATGGTGTGCTTGTAGTGATATTATACAAAATTCTCCATGTTCATCTGCCAAAGGATGGACAGATGGAAATCACCAGAAGGGAATATTTTTCCGGACTCCTGATCAGTATTGCTGTATTTGCTGTCAGCAATATGAGTTATGTGAATGTGAACACGCCATTTACAGGCAGATATTCTTTTGAAATGGGGAATATCCGTACTATGGTAGATGTTGCAGGAATTGCAATTTTATATGCACATTTGATACAGTGCTGTGAGCTTCGGGTAAGAAAAGAGCTGGAGGCAGTGCAGAATGTGCTTCAGAATCAGTATGCCCAATACAAGCAGTCAAGGGAAAGCATTGAGCTGATCAATTATAAGTATCATGATCTGAAGCATCAGATCGCTGTGTTAAGAAGTGAAACTGATCCTGGGAAAAGAGAAGAATTTCTGGATAAAATGGAAGCAGATATAAAGAAATATGAAAGTCAGAACAAAACAGGAAATAAAGTGCTAGATACTGTGCTGACTACCAAGAGTCTTTATTGCGCAAAGAATAACATAACCTTTACCTGCGTTGCAGATGGAACCCTGCTGGATTTTATGGAGGTTATGGATATCTGCAGTATTTTTGGAAATGCATTGGATAATGCCATTGAATGTGAATTGAAGATTCCGGATAAAGAAAAAAGATTAATACACGTCAGTGTCTCAAAACAGAAAAACTTTCTGCTTCTCCGGTTTGAAAATTATTATGATACCGAACTGAATTATCAGGGCGGAGCGTTTATTACAACGAAGCGGGACAAAGAATTTCATGGTTATGGGCTGAAAAGTATCCGCTATACGGTAAATAAATATGATGGCGCTGTTTCCATTGACACAAAGGAGAATTGGTTTGATCTGAAGATACTGATACCGGTCAGTGAAAATGTACAAAAATAGATTGATAAAATCGTATAATATATACAAAAAATGTATTGTAATTTTCTAAAAAAAGTAGTAAAACTTTAGTTAGATAAAGAGAAATGCATTGAACAGGACAAATTACAAAAGATAACCGGAACACAGAGAGCCGCAGACTGGTGAGAGGCGGCAGAAGGTATTTTGTGGTATCACCTGGGAGCATCCCGCTGAAAAAATAATAACTAATTTCAGTAAGCCGGGACGTAGTCTTCACGTTACAGAAGAAGCTGTTTATACAGACAGCAGTGAGTGGTCGTGTTTAGTAATAGATACGATAATGCAAAGTGGTACCACGGAAATTCCGCCTTTGTTATCCATTGGATAGCAAGGGCGTTTTTTATATATATTAACCACTTGACTACAAATGAAAGACGAGGAGAAAGATTATGAGTGGAATTATGATGATGGTAATCGCTATCGTAGTTCTGGGCGGCGCCTATCTTCTGTATGGCCGTTACCTCCAGAACAAATGGGGAATTGACCCGAAAGCAAAAACTCCGGCTTACGAAATGGAGGATGGAGTTGATTATGTACCGGCTGATACCAATGTAGTATTTGGACATCAGTTCGCATCTATTGCCGGTGCCGGCCCGATCAATGGACCAATCCAGGCTGCCATTTTTGGATGGCTTCCGGTACTTCTTTGGATCCTGATCGGTGGTGTGTTCTTTGGAGCAGTTCAGGACTTTGCATCTATGTATGCCTCTGTAAAGAACAAAGGACGTACAATTGGATACATTATTGAAGCGTACATTGGAAAACTTGGAAAAAAATTATTCCTTTTATTCTGCTGGCTGTTCTGTATTCTGGTTGTTGCAGCATTCGCAGATGTTGTAGCCGGAACCTTTAACGGATTTGCCACAAATGATGCAGGAGAAGTGACAAAGGTAGTGGCAAACGGAGCTGTTGCAACAACTTCCATGTTATTCATTTTTGAAGCAGTTGGACTTGGATTTTTCCTGAAATACACAAAGTTCAATAAATGGGTAAATACTGCTTTTGCAATTGTGCTGTTGGTTGCAGCAATTGTGCTGGGACTGCAGTTCCCGATGTATGTAAGCCTTGGAACATGGCACATTATTATCTTTGTATATATTCTGATTGCCAGTGTAGCTCCTGTATGGGCGCTGCTTCAGCCACGTGATTATCTGAACAGTTATCTTCTGATCTTCATGATCGTGGGCGCTGTTATCGGTGTATTTGCAGCAAACCCGGCATGTAACCTTCAGGCGTTTACAAGCTTTAACGTAGATGGACAGTACATGTTCCCAATCTTATTTGTAACAATTGCCTGTGGTGCAGTTTCCGGTTTTCACTCTCTGGTATCTTCCGGTACTGCTTCCAAGCAGATCAAAAATGAAAAGAACATGTTGCCGGTTTCCTTTGGTGCAATGCTTATGGAAAGTATGCTTGCAATCATCGCATTGATTGCAGTTGCATCCTTTGGACAGGGCGAGGCAGCAGCACAGGGACTTACCACCCAGCCACAGATTTTCGCAGGTGCGATTGCAAACTTCCTTTCTGTGATCGGTTTGCCTCACTCCCTTGTGTTCACTCTGATCAACCTTGCAGTATCCGCATTTGCGCTTACATCACTTGACTCTGTAGCCAGAGTAGGACGTCTGTCTTTCCAGGAATTTTTCCTTGATTCTGACACAGATGAGAAAAATATGAGTCCATTCCAGAAAGTAGTAACAAACAAATACTTTGCAACCATCATTACACTTGTACTTGCTTACCTGCTTACAAAGGTTGGATATGCGGAAATCTGGCCGTTGTTCGGTTCTGCAAACCAGCTGTTATCTGTACTGGCACTGGTAGCCTGCGCAGTATTCTTAAAGAAAACCAAGCGTCAGGGCTGGATGCTTTGGGTACCAATGGTATTTATGATGGCAGTTACCTTTACCGCACTTGGAATGACAATTGTAAAGCTTTCCAAAGCATTTGTAACAACAGGTCTGGATTTTGGAAATTCTTTACAGCTGATATTTGCAGTATTACTGTTAATACTGGGTGTGCTGGTTGCAATCCAGGGTATTAAGAAGCTTTTGGAAAAACCGGAAACTGAAAAGAAAGCAGAACGGGCATAATAAGAATAATCCCGTCATAAAATAAGTCCCCAACGCAGTACATTTTACAGACTGCGTAGGGGACTGTTTTTTTACTTATTGCCTGTTATTGATTTTTTTGTTGAAGTACAGAAAGAAAATTACATTAAGCAAAATGCCTACCAGTGTGGAGGCAGGTGCTGCCAGACCGATTTTTGTCAGGCTGGCAGCAGGCTGAATGCTCATATAATATGACATTGGAAGACGCACCAGAAGTGTCTGGAACAATCCCTGAAACATAACCCATAAGGTCTGGTTATTTCCGTTAAAATAACCAACCATACTAAACATAATTGCTGTTAAAATTGTTTCAGGCGCGAAGCCCTTCAGATACTCAAAGCCTTTCTGGATAACTGCGGCATCAGTTGAGAACAGGCTGGCAAGTACATCACCCTTCAATAGAATCAGAACAAAAACCAGACATCCGAATAGCAGTCCGACTCCGATTCCGGTGAACATGGACTGCTTTGCACGCTTCGGCTTTCCCGCTCCTACATTCTGGGAAACGAAGGATGCCATGGACTGCATCAGTGCGCTTGGAATCAGCATGGCAAAGTTTACAATTTTGCAGGCAACCCCATATCCGGAGGAGGCTTCCAGCCCTAATCTGTTTACAAATGCACAAAGTGCCAGGAAGGACATCTGGGTAAGAAATTCCTGGAGAGCCAGAGGCAGTCCGATTCCCAGAAAACGTTTACATTGGGAATTAAAACGGAAGTCGGATTTTTGGATGGAAAAGGGCAGCTTCTTTTTCAGCAGGATGACGATCGCACATACTACACTGACCGCCTGTGCGAAAACGGTTGCGAGAGCTGCGCCGGCGGCATCCAGATGAAGCCCTGCAACCAGAAATAAATCTCCGAAAATATTTACAATACAGGCTACCAGAACGAATAAAAGCGGCGATTTACTGTCACCAAGCCCGCGGAAAATAGCAGAAAGCAGGTTATAGGCAACAATGAAGAAAATACCGCTTCCACAGATTCTTACATAGCTTGTGGTAAGTGAAACAGCCTCCTCAGGAGCCTGCATAAGCACGGAAATAGGGTGGGCGAAAGCAATCATTACAATAAAAAGTATGGCAGAAATGACAGCAAAAACAACTGCAGCACCGCCAATAACAGAGCCAATCCGTTCCGGCTTTTTTTCGCCAAGATAGCGGGCTATGAGGACTGTGATTCCCATAGCAAACTGTGTTACCACAAAAGTCACAAGGTTCAATACCTGACTGCCGGTAGAAACAGCAGACAGCCCGGATGTAGAGCCGAAGCGTCCAACTACCAGAAGGTCTACTGCACCATATGCTGCCTGCAGTATAAGGGCACCAAGAATCGGCAGCATAAAAAGGGCAAGCTTTTTCAGAATGCTTCCCTGTGTAAAATCATTTTTTTCATTTGTCAAGGTCAATTCTCCTTTCACACATAATCTTATAAAATTTCTCCATGGTCCGGATGGTACATAGAATGTCCTCCTCTGGAATACTGTCTACATAACCGGATAGAATAGTAAAGTACTGTTTGTTGTACTTCTCTGAAAGGGCTTTTCCGGCTTCTGTAACAGTCAGATAGGTAATCCGGCCGTCCTCTGCAGATGCAAGCTTTTTCACATAGCCTTTGGCTTCCATGTCCTTCACTGTACGGGTTACACCGGGACGTGGGAGGGAAAGAGCGTCACTTACATCGGATATCTTCACTCGAATACCCTGTTTTTCCAGTTTTTCAATGATATCCAGATATTGAATAAAAGAAGATGCAACTCCATCTGGCAGAGGCGGCAGCATATCTCGGATTCGCTTGCCCTGATAACAGGCATCCATCATACGTTTGATAAGTTCAATGTCCATAGTTATTTCTCCTTACAAAAAAATAATTACCACTGTTAATTAACAACGGTAATTATAATAAGAGCGAAAACTTTTGTCAAGAAAAATGTGTAATTACATATTTTGCATTGATTTTTTAGGTTACTGTTTATTGGTAACATTCTGCGAGGTGTTTTTTGTAAGCAAAGCTCACAGAAAAAACGAGAACCTCGGCGCGAAATCATGCGAATGCATGATTTCTGTGCATCCCGAAGCGTGTTGCTGGTCACAGAGTGAACAGTAGCTTTTTTAGTGTCAAACTGACTGGATAAATTCCTTCACATAAAAAAGTGCAGCCCCGATCGCAGGTGTATACTGCCCATGTGTGCCCACGAGAATCTGTTCTTCTTTCAGCTCAAATGGAGTCATGGAATTGATCTGCCGCAGCAGATAATCCGTGTCATCTTCCGTAAAATAAGGTGCCAGATATCCACTGATAATGATGGGTGCATCAATAACCAGATTCAGGTTTTTCATTGCAAAAGCCAGATGTTTCAGATAATCCTCCCAGATTTGTATAAGCTGGGGGGATTTTTTTTCTCTTAAAAGAGGAAAAAATTCCTTTATAGTCATGCCGCTGGCCTGTTCCAAGGAGTTGGCAGAGCAATAGGTTTCCAGACAGCCCCGGTTTCCGCAGTAGCAAAGCGGTCCGTCAGGGTTGACGCATATATGCTCGATTGTTCCGCTGTGCATAGAACATCCCTGGTGAATCTGGTGATTGGTGATAATGGCACCGCCAAGATTTCGATTCAATAAAAAAACAACAGCACTGTCAAGCTCCGGATGATTCCATAATTCCAGAAAAGCAGCTGATTTGGAGTCATGCTCCAGATGGCAGGGATAGGGCAGATGCCTGGAAAAATCCTTCAGACGCATACCGGTGTTGTTCATAATGTTTCCGTAAATAACAGTGGTATTGTCCGGGGAGGTGATTCCCTGGGTAGCAATGGAAACACCAAGAATTTTGTCTTCCGGATACTGGTTTTTTTCAATAAAGTCCTTGACTTTGTCAGTGATCTGCTGGTAATACGCAGCTGTGTTTGAGTAGGTAAGCGGAATTGTATCCGTATAGACCGTGTTTCCGTACAGATCAATGGCGGTGATATGAAACATATTTTTTAATATTCCAACACCAATGGAAATTCTGAAATCCGAAACAATCTGAATGGCATTGGCCTTTCGTCCTCCGGTGGAATCAAAGTAACCATTTTTCTCGATCAGCCCTTCATTTTCCAGAAGATTTAAATTCTGGCTGACAGTAGACAGACCCATCTGCAGATCCTGGACAATCTGTAGCTTGGAGGTCAGTTTGTTCCGGTAAATGTATTGGTAAATTTTGGAACGGTTTATCTTTTTTAAAGCAATGGTAGTTAATCCTTTTTCACTCATGATAGTCTCCTGGTTATGTTATTTCATCTTTAATGTACCAGATAATATTAAGATTTAACTGTATTCTAGTATAGAGCTTGGGAAAAAGCAACAGTAACAGAGCAACCAGTAATCCGTTATTAATAAATTGGTAGAATCATACAAAATCAGAATTTAAAAATTATACTTTCTGCCAATAGATTTTTTAACAGGAAAGATATATACTGAACTTACAGTTAAGACATACACATAAGTCAAAACAAGAAGGAATGATAAAGAGATAACAGATTTTGAGTGGAAATCAGATCTGTATAAGACGAAAAATCAGGGAGGAACAGAACATGAAATTAACATTAAACGGAATCAAAGAGCATGAAGCATGGGAAAATGCAGGAATTCAGCTTCCAGGTTATGATGTGGAGAAAATATCTGCCAAAGCGAAAGAAGCTCCAGTATGGGTACATTTTGGAATCGGCAATATTTTCCGTGTATTTATCGGTGGTATTGCAGACGGACTTCTGGAAGACGAAATTCTGGACAGAGGAATTACCTGTGTGGAGACCTTTGACTATGATGTAGTGGATAAGATTTATGAACCATATGACAATCTTGGATTAAATGTAATCCTTCATGGAGACGGAACCCGTGAATATAAGGTTTTGGGCGCTCTGGCAGAAGCTGTAAAGGCTCAGTCTTCAGAACTGGCTCAGTGGAACCGTCTGAAAGAAATTTTTACCAGTAAATCCCTTCAGATGGTATCCTTTACCATCACGGAAAAAGGATATGCATTACATAAAGCTGACGGAACCTGGTTCCCATTTGTACAGGCTGATATCCAGAATGGTCCGGATAAGGCCACAGGTGCCATGGCAGTTCTGGTGGCAATGCTCTACGAGAGATATAAAGCAGGCGAATATCCGATCGCTCTTGTATCCATGGACAATTGCTCCCAGAATGGTGCGAAGCTTCGTGAGTCTGTGCTGACTATGACAGAAGAATGGAAGAAAGCCGGATTTGTAGATGATGGATTTATAAGCTATGTAAGTGATGAGAAAGTGGTTGCTTTCCCATGGACCATGATCGATAAGATCACACCTCGTCCCAGTGAGCAGATTGCAGCTGACCTTGAGAAGCTTGGCGTAGAAAGCATGCAGCCTGTTATCACAAGCAAGAAAACATATATTGCACCATTTGTAAATGCTGAGAAACCACAGTATCTTGTAATCGAGGACAGCTTCCCCAATGGACGTCCTGCTCTGGAAAAAGGCTTCGGCGTATACATGGCAGACAGAAATACAGTAAATCTTTCTGAGAGAATGAAAGTAACGGTATGTCTGAATCCGGTTCATTCTGCAACTGGTCCTCTTGGCGTGGTTCTTGGATATGACCTTTTTGCCCATATGCTGAATACAAATGAAGACATGATGAAAATGGCACGTATGGTAGCCTATGGTGAGGGTCTTCCGGTAGTTGCTGATCCTGGAATCCTTTCCCCACAGGCATTTGTGGATGAGCTTTTTAACGATCGTTTCCCAAATGAATACCTTGGCGATACCAACCTTCGTCTTGCTGTGGATGTATCCCAGATGGTTGGAATCCGTTTTGGAGAGACTGTAAAGGCATATGTGAAGAGATTCGGGAATGCATCTAAGCTCACAGCAATTCCTCTTGGAATCGCTGGCTGGTTAAGATATATGCTGGCAGTGGATGATGCAGGGAATAAATATGAACTGGCACCAGATCCGATGAATGAGGAACTTCAGGAACAGTTAAAGGATATTGTTATTGGAAAGCCTGAGACTTTTAAGAATCAGCTGAAACCGATCCTTTCTAACGAGCGCCTGTTTTTCACAGATCTTTACAAAGCTGGTGTGGGAGAGAAGATTGAGAACATGTTCAGGGAAATGATCGCAGGGCCGGGAGCTGTGAGAGCTACAATTCATAAATATGTTACAGCGTAACAAATTTATCTGGGATGCACTATGCTGATAAGTCCCGAATATAGGATAGCAAAAATGCGGGTGTTGTTATCTGTTTAATTGTAGACTATTGAATGAGAAATTTGGGGAGGAAATACAAAATGACAGAACCGGTATTTGTGGCAGAGTCAGCCAGACTGCTGATCGCGGCAGGGACAGGAATTATATTGCTTCTGCTTCTTATCATTAAATTTAAGATTCATCCGATTTTATCACTGCTGATTTCAGCATTGGTTATTGGGCTTGGAGCCGGAATGCCGGTTCCAACCCTGGTAAGTACAGTGGAAAAAGGTGCGGGTGATACCTTGCAGGGAATTGTCCTGCTAATTGGACTTGGCTCTTTGTTTGGAGGAATTCTGGAAGTATCAGGAGGTGCACAATGTGTTGCCCAGACTTTGATCAATAAATTCGGTGAGAAAAAATCTGGAATTGCATTGGGAATCACAGGGCTGGTAGTTGGTACAACCGTATTCTTTGAGGCTGGCGTGGTGATTCTCATTCCACTGGCATTCGGACTTGCAAAAAAGACAAAGAAATCTACTTTATATTATGTGATCCCTCTTCTGGCTGGACTTGCCACAGGCTTTGCATTTATTCCGCCATCAGCAGGCTCTGTCCTGGTGGCAAATATGCTGAACGTGGATCTTGGCATTATGATCGCAGTAGGTGTGCCTGTTGGAATTTTGTCACTGATTTTTGCCGGTATTTTATGGTCAAAATTTATCGGAAGTAAAATTGATGCAGGACTTCCTTCAAATATTCAGGAAGTTCGGGAAGCCGAAGAAGGAAATCTTCCGAAGTTTTCTACAGTGTTATGTATTATCCTTGTACCATTGGTACTAATTTTGTGTAACACACTTTCAACTTATATTCCCGGTATTGCTCCGGCGAGACCAGTGCTGGAATTTCTGGGAACTCCATTTGTAGCGCTGATCATTGCTGTGTTGTGTGCCATGTACTTCCTTGGAAAAAAACAGGGATATGATGGAGAGCAGTTAAAGAAAATTCTGGATCGTTCCCTGCGCCCTACAGGACAAATCCTACTGGTAATTACTGGCGGCGGAATTGTCCGCTGGGTGCTTCAGGACTGCGGAATGGGAAATATTATTGGACCAGCCCTTGAAAAAAGCGGACTTCCGTTAGTATTGATTGCTTTTCTCATTGCAGCACTGATCCGCTCGTCTGTTGGAGCTGCTGTGGTAGCCATGACAATGGCAGCTGGAATCATGGCCGCTATGCCTGGAGTAGCAGGACTGTCACCACTTTATCTGGCTGCCATGGTCTGTGCCATCAACGGAGGAGCAACTGCTTTCAGTCATGTAAATGATTCAGGCTTCTGGCTGGTCAGTTCCCTTCTTGAGATTGATGAGAAAACGACTTTGAAATCCTGGACCATGATGGAAACCATTATTGGAATTACAGGTCTGGTCTGTGCTATTGTGATTAGTCTGTTTGCGTAGGAGCGTGAAAGCGATGAAAATAAAAGTAACATTGGGAACTATGCAGAATGCAAGTAAATTGGTCAGTATTGCAGAATCAATTTCCTGCGATGTGGATCTTTGTTATGGACGCTATATTGTGGACGCGAAATCCATGCTTGGAGTCTTAAGCCTGCCGGATTTTGCATATGGAGAATTGCAGATTCCAGTTGAGACGGAAGAGGAAAAGAGGCGGATTTTAGAAAAACTGGCTGAAGCCGGGCTGTTATATGAGAAAAAAAGAAGGAGAAATAATGTTAAGGAAGCAGTTAAATGGAATTCAGCATGTGGGAATTCCTACAAATGATATAGAAACAACCGTTGAATTTTATAGAAGGCTTGGATTTGAGGTCGCTTTGCAAACTGTCAACGAGGAAGCAAATGAGAAAGTTGCATTCCTCAAGCTGAATAATCTGGTAATTGAGACATATGAGAATAAAGCTGCTAAAATGGAATCAGGCGCTATAGATCACGTTGCAATTGATGTAAAAGACATCGAAAAAGTATATGAACTGATCAACCATGCTGGTTTAAATATCACCAGGGATACGATCCATTTTTTACCATTCTGGGAAAACGGAGTCAGATTTTTCACAATTAAGGGACCGAATAAGGAAAAGATAGAGTTTAGCCAGTATCTGTGATACCCCGGCGGGAACATTCAATTACCCATCCGTAAATCAAGTAGGAAAATACAGAAAGAAGGCATATGCCATCACACTTGGAGTAGTCGGTGTGATGGCATTTTGATTTACGAGGGAGTCTTATATTCAAATTGTCCAAATGAGTACAACATAATTTTCCCTGTCGATTACGCCTACGCTAGAGCCTGTTTGAAAAATAAAAGTTGCACAAAACATATATTCTAATACCCATTTTCATGTTAGAATAAAGAAAAAGGGGTGTTAATTATGTTGAGACGATACGAATTAACTGATGAAGAATGGAACTGTATAGCTCCATTACTGCCGCCTGAAAATTCCGGAAAACAGGGACGCCCCCAAAAGTGCAGCCGGACAATTCTGAATGGAATTGTTTGGATTGCTCGTAGCGGAGCTCCATGGCGAGACCTTCCAGAACGTTATGGTTCCTGGCAAACTGTTTATTCCCATTTCCGTAAATGGATTGAAGACGGCACCCTTGATAATATTTTTCGTGTTTTGAGCTTAGAAGCCGAATTAACAGAACTGTCAATTGACGCTTCTATTGTCAAAGCTCATCAGCATAGTGCTGGAGCAAAAAAAGGGGGCCACCAAACGAAATACTACATGGCAAAATAGAAGTGAATAAAAGTAGGTGACAAAAGTTATGATTGATGATCCCTTTTCAGATTTACTGAAAACAAACAAGCGCAAAGAAAATATCTCCAAATTAAACGATGATCTTGCCTATGAGATTCTTTCCGTGGTGGAGGAAATTCCGGCGGGGAGAGTGGCAACCTATGGACAGATCGCGAAGCTGATCGGGCGGGAGAAGAATTCCAGATTGGTGGCGGGAGTGTTGTCACATGCAGAGAACTATGGGAAGTTTCCCTGCCATCGGGTGGTGAACCATATGGGGAGGCTGGCACCGGGGTGGACAGAGCAGGAGTGGCTGCTGAAAGAGGAAGGAGTTACTCTGAAAGAAAATGGTTGTGTAGATTTAAAAAAATATTTGTGGGAATGTTGATTTTAGAAAGGGTGTATAACGATAAAGAAAAATCTAAAACGAATACGGAATATATTTTTATGGTTTTTACTTATTGTAGTACTGGTAAATGTTTTTGCACCGCTGTATTGCAGGAAGCCAGATGAAAAATTTACGGAAACGCTGAAACAGACAGAATTTACTTCCGATACGTCAGGGGGCGAACGGATCCGCTGTATTGATGATAATGAAGAGGCACTTTTGTGGCGTCTGCGGATGATTGGAGCGGCGAAGAAGAGTATTGTATTGGCAACCTTTGATCTGCGGGCAGATGAAAGCGGAACAGATCTTCTTGCAGCATTGGATCAAGCTGCCAAAAGAGGTGTGGAAATCAAACTGTTGATCGATGGTATTTACCAGCAGCTTTTCTTGAATGGAAGTAAAGACTTTCAGGCGTTGGCAGCGAGGGAGAATGTAGTTATTGGTGTTTACAATCCGGTGACTCCAGCAGGCTTATTTAAGCTGAATTACCGTATGCACGATAAATATGTGATCGTGGATGACAAAATGTATCTACTGGGTGGACGCAACAGCAATGATATTTTCCTTGGAGATTATACTACGGATATCAATGTGGACAGGGATATTCTGGTGTGGGATATCACAAAGGGCGAGGGAGAATCTCTGCAGGAACTGGAAACGTATTTCCGGCAGATATGGAATGAGGACTGCGTGCAAATAAAGGGTGGAAGAAAAAAGAATAGTTCAGATATTTCTGTGTCAGAAGAAGCATCGGATGACAGTGAGGGTGCAGAAAGCAATTCAAAAAACTCAAATATTGTGAATGGAATACCGAATGTTGAAAATGAAATTACAGACGAGACACAGGAAAAACTTTCAAAGTACGAAAAACAGTACCAGTCTTTAGAAATGCGTTACGCTTCCCTGAAAGAAAAATACACCGATATTGAAGATTACAGCTCCTGGCAGGAGGATACCATTCCGGCGAATAAAATTACGCTTGTCAACAACGGAACCCATGCAGGTCCAAAAACGCCTCTGGTACTTCAGACAATCTGCTATCTGGCGCAGAATGCAGACAATGTAACGATCCAGACCCCATATGTAATTTGCAACGGATACATGTACGACACTTTAAATGAAATCGCGTCCCATGCCCAGTTAAAGATCATTCTTAACGCAGTAGAGAAAGGCTCCAATCCCTGGGGCTGCACCGACTACCTGAATCAGAAAAAGAAAATTCTGAATATCGGTGCCGATGTATATGAGCTGATGAACGAGGTTCCAGTTCACACAAAAGCTGTTCTGCTTGATGACCGACTTTCTGTCGTCGGATCCTATAACCTGGACATGAGAAGTACTTATCTGGATACGGAATTAATGCTTGTTATCGACAGCAAAGAACTGAATCAGCAGATTCAGTTCACGGAAGGTACTTACATAGAAAAAAGTAAAGAAGTTCTGTCAAACGGACAGGAGACCGAAGGAGCACAGTACGAAACGAAAGTGCTGAACTGGCAGAAAAAGCTGTTCTATGGAGTATTAAGAATTATAATAAGACCATTGCGCCAGTTACTGTAATTTATAGCGTGTTGATTCTTTTGAGACGGCTTTTGCCGTCTCTCTTTTTCTATTTGCCCACAGAAAAATGACAGCTATATAAAGAAATAGAAAGAAACTTGAAAAATCAGGTGAAAAATCAGGTAAATAGCAAAATAGGAATTGATTTTTTGTATAAAAGCAGTTAGAATGACCTGTGGGAATAAAATATATTCCCACAAAATCTAAGAACAAAGGCAGGTGAACAGAATGGATAGTTGCGATTCTCATGGGCGAAGTAGTTGCATAGGATGGAAAAACGAAATGACAGATGAGCATCGCGCACATTCTGTTCTTCTTTTCATGTAAAAGGCGCATTGCGCTTAAGAACACTGTTTCATTTCTTTTTTCTATCCTATGAGTTCTTCAGAAGAATCCAATATTCCCTAGAACCTGTTTGAAAAAGCATTTCCGCAATCTGCGCTCCATTTTGCAGTATATTTTACCCGAATTCGGTTGCCGTAGCCCACTATGGTGCCCTCATTCTGGTAAAATCTCCCACAAATTGTGACGTACATCTTGCAGAAAACCTTTTTCAAACACGCTCAAAGAACAGAAAAGCTATACGCTTATATTCTGTTTAAATACGGATTTTACTGTCCGTAAAAATGGACTTTGTATAAGTCCGTCAAAAATACATAAGATAAACACCTAGAAATGGTGAACTGTCTTATTGTCAGATTGGAGAAAGTAGGATGGAGAAAAGAGTGCAGGACTACACCCAGGATATTCTGGCTGTAGTAAGAAGTAATACCTCTCCGGCAGCTATGAGCGATAAGCTGGGAGATTTTCATGCCAATGACATTGCAGATGCAATGCCGAGGCTGACTGTTCAGGAACGCTGCAAACTGTACCGTATTCTGGAACTGGATATGCTGTCCGATATTTTTGAGTATACGGACTCAGATAATGCAGCAGAATATGTGAAAGAAATGGATGTAAAAAAAGGTGCAGCCATTCTTTCACGCATGGAGACTGATGCCCTTGTAGAGGTTCTTCATAAGATTGATAAAGCCAAAAAGAAATTGCTGTTCGAATTAATGGATGATGATGTCCGCCACGATATTGAGATGATCGCTTCCTTTGATGAGGATGAAATCGGTAGCCGTATGACGACTAACTGCATTATCATTCGTGAGAACCTGACTGTGAAGCAGGCTATGAACAGCCTTGTAGAGCAGGCTGCTAAGAACGATAATATTTCCACAATCTTTGTGGTAACCGAGTCACAGAAATTTTACGGAGCCATTGATCTGAAAGACCTGATCATTGCAAGACAGGATAAATCCCTGGAAGATCTGGTGGCAACCTCTTACCCATATGTATATGCCGAAGAGGATATTGACGACTGTATCGAAGAACTGAAAGCGTATTCCGAGGATTCCATCCCCGTGCTGGATAATGACAACCGCCTTTTAGGTGTTATCACATCTTCCAATATCATCGACCTGGTTGATGATGAAATGGGAGAGGATTACGCCATGCTGGCAGGTCTTACCGCAGAGGAAGATCTGAAGGAACCGCTGAAAGAGAGTATGAAGAAACGTATGCCATGGCTGATCGTTCTTCTTGGTCTTGGAATGGTTGTATCCTCTGTAGTTGGTGTCTTTGAGAACGTAGTTACCCAGCTTCCCATCATCATGGCCTTCCAGTCCCTTATATTGGATATGGCCGGAAACGTCGGTACGCAGTCCCTGGCTGTTACCATCCGTGTCCTGATGGATGAGTCCCTCACCGGCAAGCAGAAGCTGGAACTTGTATTTAAAGAAATGCGGATTGGTCTTTGCAATGGTGCGTTGCTTGGTATATTGTCCTTTGTACTCATTGGACTTTACATTTACTTATTTAAAGGAAAGACTTTGGTATTTGCATACGCCGTATCCGGCTGCATCGGAGTTGCCCTGCTCCTTGCAATGCTGATCTCCAGTGCCGTAGGTACCTGTATCCCACTGTTTTTCAAAAAAGCAGGTGTAGACCCCGCCGTAGCCTCTGGCCCATTGATCACCACCGTCAACGACCTTGTTGCTGTTGTGACATATTATGGACTTGGCTGGGTATTCCTCATTGGAATCCTTCACCTGGCAGGTTAATAAGATTGTATATTGAAAGCTCTTTAGGAAGTCAATAAAAATTCCTAAAGGGCTTTTTTATGGTTAAAAAGTTCTTCGGGAGGGACGCATTTGGACAATGTGTATTACTCACTCGCCGGCGCAACGCTCCAGCAAACTAAGCGCTAACTGCGACTAATGCGTTCGGGAGAGCCCTCACGCATAAGTCTACGTAAGCGCTGGATTTCGCTTACGCTAAGAACGCGCCTGAAATGGCTCGCTGGAGTAATACACATTGCCCAAATGCTGTGTACTGGCTGGGACTTGCTGGTTGAAAAGAACTTTTAACGAAGGGGGAGTGATTGGTTTCCCGATACTTTCCTGACAGCGATAGATTAAAAAAACAATAAAGTTGCGGGATACCAACTACGTCACCCCACCCCCGTTGTTGTCGTTATAGTTTCTTTCTTCCCTTTCCAGCAGCCAGCGATTTTGCAATGTATATTCGCAAGCCGCGCATTTCAGGAGCGGTTTTAGTGGAGGAGAGATCCATGACTTACGGAGACTTAGGCGCGAAGGCTCTCCTGAGCGTCTTAGTCGTAGTTAGTCATTAGCTTGCCGGAACGTTGCGACGCGCGGCGGTGAATATACATTGTGAAATCGCGTCCGGAATAACGACCAATCCACAAAATAGCAATATAACCGCAGAAAGAAGTACCGCAACACCCCACAACGAAATTTGACAAACTCCAAGGAAAAAAGTAAAATACTAATAACTATGCAGAAACATGCATACTACAGATTTTTTCAAAAAGAAATTATAATAAAAATACGAAGAAGCGAGGATGGACCGAAATGAATACATGGGAAGCAAACATTCGTAAAGTAGTACCTTATACACCCGGCGAGCAGCCCAATCAGCCGGACATGATCAAGCTGAACACAAACGAGAACCCATATCCCCCTGCACCAGGCGTGGAGAAAGCATTACACGAGATTCAGCCAGATACCCTCCGCCTTTATCCGGACCCTACAGCTGGCGACCTGGTACATGCAATTGCCCGGAGCTATGGAATGAAAGACGAGCAGGTTTTTGTAGGTGTTGGCTCAGATGATGTACTTGCCATGAGCTTCCTCACCTTCTTTAACTCAGATAAACCGATCCTTTTTCCAGATATCACCTATTCTTTCTATGACGTATGGGCGGATCTTTTCAGAATCCCATATGAATGTAAAGCTCTCGATGAGAACTTCTGTATCCGCAAAGAAGATTACTTCGGAGAAAACGGTGGAATTATTTTTCCGAACCCCAATGCACCTACAGGAGTGGAGCTGCCCCTCGGTGACATCGAGGAGATTCTCTTACACAACCGGGACGTCATTGTGATCGTAGATGAAGCATATGTAGATTTCGGAGCGAAATCAGCACTGGAGCTTATAGAGAAATATGACAATCTTCTGGTAGTCCAGACCTTCTCCAAATCCCGTTCCATGGCTGGAATGCGTATCGGCTTTGCATGCGGCAATCCACAGCTGATCAGATTTCTGAACGATGTAAAATATTCCTTCAATTCCTACACTATGGATCGTACCACTCTTGCAACCGGTGTGGCAGCTATCCAGGATAAAGCATATTTTACAGAAACCTGTGAGAAGATTATTGCTACCAGAGAATGGGCGAAGAAAGAACTGGCTGCCCTTGGTTTCACATTCCCGGATTCTAAGACCAACTTTATCTTTGCTTCTCACAAAAGCTGTCCGGCCAAAGAAATTTTTGAGGCCCTTCGTCAGGAGCATATTTATGTAAGATACTTCCCGAAGCCGAGGATTGACAATCATTTGCGGATCACGGTAGGGACTCAGGAAGAAATGGAGAAATTAATACATTTTCTGGAAAAATATCTAAAAAATCATAAATAAGTGAAAAATATCTGTTTGAACGAAAATTCTGTTCTGGTGATTTTTTAATACGCTCTGGAGCCTGTGTGAAAAATACTCCGGAACAGGAAGCTCAGAACGACAGGAGTAAATATGAAATATAAGAAATTATTGAAAAAAGCAGCTGTAAGTCTGTTACTTGCCCAGTCCCTGATTTTTACAGGCTTGCCTATTCAGGCAGCAGATATTGCCGGGCAGAGTATGGTCTGGACGGAAAGTGTGGAAATGGAAAGCGCAGGAGACGCTGCATCAGCTGTGCCGTCGGATGCGATGACTGCGGAAGAGTTTTATGTGCAGGATGATTTTTCAGCAGGTGATGATCAGTCAGGGAGCGGAAGCACTTTAGCTGATGACAGCCAGGCTAGCAATGGAAGTGTAGAAGACGGTGACAGTCAGGCTGGCAATGGAAGTGCAGAAGGCGATGACAGCCAGGCTGGCAATGGAAGTACGGAAGACGATGCCGGTCAGTCAGGCAATGCCAGCTTCACAGGCATGACAGATGGAAATCCCTCCCAATCGGAAGACCTGTCAGACGGTTTCTCAGATGGTGGTACTGATGAACTTCAGGAACAAGATTTTGGCTTTGGCAGCATGGATCCGGATTCTGCCGAAGAAGAGAAAAATGAAGACGATCTGACCGATGCGGAGATTGAGGCTCAGCTGGAGCCGATCCGTGAGCTGCAGCCCTTAAGCTATGTAGACCCGCCAGCTGGCAATGGAAACGGTGATACAGGAAGCGTAGGTGCTGCCAGAGCTGCGTCTTATCCTGCGAAATACGATCCCCGAAGCAGTCTTTCCATCCCGGTGAGAAATCAAAAGCCTTCCAATATGTGCTGGGCATACACATTGGCTGCCAACCTGGAAATCTCATTTTTTCAGGCGGGAGCTGGGCTGTTTGATCTGTCAGAAGAACATCTGGCATATTTCTTTGCCAATCGAAGGAACGATCCTCTTGGAAATACAGCCAACGACAAAAACAATATCCTCCATTCCTACAGAGATGGAGGAAATCAGACTCTGGCTGCCATTTTCTTGAGTACGTGGAGCGGTATGGCTTTGGAATCCCAGGTTCCTTATGAGACAAATGCAGATCATACCCTAGACTCTGACAAGGTGCCGTCTTCCCAAATGGCATACCAGACCACAGCCTATCTGGAAAATGCGGCGTTTACTTCTTATTCTGTAAATAATATTAAAAGCTTGATATCAGAATATGGCTCTGTCTCCATGTCCTTTGGAATGTATGATACCTATTATAATCCGTATACGTATGCATACAGCTACCCGGGAAGTGCAGGCGTGAACCATGCAATAACTCTGATTGGCTGGGATGACAATTATTCCAGGGAAAATTTCAATTCTGCCAGCAATGTTACTTCAAATGGGGCATGGATCGCCAGAAACAGCTGGGGAGATGACTGGGGAGAAGCCGGTTATTTTTATATTTCCTATGAGAATAAATGCAATTATAATATTGTAGCAGCAGAAGCCACCACCAGTCCGAAGTACCGGAACAACTATTTCTATGACGGTTCCAGTGCACTGAGCAAGCTGAAGCTGTATCCTTCCGGCAGCAGTGGGATTTCCTCCATTGCCAATGTTTTTCAGGCAAAAGCCGGAAATGGGAATGGAGAAGCCCTTGGAGAAGTGGTTCTGGCTACTTACACTGACGGAGGAAGCTACAGCATTCAGATTTATACAAATCTGAAGGATAAGAGCAATCCGGTAAGCGGAACTCCGGCATTTGCCAATCCGGTTACTTTTTATCAGGAACATGCCGGTATTTCCACAGTGGAAGTGCCAGAGGTAAATCTGATGAATGGAACTCTTTATTCGGTAGTGATCACCAATATCGGTTCCGACACAGTGGAATACTTGTGCGAGACCAACAGTGCCTATGACTGGGTAGAATTTCAGGCAGGTCTGGAGGAGAATCAGAGCTTCTGTTACCATGAAAAAAATGGCTGGAGTGATTTTTTCAAAACCAGTCCAAGTGCCTGTGTAAGAATAAAAGCTCACACAAGAACATTGAGCAACGCAGTGAATGTAACCAGACCCGCTTCGTTCCAGGCAGCAGCCAGAGCCTATAACCAGATCAGTCTGACCTGGAGTAAAGCAGCTGGAGTTTCCGGATATCAGATATATAGAAGAACCTCCGGCGGAGAGTATCAGAAGGTGGAGACAGCCTCCTGGTCGGATACTTCCTGGACAGATACGAAGGTTCAGCCGGGAATTACGTATACATACAAGATCCGTGCGTACAGTATGGTGAACGGTACTGCAAAATATTCCGATTATACCGCGGAAGCTGCGGCTAAGACAATGCTTGCCACTCCGTCTGTGTCGGTGAAGGTTTCTTCCGGACTTTACAATACAGTAAACTGGAATAAGATTTCCGGTGCAGCAGGCTATGTGGTTTACAGGAAAACATCCTCTGGAAAATGGACGAAGCTTGCAAACATAAAGAAAGCAGCTACTACATCCTACAAAGATAAAAAGATAAAATCAACTACCGTTTATGAGTATACAGTAAGAGCTTATTGTACTGTGGATAAGAAAACAGTGGCAAGCAGTTACAAGTCCAGTGGAAAGTATAAATCAGCACCCTCCAGGCAGACGGTCTCATCGGTTTCCAATACGAAGAAAGGTCTGAAATTAAAGTGGAAGGCACAGAAGAAGTGTGATGGCTATTACATTTACAAGAAGACTGGAAGCGGAAAATATAAGCTGGCCGCTACTATTAAGAAGGGGAAAACTTCCACCTGGACAGACAAGAAGGTGAAAAAAGGAAAGAAGTACCGTTATTATGTGCGTGCTTATGTAAAAGAACCAAATGGTGTTGTAAAGGGAAAGTATAAAGTATCGGCGACAGTTACAAGAAAGTAGGAAATCAATTACAGAAAAGAAATAGAATTTACAGTAAAGCATTGTGGAATAGAAGATAGTCTGCACATAGTAAAAACTATAAAGTTTTTTGCAGCAGGACAACCTTCGGATATTAAAAAAACGGAAGCCCATTACATGAGCTTCCGTTTTAACATTTCCGGATTAGATGAATATTTAAGTGCAGTTTCTTTTGTGATCTGGCGGTTTCGATAAAGCTCCAGCAGGCTGTTATCCATGGATTTCATGTCTGCCTGGGAGGAAGAGGCGATCACACCGTCAATCTGATAAATCTTGTTGTCGCGGATCATATTTCGGATGGCAGGGGTAAGCCTCATAATCTCAAAAACCGGAATATTGTGTCCATTCACATCCGGCACCAGCTGTTGGGAAATGACCGTCTGCAGAACCATGGAAA
This sequence comes from Ruminococcus sp. 1001136sp1, assembly GCF_039841815.1. Lineage (NCBI taxonomy): Bacteria > Bacillati > Bacillota > Clostridia > Eubacteriales > Oscillospiraceae > Ruminococcus > Ruminococcus sp. 1001136sp1. The sequence goes on along the minus strand of NZ_JBDPGY010000008.1, from coordinate 52,498 downwards.
GCTGAATGGCAATCTGATGCTGCTGGCTGGGCTCGAAAACATCCATAATACGGCTGATGGTATTGGCAGCTCCGGTAGTATGAAGGCTGGAAAGAATCAGATGTCCGGTTTCAGCAGCAGTCATGGCAGTCTGGATAGTCTCGTGGTCACGCATTTCTCCAAGAAGGATCACATCCGGACTCTGACGCAGGGTGGCACGCAGGGAAACCAGATAATTGGCAGTATCCGTACAGATCTCGCGCTGGCTGACAATGCATTTGTCATGTCTGTGAAGGTATTCCAAAGGGTCTTCCAACGTGATGATATGGCCTTCACGGCTGTGATTGATCTTGTCGATGATACAAGCCATGGTGGTGGATTTTCCGCTTCCGGCGGGACCTGTGATCAGAACCATTCCCTTGGTAAGGTCAGCTGCTTCCATAACAGCTGGAGGAATGTGCAGATCCTGCGGATCAGGCAGATTAAATGCAATAATACGGATGACAGCGGCAAGAGAACCACGCTGCCGGTATGTATTTACACGAAATCTTGAGAGACCAGGGATAGCCATGGAAAAGTCATCGTCACCGGTTTCCAGCATAGGTTCTATATTCCGGTCGTGAGCAAGCTTGTAAATGATCCGGATAAATTCATCTGTCTCCGGAGGCATGAGCCGTTCTTCAAAACCATCCAGTGTACAGAGCTTTCCGTCAATTTTTACAGAAAGGGGACGACCGGCAATAATAAATATATCAGAGGCTTTTTTCTGAGTGGCAAGCTCCAGAAAAGCCTTTACTTTTTCTTCCATAAAATTATTCTCCTTTGTAGACAGACTGGCTGTTGTCCGGATTCCAGTCTGCAGTTACAACCGTATTCCAGGAGAGGATTCCGGCGATATTGCTGCTGGTCATGTCCAATCCTGCATTAATGGTATCAGAGGCAGCGGTATCAGAGGCAACGGTATCAGAAGCAGCGGTATCAGAGGCAACGGTATCAGAAGCAGCGGTATCAGAGGCTGTGGAATCAGCTGTACGGTCAGTCCAGAATACAGAAACTTTTACAGCCAGACTCTGGGTGTCGGAAAATGTTTTCACATATTCAGCAGTATGTTCCTCTGAATCCCATTCTACATTCTCCTGTGAGTTCAGATAATCGGAGACGAGCTGGTAATATGCAGTCTCTGTTTTTGCCTGCGTCTGAAATCCCTCCAATGTCTGAACCAGCTCTGAGTAAAAATCAGCTGCCTCACTGCAGGCATTATAATAGGCTGAGGTCTGCTCCAGAGAAAGGCTGCTGGTGCGCAGATCCTGCCTGGAAGTACCATAGCCAAGCAAGGACAGGATCACCAGCATAAGAACTCCGAAGATTAGAAAAAGGGAAGGAATTCCAGTTGCAGAAAAAAGATGATTCTTTTCTTTCATGAATCTGCTACCTCCTTTGTGGAAAAAACTGGAAAGCGAATTGTCTGTGTATAAAGGCTGGTTTCCTCATTTGCATTCTGGAGTTTTTCGAAAGTAATGTGAACTTCTTTGACCTTGTCAGAAGCAGAGCAGACGAGCCTCATTTTATAAAATGCACTTTCTTCGGAAGCATTCTGCCAGTGCTTGTCAAAATAATAGCAAATACTGTCCTGATCTGCAACTCCATCTGGCATCAGTGCCAGAAAATTTTGAACAGTGCCGTCAGTTCCTTCCAGAATTTCACCGGCGCTGGTGATAAGTTCCTGGATATGAGAGTCCTCCCGGGCATGTACCCTTGTCATGTAGGAAGCCGCAAACAGTCTTACGCAGACACCGCAGGTCAGCCCAAGAAAAAGAAGGACAAATATCATTTCCATAAGAAAAAGCCCGGATTTGGAATGGGTAGTGATTTTTTTCATAAAAACTTCCTTTCAGCACATCATTCAGAAGTGACCTGCCCCAAATTCAGGAGCCTGCGAATCAGGCAGGAACCCCTGGATGAAGCAGAAAACTGGAACAATGTCCATCTGTGTCCGTTAATGTGATTCTGTAAAAAGTGTTTTCTAAAGCGTCAATCTGGAAATCCTGAAGCTGTGCAAGGTTGGTCCCCATAGAAAGATCGGCCTGGGAATCCGATGCTGTAAAAAGCTCTTTTAAATGACTGCCATCAAAATAAATGTAAGTGCAGTAATCTTTCCCCTCAATAGCTTCCTGAAAGCAAAGAACCTGTGTTCCCTGAAGCTCTGTAAGGGAGGTCATTCCGGGAATATCGTGCTGACGAAACTTGGTAGTGATGTAAGAGGCTGCCGTATAAAGATTGTTATTAGTGTCCAGGCTTTTTACAGAGGCCTGATAGTTCCCGGCACCAAAAAGCATCAGAAATAGAAGAAACAGCACATACATTGCAAAAAGCAGCAGGGCTGCCAGTGAATCAATGCTGTGGTTCTTCCGGGTAAATCTGGAATTCATCTGGCACCTCCTTTTCTGGCATTTACCGGAAGTACGCTGATCGATGGCAGAAGATTGGATCCGTTTGGAACATATTCTACCACAAATTTCTCAGAATCATAGGTAATATGGTAATCTGAAAGCAATTCATCCAGGCTCTGAGGGTATTGGCCTGTGAGGGCGTAGGTGCGGATGGCACCTCCTTCAAGTGCCTGCGTTAAAGTAACCTGTTCTTTTTCCAGGGAATCAGTCTGTGTACGTGCAATTCCAAGATAGAAGATCAGGCAGAGGACTGCAGCGAACAGGATTGGAACAATAAAGCGGAAAATCCGCCTGACACGAATGAGTCTGGTTTCAAATATATCCATTTTCACTCTCCCTTACAGTTGTTATGCGATCATTTCAGATAACAGTCCCAGCAGCGGCATCATAACAGAAAGAAGGACCAGTCCTACCAAAATTGAAAGGACGATCACAATAGTAGGCTCCAAAATTGACACAATGTGGGAAACAGAGTCTGTGGATTTTTCTTCATACTGCTCAGCCAGTTTTTCCATTACTTCGTCAGATGCACCAGCCTGAAAACCAAGGGAGATCAGACGAAGCTCCATAGCCTTAAAAAGTCCGGATTCCGTGATGGCTTCTGTAAATCCATATCCTTCCGCGAGCTGCTTCTGAATGGAAGCAAGCTTTTCCCTGATCTCAGTCTGGGTAACCACAGCCACTGCCAGCTCCACACAAAGCTCAGGGGAAAGTCCGCTTCGGATTCCCAGGGAAATACATTGGCAAAGACGACTGTAATCCAAATTTACCGGAATTTCCTTCATGCCGGGAAAACGGCAGACGATTTTGCGGATCAGTTCCTGCCCCTTTGGGTGAAGAACCAGGAAAAGGATAAAGCCGATCATCGCGGCCAGAAGAACAAGGAAGGCAGTAGAATAGCGGCTAAGTGTTTCGCCGATTCCAAGAAGGGCACCGGAGATCCCGCTCATTTCCAGTCCAAGCTGGCGGAAAACCTGGCGGAAAACCGGGAGAACCTTTACAAGAAGAATTACAATAACCGCAGTCATCATGCCCAGCATAACAAGGGGATAGGCGACTGCACTCTGAATCTGGTCTGTGATCTGAATCTCCTTCGCATAGAAAGCAGACAGACCCTTCATAACCTCATCCAGACAGCCTGTCTCTTCGCCGGTGCGTACATAAGCAGCAGCAGAAGCAGGAAAAGCACCGGATTGCTCCATGGCGTGCGCCAGGGAGCCGGATTCCTCCATGTCTTTATAAAGAAAGGTCAAAATTTCTTTGCCCCGTTCTGTCTGGCTGTCGTCATTTAAGATGGCAAGTCCCTCAATGGCGGACATTCCGGAACGTAATATGATGGAAAACTGTTCACAGAATTGGAACAGCTCCCGATTGTTTAATTTGGTAATCATATAAAGTCCTCTCTGAAAAAACATCAGGCAGATCCTGAAAAAATCCATGAACCTGCGAGGCGTTTTTCGTTGTGCTATCGGGTAAACTGCAGCGTATAATTTGCGCTGTCACCGATATAGGAATTGATAAGCTCTTCATCTTCACTGTTGGCGGTAAAGGTTGGATCCATGCGGTTCCATTTCTCCCCGTCATAGGTAATCGCCTGTTCCACCCATCCTTTTCCACGTATGTAAACATCGATCCAGGCATGCTTGATGTCACCTGCATATCCGATCTGAAGCTTACAGGGAATATCCCTGCTTCGCAGCATTGCCGTCATCAAGGCAGCATAATCAAAACAGATTCCCTTTCCGGTAGAGAGGGTTTCGTCTATGTCAGGAAGATATCCTGTCTCAACGGTGGCTGCTTTGTCCTCGTCGTAGGTGACATGCTGGGTTACATACTGGAAAACGGTGTCAATGCTTTCCTGTTCCGTGGCATCCTCTGCCAGAAGAGAAAGAGCCAGCTTGCAGGCTTCTGAGTTCGGGGTAAAATTTACATACTGGTTCGGATACAAAAACGGGAGAAATTCATTCTCCAGGGAAACCTCCAGAGCCTGGGCAAAAAGTGCGGCATACTGACTGCCGTTTACCTGCTCATAACAGGATACCTGGTAGGTGCCGCTTCCACTGGTAAACGGAATGACAGCACTTTCGCCGGAGCTTACAAAATAAGAATAAACAACGCCGTCATCCGCGGAAAGCTGGATGTTTTTGGTGGTACCATTGCTGTCACTGACAGCAGTCAGATATCCCTGACTGATATTTGAAATATCCAGTATCAGAGGTGAATATCCTATGGTGTCTGTTCCAGGAGCTTCCGGAACCAGAACCTTCAGCGGGGAAAAAACAGGCGGTTCTTCGCCGGAACCGGAGCTGCTGTTCTGACCGCAGCCTGCAGCTGGGAAAACTATTAGCAGGAAAAATAGAAATAAGCAAAGCAGAAGGGCCGAAATGCGTTTAGACATAGCGCCGCTCCTTTTTATAAGTTGATCATTCATTTTCAAACACGTTCCAGGGATTTTTGAAATTCGGGAAGATCGTACCATGCTGGTGGTTCCTTCATACGAACCACGAAATGGCACAGATCAGGACGGATCCTGGCTTCCAGGTATTCCATAGGACCCAGTGAACAGTGTGCTGTTCTGGTGTTGAAAAAAATAGGAGATCCCGGTTCAATGTTGAGAATCTGTGCATCAAGGAAATCAGCTGAGCTGATGTTGATGTGTTCTTCGCCAGTTTCAAATTTAATTCCGTAGTGCTTCTGAATAAAGTAATAGAGATCTACAAGCTGTTCGCGGTAGGTATCTAAATCTGGGAAAAAATCAATACGGATATAATTTGTCTGAATTATCACAGGCTGTTCATTGGAGGAAACCACTCTTTGAAGGCGGAAGACTTCTGTTCCTTCATTAAGGTCCAACGCACTGGCGACCTGGCTGTTTGCAGGAATACGGTCAATCCAGGTTCCGCTGATGGTCAGGGCGGCATTATCCGGAAACAGAGTGTTTATGTCTATTACGTTATGAAATTTTGAGAAGCTGGTAAGCTCTCGTTCTTTGGGATTGATCACCTGTGTGCCGGCACCCTGCTTTACCTTTATGCGTTTGTCTTTAACCAAAAGGTCAATGGCATGCCGGACCGTCGTACGGCTTACCGAAAACATTTTTCCAAGCTCATCTTCTGTGGGAAGATAGGAACCTATGGGATAAACGTTATTATCTATATCGGATTTTAATTTGTTATAACATTTCTTGTATGCAGGAAGTTTTTCCATAATGTTTCCTTTCAAATAAGGTTGTTTAGTAACTTATAGTATATATGTATCAAACAAATAAGTCAAATAATAATTAAAAAAAACAGAAGAACTTATACAAAATGCATAAAAATAAGAGGAGTATCTTGTCAAATAAAACACTTTACTAAAAAAGAAAAACATTGTATAGTAATGTTTATAAACATAATCATGAATTTGAAAATAAATTAAAAATAAAGGAGAAACATAATGACGAAAAAACAGGAATTTGTACCGCGCGAGATAAGAGAAAAACCATTGTATGAACTGGAATCGGTAGAAGATATTCCGGTATCAGAGCTGTATCAGGTTAAGGTAAACGGAAAGGAACAGCGAGTATATCATACAGAATTTTTTGATTTTGTTTCTTTCTTGGATGAAAATGAAAAGGCAGAGGTAGAAGTTACAGTAAACGAACCATTTCAGAAAGCTGTTATCCGTCCTGCAGCTGCACAGATACCATTCAAAGAAGAGGGAAACAAAATCAGCATAAGCCTTCCTGCCGGAAAGAGAATTACTCTTGAACTGGACGATAAACTGGAGTCACCACTTTATGTTCTTCCGGGAAAATACATACCGAAGCCTGAGAATGCCACTTATGTATTTGAAAGCGGAAAAGCCTATAACGTGGGATGCCTTCAGCTTAATTCTGACGAAACTGTTTATATAGAGTACGGAGCAGTTGTAAGTGGAAGAATCTATTCCAGAATGGCAGACAGAGTCCGTATTCTGGGAAACGGAATCCTGTATGGAGGAAACTGGCATGCATGGGATGAAAATGGTGCAGAGCAGCTGATCGTTCCTGTATTGGGTGAGGACATTGAAATACGCGGAATCACACTTCTGGATGGTGGTTCCTGGCATATTGTTCCGGTTGCATGTAAAAATGTTCTGATTGAAGATGTAAATGTTCTGGGAAAAGTGATCACAGGAGATGGCGTCGATATAGTCGGATGTGAGAATGTAGTGCTTCGTAATTGCTTTATAAGGGCAAATGATGATTGTATATCTATTAAGGCTGTGGAATTCCAGGATCCGTCAGGCTGCACAGATGTGAGACATATCCTTGTTGAGGATTGCCTGTTCTGGAATGCAGAATTTGGAAACACACTTGAAATCGGATATGAAACCAGATGTGACGAAATTACAGATGTTGTTTTCAGAAATTGTGATGTTGTACATTGCCAGTATGAGGGCAATCAGTCAGGTGGAGTACTGACAATTCATAACGCTGACCGTGCCCATGTACATGATATTGTTTATGAAAACATCCGAATTGAAGATGCCCAGGAAAAATTTATTGATATTAAAACTCTTGATTCCAAGTATTCACGAGACAGGGAAAGAGGCATGGTAAATGATATTTTCTTTAAAAATATTGAAATTACAGAAGGCACTTTTCCAGTATCCATTATACGTGGCTTTGAGATGAAAAATGAAGTGTGCAGACCTCATGGCTTTTATTTTGACAATGTGGTAATTCATGGAGAAAAGGTGATGTCACCTGGTGAATTACACATGGTTGTGGAATTGTCAGATGAACTGAAATTCCAGTAAAAGGAATTAACAAAGGAGATGGAAGAAAGCATGGATATTTTGCTTGTCGGAACCTATACACAGCATGATGCCCCTGCTGTATTGGAGAAGCAGGAGCTTGGAAAAGGTATCTATCTGATTCCGTATAATGAGATCCTGGGAGATGTTGCAGGAACTCCTCTTATCATACAAATGCAGAATCCTTCCTGGATTTGTCTGGTGAAGAACCGGCTTTTTGCGGTAAGTGAAAGTGAAGATGCTGCGGAAATTGTGGAATATGAAGTAGGGGTTCAGGAAGAAAGGCTTACAGCAGAGAAAAAGGAAGGTCTTCAGATGCCTGGAAAAGCATCCTGTCATATTGAAAAGGATGAAAAATCTGAAAAGGGCTGATTCCAATACGATCGCAGTTATAATAAAAGAAATCAGCAACTCATACTGGGGTGTTATGCTTCATGTATTGGAGCGGGAAGTCCGTGACAGGAAATATTGCCTGGTATTGCAGAATGTAGCAGATGATGAAGACGAAGTTGAGCTTGCCCTTCAGCTGGAAAAAGAGAAAAAAGTCAAAGGAATCATATTTCTTGGAGGTATGTATAATTATGACGAGTCAAGGCTGAGAATGCTGAGAGTTCCGTATGTGATCAGTGGTTCCGGAAAAACAGTTCCGGAGGATACAGGAACTTATCCTAAAAGTGCCCTTGTGACGACTGATACAGAGATTGAGAGCCAGAGTATGGTTGATTATCTGTGCAGCTGCGGACATAAAAGGATCGCCTTTATTACTTCCGGAGATGAAGGTCTTGGAAGATGCCATCTCAATGGCTATAAAAGGTCACTGGAAAAAAATGGACTGGAGTATGATGAGAAGCTTATAATTCGTTTAAAACCAGGTAAAAGAATCTATACGATTGAGAATGGTTATAACTGTACCTGTGAGCTTTTGAAATCGGGGGTGGATTTTTCCTGTATTTATGCAATTTCAGATACTCTGGCGGTAGGCGCCTGCAGAGCAATTATTGACAGCGGCAAAAGAGTACCGGAGGATTATTGTGTGGCAGGAGCAGATGGTCAGGACATTGCGGAATATTATCATCCATCCATCACCACATTGAAATATCCAAGAGTGGAAACTGCCCTGCAGAGCGTCCGTACCTTGTTTGATCTGATCGACCGGAAAAAGGTAGTGAAACGGCAAATACTGAGCGGAACTCTTATAGAGCGGGAGTCTACACGCAAGCTGTAAGGTGTGTTTGTTGCTATCCATTACATCGAAAAGGAATCTGTGAAAATATTTGAGAAGGATTATCATGCGTTACGATCCGCTCAGATATTTTTACAGATTTTTTTGTTTTCGTACTTTTTAGACGGATTTTTGTAAGTTTTAACAAGGGAATTCCGTTGACAAAAGTGACAGTTTGCTTTATTATAAGAAGTGAATAAAAGGCAAACCTGTTGAAAGACAGGGACGCAAAGCCAAGGGTCTAAGGTCTCAAGACTATGACAGCCGGTTGCCGCATTGATATTGATTAGGTAATGTAATATGACAGGAGACGTGGTTCTTCTGTTTGTGGCGACCGTTTATTTAATCTGATAAACGGTTTTTTTATTTCCACAAACTGATGGGACTGATAGTTTCCAGATAGCGGCAAGTCAGTTACATTATGGTTCAAGAAAGGTGTGTTATTTATGAAAGGAAAGAAATTAACAGAGTGGCTCGCAAATAAAAAAGTTGTTTCCAGTTGTGCTGCTATAGCATTGGCAGCAGTGATCGGCGGCGTTTCATTATTCTCAGGAACAGGAGAAACACCTGAATTCCCCAGTTACACAGATCCGATCATGGAGACTTCCATCATAGAAGATGAAACTCCACTGGCTTCCCAGCCGAAGACTACTGTGAAGACTACCTCCAGTACCAAGACAACCAGGAAGACTGTTAAATTAAAAAAGGCTTCCAAGAAGAGCTACACCAAGAAACTGAAAACTAAAACAAAAGTAACCAATAAAACAAATAAATCCGGTAATACAACAGTAGATACCAAGACAACCGTTGTTACCAAAGCAACAGCGAAATACACCAAGAAATCCAAAAAGAAAGTTGTTACATCCAAGATCACAACAACTGTTCAGACAACAACTACACAGCAGGTATCAATTGACAATGAGACCGCTGTAAGCACTACTTCTTCTGGTGCTTCCGCTGCCCAGGTAACTGCAGCAGCAAGCTCTTCACAGAACCAGAGCAAACACGAGGAAAATGTAGCAAGTGTTGCAGGCAAGATGGACAATCGTGTAATTGCAGCATATCAGCAGCTGGGATTTAAGCTTGTTGTTGATCCATCCGTCAACTATTCAGGATATTTTGATGCAAGATCAAGATCTATTACAATGAAGCAGATTGATGATTCTGTTTATCATGAGCTGGGTCATTTCCTTGCATTTATCGCAGGAAATGCAGATAAGACAGCAAGCTTCCAGAGCATTTTTGCAGCTGAGAAGGCAAATGTTACAGCTTTTAATAAAGCCTATGTAACACAGAATGCTTCCGAATATTTTGCAGAATCTGTTAAGGATTACATCCTGAACAATGCTTCCCTGAAGAGTAGCAGACCACAGACTTATGCAGCTGTTCAGAATGCACTGAATCAGATTACAGATGCACAGATCGCTAAGATCCAGAAGATTTATGGAGCGTTCTGGAACTAATGATTTTAAAGATGACCGGCACCCGGAGAAATATCTCCGGGTGTTTTACTGTGGATACCACAGGCGCGGGAAAATAGTGTTTTATAAAAAGGTAAGTGACAGATAGTACTTACCTTTTTGTCACCGGGAGAGCCGTAATCTTATATATGTCGAGTTACTGTTCACTGGTAACATTCCGCGAGGTGTTTTTTGTGAACAAAATTCACAGAAAACCCGAGAATTAAGTTTGCGCAGCAAACGCTACTTCTTGTGCTTGTCACAAGAAGGTTCGTCTTTCTGTGCATCGCGAAGCGTGTTACTGGTCACGGAGTGAACAGTAACTATGTCGAAGAGTCTGGATATGTGTCGACAGAAAATTCTTGCAATGAAAAACCTTAGGTGTGTATAATACAAAACAAAGGTTATCACTTTCTTGCAGGCAGGGATAGATATATTGGGGTCACTGGTCCTAAGTGAACAGTAATATATATTTGGAATGGATGTAGACACGGCGCCTGAAATGTGTTAGAATCAACTTTAATAAGTTTTTTGAAGGATGTTTTTATAATTCAGTATATAGCTTCTGTCTAATCAGACATTTGTATCCCGTTAAATCAAAATTGAAATGTGTTTTAGAATTGTATTAGTCGAAGAGGTAGATGATTGATGAAAGAAAAGTATGAATCATTATCCCTGGCTACGCTGAAAGACTTGGCAAAAGCCAGAGGACTGAAGGGCATTTCTACTATGAGAAAGCCTGAATTAATTGAACGTATGCTGGAAGAGGACAGGAAAGAACAGACTGCAGAAAATGAGCAGACTATTTCCGGAACAGCAGAAGAGAATACCATACCTGCAAGACCAGAGCCTGTGGCAGCAGAAAAAACAGAAAATACGGGAAGTGTTTCTTCACCGGAGAGAAGAGAAGCACCAACCAGATCCCGTACCATTATACGGCGTAATCCTGAGTACCGCAGCAATAATTATGGCAGAAATGAAAATGCAGGACGCCAGAACAGTTATAATGGGGAAAACAGACCGGAGAACTTCGTGAAGCGCACTCCTGTAGCGAAACCTGTAGAAGTGGTTCCGCCAGCCGAATTAAGACCTGAGGAAACGGAACAGCCCCGTACAGGCGCAGCCAGTGAGAACCGTACAGAAGAGGATGTAAGCAACGCTTACAGTGTTCCGGCTGAAACGGTCCAGCTTGACAGTGGCGAAAAGGCCAATGGAATTCTGGAGGTTATGCCGGATGGGTTTGGATTTATCCGAAGTGAGAATTATCTTCCGGGAGAAAATGATATCTATGTTTCTCCGTCACAGATCCGCAGATTCAATCTGAAGACAGGGGATATTATTCAGGGAAATATCCGTATTAAAACACAGGGGGAGAAATTCAGTGCCCTTTTGTATGTGACGTCTATCAATGGTTTCCATCCAAGTGAGGGACAGAAGAGATACAATTTTGAAAATATGACCCCAATCTTCCCAGATGAACGTCTGATCATGGAGCGGCCTGGCGGAACTACTGCCATGCGTATCGTAGATCTGATCAGCCCTATCGGAAAGGGACAGCGTGGTATGATCGTTTCCCCGCCTAAGGCAGGTAAAACTACTTTGCTCAAGGATGTTGCGAAATCTATTCTTAAGAATAACAAGGATATGCATCTGATCATTCTTCTTATTGATGAACGTCCTGAGGAAGTTACCGATATCAGGGAAGCAATACAGGGACCGAACGTGGAAGTTATTTATTCCACATTTGATGAGCTTCCGGAGCATCATAAGCGTGTATCCGAGATGGTTGTAGAGCGTGCACGCCGCCTTGTAGAACATAAGCAGGATGTTGTGATCCTTCTGGATTCCATTACCAGACTGGCAAGAGCCTATAACCTGGTTGTTCCCCCAAGTGGAAGAACTCTGTCAGGAGGTCTTGATCCGGGAGCACTTCATATGCCGAAGCGCTTTTTTGGTGCAGCACGTAATATGCGTGAGGGAGGAAGCCTTACCATTCTGGCCACTGCACTGGTTGACACCGGAAGCAAAATGGACGACGTTATTTACGAAGAATTCAAGGGAACCGGCAATATGGAGCTTGTTCTTGACCGCAAGCTTCAGGAGAAACGGGTTTTCCCGGCCATCGACATTCAGAAATCCGGTACCAGACGAGAAGATCTGCTTTTGAGCAAAGACGAGCAGGAAGCTGTATATATTATGCGAAAGGCTCTTAACGGAATGAAGTCTGATGAGGCAGTGGAACAGATCCTGAACATGTTTGCACGTACTGCAAATAATGCTGAATTTGTGCAAATGGTAAAAAAACAGAAATTGTAATGTTCACAAAAAACACCGTGCAGAATATTATCTGGGATTAGTTTTAGAAATTTTTATAAATAACTTGCATTTCTCATAACGCCATGCTATAATCAGTAGGCTGTGTAAAGTGTGAATTCGTCAGATTCAACGCAAATAAAATAGAATAAATATAGAGAGGTGAAAATCATGAGAGAAGGAATCCATCCGAATTACTATCAGGCAACTGTAACCTGCAACTGCGGTAATACTTTTGTAACAGGATCTACCAAGCAGGATATCCACGTAGAAATCTGCTCCAAATGTCATCCGTTCTATACAGGACAGCAGAAAGCTACTCAGGCTCGCGGACGTATCAATAAGTTCAACGAGAGATATGGCCTGAATAAATAATTTGAATATTACTGAATGAGAAGGTTGAGGTTGGGAAATCTCAACCTTTCTTTGTAATTTGACTGAATTTATGAGACGGAGGATAAAATGAAACCATCTAACATCGGTGGACAAGCTGTAATGGAGGGCATTATGATGCGTCATAAGGACAAATATTCCATTGCAGTGCGCCGTCCTGATAAAGAAATTGAAGTAAAGGTTGAAGATTACAAATGTATCTTTGGCAAGGCAAAGATCTGGCGCAAGCCCGTTATCCGCGGAATGGTCAGCTTCATCGATTCTCTGGTAACAGGAACTAAATGCCTGATGTATTCAGCAGAGATTGCAGGTGATGAGGAGGATGAGGAAGAGACTAAGAAGAATGCAGCTCTTTCTCCGGAGGAAATGGAGGCTAAGAAGAAAAAAGAGGACAGGGCATTTAAGGTTTTACTTTATGCGACAGTAGCTGTTTCTATAGTGGTTTCTATTGCCGCATTTATGCTTCTGCCTTATGCGCTGGCAAGCCTTTGCCGTAAGGTAGGTGCTTCCGAGGTGATAGTTACTATTGTGGAAGCATTTGTGAAGCTGGGCTTATTTATGGGATATATGCTTTTGATTTCCAGAATGAAGGATATCCAGAGAACCTTTATGTATCATGGAGCAGAGCATAAATGTATTAACTGTGTGGAGAATGGCAAGCCATTGACAGTGGAGAATGTACTGGAAAGCTCCAGATTCCATAGGCGATGTGGAACAAGCTTTTTATTCCTGGTTATGCTGGTAAGTATTTTCCTGCATTTTATTTTCGTATTGGTACCTTCATATTGGCTGCGTCTTTTTGGACGTCTCCTTATGGTGCCTATTGTATCCGGAATTTCATTTGAGATTATCCAGTGGGCAGGAAGAACTGACAGCAAATTTGCCCTGATGATGAGCAAGCCAGGTATGGCAATGCAGAAATTTACTACTAAGGAGCCTACAGCTGATATGGCAGAGGTTGCTATTAAGGCTGTGGAGGCTGTGTTTGACTGGAGAGCATATTTAAAGACAGAATTCAATCTGGATATTCCATATGAGAACAAAGAAAACGGTGATCTTTCCGCTGCTTCCGCGCAATCTGAAAGCGGGGAGAGTGAAGAACGTACCGGGAATGTACCGGAAACGGGAGCTGCACAATGACTTCTCTGGAAACACTATTAAAAGAAGGAACCAAGGTTCTGGAACAGCATAAGATCCAGGAAGCCAGGCTGGATGCCTGGCTTCTTCTGGAGCATGTGACAGGAATGAACAGGGCTTTTTATTTCGCTCATTCAGCTGACGGGATTGAAGAGGAAAAAGCGGACAGATACCGGGAACTGATCCGAAAAAGAGCCGGTCATGTTCCCTTGCAGCATATTACCCATCAGGCATATTTTATGGGATTTGAATTTTATGTAAATCAAAACGTACTGGTTCCGAGGCAGGATACGGAGACATTGGTGGAGAAGGCTCTGGAAGTTATGAAGGGGAAAAAGACACCAGGGATTCTGGATATGTGCACCGGATCGGGGTGTATTCTTTTAAGTCTTTTGGCACTTACCGGGGATGCATATGGTGTGGGTGCTGATGTTTCCCCACTTGCTCTTCAGGTGGCAGATAAGAATGCGGTAAGCCTGGAAGTGTCAGACAGAGCTGTTTTCGTGGAAAGCGACTTGTTTTCGTCAGCTTTTTTTCAACAAAACACTGGCAAAGATATGCCTCAGTATGATATCCTTATTTCGAATCCCCCCTACATCAGAAGCGCAGAGATTGAAGAGCTTATGGAAGAAGTGCGGGATCACGATCCAAGACTTGCATTGGATGGCCATGAAGATGGTCTGTATTTTTACAGAAAAATCGTATCGGAGGGAAAGGCTTTCCTAAAGGAAAATGGCTGGATGCTGTTTGAAATCGGATATGATCAGGGCGAAGCTGTAAAGGCGCTGATGCGGGAAAATGGCTTTTTTGATGTACAGATTGTTAAAGACCTGACGGGACTTGATAGAGTTGTGTTGGGCAGACGATAGTTTTATATAAGTAAAGAGAAGAACATAACAGGAGGAAAACCATGTTTGACAAGTTGGACGATTTGCTCATACGTTTCGAGGAAGTTCTGAATGAGCTGGGTGAGCCAGATGTAACATCTAATCCAGATCGTTTCCAGAAGCTTATGAAGGAACAGAGCGACCTGCAGCCAATTGTGGATACCTATAAGGAATATAAGAAAAATAAAGAAACCATTCAGGACAGCCTTTCCATGCTGGAAGAGGAGAAGGATGAGGATATGAGAGAAATGCTCAAGGAAGAGCTTTCCGATGCCAAGAAGCGTGTGGAAGAGCTGGAGCATGAACTGAAGATCCTTCTTCTGCCTAAGGACCCTAACGATAATAAGAACGTTATCGTGGAGATCCGCGCCGGTGCCGGTGGAGATGAGGCTGCTCTTTTTGCAGCTGAGATTTACAGAATGTATGTAAAATATGCAGAATCCAGGCGCTGGAAAACAGAGATGATGAGCTTAAACGAGAATGGAATCGGCGGATTCAAAGAGGTTACCTTTATGATAAACGGTGCCGGAGCTTATTCCAGACTGAAATATGAGAGTGGCGTACACCGGGTACAGAGGGTTCCGGAGACGGAATCCGGCGGAAGAATCCATACTTCCACCTGTACGGTTGCAATTATGCCGGAAGCTGAGGAGATTGATTTCCATCTGGATATGAACGACTGTAAATTCGACGTATTCCGTGCTTCCGGAAATGGCGGACAGTGCGTCAATACTACAGACTCCGCAGTACGACTGACCCATATTCCTACAGGAATCGTAATTTCCTGTCAGGATGAGAAGTCCCAGCTGAAGAATAAAGATAAGGCGTTAAAGGTTCTTCGCTCACGTCTGTATGAGATGGAGCTGGCCAAACAGCATGACGCAGAAGCAGAGGCGCGAAGAAGTCAGATCGGTACAGGTGATCGTTCTGAGAAGATCAGAACCTACAATTTTCCACAGGGACGTGTAACAGATCACCGTATCAAACTTACACTTCACAGACTGGATAACATTCTGAATGGAGATCTGGATGAAATCATCGACAGCCTGATCGCAGCAGACCAGGCAGCGAAATTGAGCAATCTGCAGGAACAGTAAACTTAGAGCCTTTTTCAAACACGCTCTAAAACAACAATCATATGAAAAATGGGAGGGTATTACCTATGAAAAAAACAGCTCTTGTAATTATGGCAGCCGGAGTTGGAAGCAGATTTGGAAATGGAATCAAGCAGCTTGCACCAGTTGGACCAAATGGTGAGATCATTATGGATTATTCCATCAGAGACGCATTGGAGGCTGGCTTCAATAAAATTGTATTTATTATCCGTAAGGATCTGGAAGAAGAATTTAAAAGCACCATTGGTGCAAGAGTAGAGAAGATCGCAGAAGTTGCGTATGCATATCAGGAAATGGAGAAGCTTCCGGAAGGCTTTGTGAAACCGGCAGACAGAACCAAACCATGGGGAACTGGTCATGCTGTTATCTGTGCAAGAGAGTTCCTTACAGAGCCATTTGCAGTTATCAATGCAGATGACTATTATGGAAAGGAAGCATACGTAAAAGTACATGATTATCTGGTTCGGGAGCAGCCAGCAGATGATGTTCTGCATATTTGCATGGCAGGTTTCCGTCTTGGAAACACCTTAAGTGATAATGGAAGTGTTACAAGAGGACTTTGCCACATTACAGACGGAAAGCTTACAGGGGTTACCGAGACACACAATATTTTTAAAACAGCAGATGGCGCTGAGAGTCGCGAAGATGGCCAGCCGGCAGAGAAGCTTGATTTAAATGAGCTTGTTTCCATGAACATGTGGGGACTGACTCCTGCGTTTATGGATACTTTATACGATGGATTTGTAGAGTTTCTTCAGAATGTAAAAGCTGGTGATATCAAGGCAGAGTATCTTCTTCCGGTTATGATCGATACATTGATCCAGAAGGGAACTGCCCAGGTGGATGTGCTTGAGACAAAGGATACCTGGTTTGGTGTAACTTACCAGGAAGATAAAGAGGTTGTGATCAAAGCCTTTAAAGAGCTTACCGAGGCTGGCGTATATCCAAACGGACTTTACAAATAAGATTATCGGATACTGTATATTGTAATTGTTTGCAGTTTTGCCTGAAAATATGGAAAAGAATGTATGATTCCTATATGCTTTCAGGTGTAATAAGCAAGGAGGATAATTAGATATGGGAAAATATTTTGGAACAGACGGATTTCGTGGTGAGGCGAATGTTCAGCTGACAGTTGATAATGCGTTTAAAGTAGGACGTTATGTAGGCTGGTATTATGGACGTGACCATAAGGCGAAGATCGTAATCGGAAAAGATACCAGACGAAGCAGCTATATGTTTGAGTATGCCCTTGTTGCAGGACTTACCGCTTCCGGAGCAGATGCTTATCTTCTGCATGTAACCACTACTCCAAGTGTATCCTTTGCGGTTCGTACAGAGGATTTTGACTGCGGTATTATGATTTCCGCAAGCCATAACCCATTCTATGATAATGGAATCAAGCTTCTGAATGGAAACGGACAGAAGATTGAGGCTGAGATCGAGGAGCGTATTGAGGCCTACATTGATGGCGAGATCGAGGAGCTTCCTCTTGCACGCAAAGAAGACATTGGACGTACTGTTGATTTTGCTTCCGGACGAAACCGCTATATCGGATATCTGATCTCCATTCCAAGCCGTGATTTCAAAAATGTAAAAGTCGGACTTGACTGTGCCAACGGAAGCTCATCCGCAATTGCAAAAAGTGTTTTCGAGGCACTTCAGGCGAAAACTTATGTGATCAACAATCAGCCGGATGGAACTAACATCAATACAAACTGTGGATCCACCCATATCGAAGTCCTTCAGAAATATGTGATAGACAATGGCCTGGATATCGGATTTGCTTATGATGGAGATGCTGACCGTTGTATCGCAGTTGATCATCGTGGAAATATCATCGATGGTGACAAGATTATGTATGTCTGCGGTAAATATCTGAAAGAGCAGGGGAAACTGAATGGAAATACTGTTGTTACCACAGTGATGTCCAATATGGGACTTTACAAAGCTCTGGAGCGTGAAGGAATGCGTTATGAGCAGACTGCCGTTGGTGACAAATACGTTGCCGAGAATATGATGGCAAATAACTACAGCATTGGTGGAGAACAGTCCGGACATATTATTTTCAGCCGTTATGCAGCTACAGGTGATGGTATCCTTACTTCTCTTATGGTCATGGAAGCATGCGTAGATAAGAAGTCTACCTTATGTGATCTTGCCAAAGAGATGAAGGTTTATCCTCAGGTTCTTCGAAATGTACGTGTAGCAGATAAGAAGACTGCGCGTGAGAACCCGAAGGTGGTTGAAGCAGTCGAAGCAGCAGGAAAGGCACTTGGCGATTCCGGACGTATTCTGGTCCGCGAGAGTGGTACAGAGCCGCTGATCCGTGTTATGGTGGAGGCCGAGACAGATGAGCTCTGCCATCAGTATGTAGACAGTGTTGTGGAAGTAATGGAAGCCGAAGGACTGATCGTTGGTTGAGAATGAAAATCAGAAAAACAGCATTAATATTGACAGCGGTCATGGGGCTTTCCCTTCTGGCTGGCTGTGATAATGAAAAACAGCAGATTTTTAAGGAAGCAGAGAAAGATCTGGAGCAGGGCAGCTATGAGTATGCGCTGGATGAATTTACTACTTCTGTGAATAATGGTGTGAAGCCTGCAGTGTCTTACCGCGGGATTGGAATCTGTCAGCTGCGTCTGGGAAATTATGAGGATGCCATTACTGCCTTTACCAGTGCTCTTGGCGAGGAGAAAGTAAGTAAAAGTATGGCCCGGGACCTGTATCTGTATCGCGCTACAGCACGTTTGCAGGCTGGGTATCTGGATGATGCCATGGCAGACTGTCAGGTGCTTGCCCAGAATTATGAGATGGATGCAGATGCCTGGTTTCTTACTGGAAAGGTTGCCCTGGAAATGGATGGCTATGATGAAGCTGCCTCTGATTTTGAGCAGGCATATGGGGAAGATTCCAGCTATGACCGGGCCATCCAGATCTACGAGACGTACCTGGATAAGGACATGGAAGCGGATGGAACCAGATATCTGGAGGCTGTTTTGTCCACAGAGGCAAAGGGAGCAGAGGATCTTTGCAGCCGGGGAAGAATCTATTACTATATGGGAGATTATACCAATGCCCAGAAGGAGCTGACAGATGCTTCCAATCAGGGAAGTACAGAGGCACTTCTGGTTCTTGGAATGGTCTATGGCGCTCAGTCAGATTACGCAAATGCCCGGGCAATGTACCAGCAGTACATCAATCAGAAGCTGGATGATACGTCCGGGGATCAGACACAGACTGCCGCACAGGGATACAATGGACTGGCAGTGTGCGATATGGCAGAAGGAAATTATGATTCTGCTTTGGAAAATATCAGCAGCGGAATTTCCATTGCTTCCGATGATGAAATGCAGAGCTTGTTATTTAATGAAATTGTAGCTTATGAGAAAAAACTGGATTTTTCCACAGCGCAGGAGAAAGCTGTGTCTTATGTCGGAATGTATCCGGAGGATGAAGAAGCTGCGAAAGAGCTTGATTTCCTGAAATCCAGGACTGGAAGTAATGAATAGGAAACAGAGAAGGTTCTTGAAGCTATTTTTATAATCATAAAAGGATTTGAAATCTGAGGCAATATTGAATGCCGGATTTCAAATCCTTTTTTGGTAATATACTCAGATCTTTTTTACATAAAGGCGGTTGCCACGATACATGGGGCGGCCGTTCACGCCACTGAGATCGTAGGACATTGCAAAGTAGGAATCCACGCTGCTTACAAGCGCCCAGTCAGGATCATAGACCTTTCCACCAATTTCAGCCCAGCCGTGACCGCCGGAGCAGATTACATAAACTTTTTTCATGCCTACAGCGTTTGCGAGGTAGGCGAAAGCTGCTGCATAGGAAACACAGTCACCTCGTCCGCCGCGGAAAAACATATCTTCGGCGAAATCCTTTTCCCAGTCCTGTGTATTTCTGAATTCACGCCAGCAATAGTAGGTGTACTGCTTCTTGACGTAATCAAAGCTGGCACGGAGGCGCTGCATTTTGTTCATTCCTGGTCTGCTGATCTTTTCTACAATCTTGTTCGCTTCTGTCATTAGCTTCAGCTTGCGCAGGTTAGAACCGGATTTGCTGGCACGTCCGGAAGCATCAAGGGCGATACCATTTATAGTGGTGGAGGTCAGCATGTATGCGCCGGTGGTTCCTGTGCTGATACGGAAAAAGTAGTAATCATTTTTGATTTTTTTCCAGCCGTAACGCTGAATTCCATTTTTGTCAAAAAAGTAATAGCGGGATCCGATTTTGACTTTGCCTTTGACTTTCTTGCCGCGGGCATTGTAATAGTAGTGGCGGCCTTTGATGGTCTTCCAGGTACCAGAAGAGGAACTGGAAGCCTGTCCCTTACCGGAATGGGGCTTCTTATTGGTGTCAGTGGAAGAAGATTTCGCAGTTTGGGAAACAGATGTCCGAGCAGCTGCCTGGGTGGGAAGAGTACCTGTCAGGAGTGTACAGGACAGGCAAAGGCATGCTGCAAGAGTTTTGAGATTTTTCTTTTTCATAGGTTCCTCCTTTTTGGGTCTTTTACTATTATTATATACTATATGAGATCTGAACTGTAGTTGTTGTTTTCAGATCTGAAATATGTTACTGTTCACTCCGTTCACAGTAACGCGCTTCGCGATGCACAGAAATCATGCATTCGCATGATTTCGCGCCGCAATTCTCGGGTTTTCTGTGAACTATGTTCACAAAAAACGCCTCGCGGAACGTTACCAGTGAACAGTAACTGAAATATACCTCTCCCAAAAGGAATGGGTTTGTGTTATACTCTAACAGATGATTTTCAGATAGAAAAGTAACTGAAAGTTAGTTTATGGATGATCCGGAAGGAGGATTTATGGAATATATTGAAGAAATACAGGAGCAGGTGATTCTGGTTGGCGTTCAGCTGGATGAGAACGATAATGTGAAAGAATCCCTGGATGAACTGGAGGAGCTTGCAGATACTGCCGGAGCTCAGACAGTGGGAAAAATTATCCAGAACCGTGAGACTGTACATCCTGGAACTTATATTGGAAAAGGAAAGATCGAGGAGGTACGTGCTCTTATGCTGGCCACGGATGCTACAGGAATCATCTGTGACGATGAACTTTCCCCGGCACAGATGAACAATCTGGAGCATGAGCTGGAATGTAAGGTAATGGACAGAACTCTTCTGATCCTTGACATTTTCGCAAAACATGCCACTACCAGCGAGGGAAAGATACAGGTTGAGCTGGCACAGCTCCGTTACAGAGCATCCAGACTGGTAGGACTAGGTGCGTCTTTGTCCAGACTTGGAGGAGGAATTGGAACCAGAGGTCCTGGAGAGAAGAAGCTGGAGAGTGACCGTCGTCTGATCCGAAAGAGAATCACAGCGCTGAAGGAAGAGCTTTCCCAGGTAGAGAAGCACAGAGAGCTGCTCCGTACCGGACGTACCCGGGGAAAGATGAAGACTGTTGCTATTGTAGGTTATACCAATGCAGGTAAATCTACATTGTTAAATACCCTCACTGGAGCCGGAGTGCTTTCAGAGGATAAGCTGTTTGCCACATTGGATCCTACAACCAGAGCATTGACATTAGATGACGGACAGCAGATCCTGCTTACAGATACTGTTGGATTTATCCGTAAACTGCCGCATAATCTGGTTGAAGCTTTTAAGAGTACCCTGGAGGAAGCGAAATATGCAGATTATATTATTCATGTGGTAGACTGTTCGAATCCTCAGGCGGTACAGCAGATGGAGGTTGTTTATGATACCCTGCAGGAGCTTGGTGTCCAGGGCAAAAAGACGATTACTTTATTTAACAAGGTCGATGTGGGTGCAGCAATCCGCATGCGCGACAGTATGGCAGACCATACTCTTAAGGTTTCGGCCAAAACAGGGGAAGGTCTGGAGGATTTAAAGCAGCTTCTGGGGAAAATCCTTTCTGAAGAGCAGATTTATGTGGAAAAAATTTTTTCCTATCAGGAGGCTGGCAAGATCCAGCTGATCCGGGAATATGGGCAGCTGCTTTCGGAGGAGTACACAGATACTGGAATTCTGGTGAAAGCCAGAGTGCCGCAGGAAATTCATGGGAAGCTTATGTGACGCAGCCAGACCTGTGGAATTGGCAAAAAGTATGGGTTTATAAAGTTATCACATTTGAGGATAATAAGTAAATATAATGATATGAGTGTCAAAAGGTCTTTTGACACTCATTTGATACCCAGATTGCTACGCAGCTACGCAGCTCCCGCAATCCTCCAAATATTCGAAATCCGCTGATTTACTGCGTAAATCGCTACTTTCTCATATTTGGCGTGTCCCAAGTTCAAAAGCCTTATCGTGCAAGCACGAACAGCTTTTTGACCTTTTGACACTGGTATCATATAATGTTATCGCTTAAAAGTAATTTCTGTGAGGCGCATTGCTATACAGAAAGTGAAGAACGATAGGTAAGAAGACTAAAATTTGTAAGAAACAGGAGAGAATATCATGGGAAAATACACAGATTACATTATGAAAACAGCACAGGATCTGCTTTCAGTGCCAAGTCCAAGTGGTTTTACCCACATGGCAGCAGATTTTGTAAAAAAAGAATTTGAAAAGCTGGGCTATGAGCCGCAGATCACCCAGAAGGGGGCTGTGCTTGTAAAGCTTGGAGGAAAAGACGATGAGAATGCAGTGGTTCTGGCAGCTCACATGGATACTCTTGGCGGAATGGTCTGCCAGATCATGGACAACGGACATCTGAAACTGACTAATATCGGCGGCATGAACCCAAACAATGCGGAGGCTGAGAACTGCAAGGTTTATACAAAATCCGGCAAAGTATACGATGCAACCTTCCAGCTGGAGAATGCGTCTGTTCATGTAAACGGCGAGTATAGCGATACCAAACGTACTTATGAGACGATGGAGGCCATTCTTGATGAGCCGGTGAAGAATAAAGAGGATGTGAAAAAACTTGGAATCATGACAGGCGATTTTGTCTGCTTTGATCCAAGGACAGTTGTGACTGAGAGCGGATACATCAAGAGCCGTTTCCTTGATGATAAATTCAGCACTGCTATTCTTCTCGGCTATGCTAAATATCTGAAAGAGAAAGAAATTCAGACAGAGCGTACCATTTATGTACTGATCACTTCTTATGAGGAAGTGGGACATGGTGGATGTGCCGCTATCCCAGATGGAGTGACAGAGATGATCTCCGTAGATATGGGATGTGTTGGAAAAGGCCTGGAATGTGATGAAACCATGGTTTCAATCTGCGCTAAGGACAGTATGGGACCATATGATTACCAGGTGGTTTCCGGTCTGATCAAGGCTGCACAGGAGAATGACATTGCGTTTGCTGTGGATGTGTATCCTCATTATGGCTCTGATGTGGATGCAGCACTGAAAGCAGGCTATGATATGAAGCATGGTCTGATCGGACCGGGAGTTTACGCATCTCATGGATACGAGCGGTCACACAGGGATGGAGCGAAGAATACACTGAAATTACTGAAGGCATATTTAGGATAAAAGTCCTGCGCGGTAGCGCTAAAGGCGCGGAACAATCGACTTTCATTTGGGGTGATGTCTGCGCAGGCAGACATGTCCGTTTAGAAGAAAAACTTGATTAAAAATGTATAAAATCTTAATAATAGAAGATGACGAAATTATTGTACAGATAGTAAAGCGACATTTGGAATCCTGGGGATATGAGGTCTTTCAGATCGAAGATTTCACTCATGTGATTCAGGAGTTTGTGCAAAAAGATCCACAGCTGGTGCTGCTGGATTTGAAACTGCCGTTTTTTAACGGTTTTCATTGGTGTGAGGAAATCCGCAAAATTTCACAGGTACCAGTGATGTTTCTGTCTTCAGCGGCTGACAATATGAATATGGTAATGGCCATGAGCCGGGGTGCAGATGATTTTATCGCGAAACCTTTTGATCTGGATGTGTTAACTGCGAAGGTGCAGGCTGTGCTTCGCAGAACCTATGCCTTTGGTCAGAACAACAGTCTTCTGGAAAGGGGCGGCGTAGTGCTGAATCCTGGAAATGGGACGATTTCAGTGGATGGAAAGCTTGCAGACCTGACGAAAAACGAATTGAAGATATTGCAGATACTATTTGAACATCAGGGGCATGTTGTATCCAGAGAGTCGATTATGACAAAACTGTGGGAGAGCGACAGCTTTGTGGATGACAATACTTTGACAGTAAACATCACAAGAATCCGTCGGAAGCTGGAAGGTCTGGGTGTAGA
This sequence comes from Ruminococcus sp. 1001136sp1, assembly GCF_039841815.1. NCBI lineage: Bacteria > Bacillati > Bacillota > Clostridia > Eubacteriales > Oscillospiraceae > Ruminococcus > Ruminococcus sp. 1001136sp1. Next base: position 28,542 of record NZ_JBDPGY010000008.1, on the reverse strand, counting down.
GAACTTCATTATCACCAAAAAAGGCCTGGGGTACATGGTATGATTAAATATCTGAAAACCAGATGGAAAACAGGTGTTTTGGCTTTACTTATGGTAGCGGTAACGGCTGGAATCCTTTTTCTGTATGATATTCCGCTGGAGCCTGTAGGTTATGTGGCGGTTTTTGAAATGCTGCTGACAGGCCTGGGGCTTATGTGGGATTACCATAAATACCGGAAAAAGCAGGAAAGTCTGCTTTACATAAGAGACTGCGGCAATTTTTCAGAAGAATATCTGGAGGCTCCGGAGAATGAAAATGAGGCTATTTACCGGGAAATCTGCCGTAGTCTGGATGAGAAGAGAATAGAGGCTGAAAATCAGAGAAGTGCTTTTGGTACAGAATTGACAGACTTTTATACGCTGTGGGTTCACCAGATCAAAACACCTATTGCTGCAGCAAGACTGCTTCTTCAGGAAGAGAAGCCCAGACCTCAGGAGATTCAGAATGAGCTTTTTAAGGTGGAGCAGTACGTGGAGATGGTGCTGGGGTATCTTCGAACGGAGGATATGGCTTCAGACATCCGATTTGAGGAAATGGATATGGATTCTCTGATTCGTGAGCAGATTCACAAATTTGCCAGAATATTTATTGGGAAAAAGCTTTCTCTGGAGTATCAAGAGGTATCGGAAACGGTGCTTACAGATGAAAAATGGCTTGGCTTTGTGTTGGGACAAATTTTATCAAATGCACTGAAATACACAAAAAAAGGAAAAATATCCATCTATATGAGCAAATCCAGGCCGCATACGCTGGTGATCGAAGATACTGGAATTGGAATCCGTGCCGAAGATTTGCCCCGGGTTTTTGAAAAGGGGTTTACTGGCTATAATGGACGTGAAGAGAACAGGTCTACTGGAATTGGGCTTTATCTTTGCGGAAAGATTATGAAAAGGCTGGATCACGGAATCAGGATAGAGTCGGAGCTTGGAAAAGGGACGAAGGTATTTCTTGAACTGGGAAGGAAGAAGATGGATCTATATTAGAGCGTGTTCGGAAAAAACAATCTCGCAGTCTGCATGCCCCACTTTTCGGTGTATTTTGCAGATTGCAAGATTAATTTTTTACATGCTTTAGATGGTGGGGACAAGGAGAGAGTATGAAAGCGATAAAGAAGGTTTTAAACAATATTTTTATTGATGGTTTAAGCGGAATGGCTTTGGGGTTGTTTTCTACTTTGATCATCGGAACTATTTTGAAACAGATTGGTGATTTGATGGGCGGTACATATGGCACTTATTTAAGTGCATTTGCAGTGGTTGCCCAGAGGCTTACAGGTGCCGGAATCGGCATCGGTGTTGCGTATAAATTCCGGGAATCTACTTATGTGCTGTTGTCGGCTGCGGCAGCAGGAATGATTGGGGCTTATGCATCAAACCTTATTGCAGGAACCCTGTTGTCTGATACAGGGGCATTAGTGTTATCCGGTCCTGGCGAGCCTCTTGGAGCGTTTGTGGCTGCATATGTGGGAATTACGATTGGGAGGCTGGTTGCCGGAAAAACAAAACTGGATCTTCTTATTACACCAGCAATCACCATCCTTTCCGGTGGTGCTGTAGGGATACTGGTAGGACCGGGAGTATCAAGCTTCATGACATGGCTTGGCAACCTGGTAAACTGGGGAACTGAGCAGCAGCCAATCCTGATGGGAATTGTGGTTTCTGTCATCATGGGAATGGTACTGACTTTGCCAATTAGTTCTGCTGCTCTTGGAATTATTCTGGGGCTGAATGGCGTGGCAGCGGGTGCGGCAACGATCGGATGCTGCTGTCAGATGATTGGATTTGCAGTGACAAGTTTTAAGGATAATGGCGTGGGCGGTCTTTTTGCCCAGGGAATCGGAACTTCCATGCTGCAGATCCCTAATATTATGAAGCGTCCGCTGATCTGGCTGCCTCCTACACTGGCATCTGCTATTTTAGGCCCAATTGCCATTATCGGGCCTTTCCATATGACAAACAATGCGACAGGCTCCGGAATGGGAACCTCAGGTCTGGTTGGACAGATCATGACTTATCAGACCATGGTGGCAACCGAATCCCCAGTTCTGGTTATTCTGAAAATCGTAGTCTTTCATTTCCTGCTTCCAGGACTTTTGTCTTATGTGATCTATCGTGGAATGCGGAATATGGGATATATTAAAGATGGACAGATGAAGCTGAGCGTATAAAAAAGTTGCTAACACAAAAAAAATATTGACATCTAATAGATGTTAGAATATACTAACAATATAAATCATGATTATGTTTGTTGGTGAAATTTTGTACAGCGTTTGTAAAAGGAGACAGAAGTCTCTGGCAAATGCGTTTCGGGTAACCGGAAAGGAGTATAGTATGGGAACAGTAGTTGTAGGCGCTATCGTAGTTGCAATCGCAGGTCTTGCAATCAGAAGCATTGTAAAAGATAAAAAAAGCGGAAAAGGCTGCAATGGTAACTGTGGAAGCTGCGGCGGACACTGCCATTGAGCTGTGAATGAGGTACAGGTATTTTTACATAGCTGGTAAATAAGAAAATGAGGAAACTGCTATATTGGAGAAATCTGATATGGCAGTTTTTTTTAGCGTTTTCTGAAATCAAAATATGAAAATCGGAAAACGCTTTTTGTTTAACCTGGTATCTTAATAAAAACAACGAAAAACCACAAAAATCAACCAAAAACACCAACCAAAGCAACAAAAACAGTGTTGAATTATGTTGACACCGCATAGCAAATGACGTATAATGAGCATAGAAAACTATGTCATGGAACAACGGACATTTATGTTGCCGACAGAGAGAATATTGTGTTTTGGAGATACAGAATACTATTTCATATGCCGGGACATCCATGAGAAAGGAGAACCATGGAAAAATACAATTCAAGTGAGATTCCGAAATCTTCCAGAATTACCCGTCTGGTAGATCATCTCTATGCCAAGATGCCGGAGATCGAATCTTACAGAGCGAAGCTGATCACAGAGTCCTATAAGGAGACGGAAGACCAGCCGATCATTACCAGAAGAGCGAAAGCTTTTTCCCACATTTTACATAATATTCCGATCATCATCCGTGATGAGGAACTGATCGTGGGAAGTAACTCCATTGCACCGAGAGGATGCCAGACATTCCCGGAATTCTCATTCCAGTGGCTGGAAGATGAGCTGGATACGGTTGCCACCAGAACTGCTGATCCATTCTATATTTCAGAGGAGGCCAAAGCAGATCTTCGCGAGGTACACAAATACTGGAAAGGCAAGACTACCAGTGAGCTTGCCACAGCATATATGGCACCAGAAGCCATTCGTGCCATCGATCATAATATTTTTACACCAGGAAATTATTTCTACAATGGTGTAGGACACGTTACTGTAAAGTATTGGGAAGTTCTTGAAATCGGATACGAAGGCATTATGGCGAAAGCACAGGCTGAGCTGGATAAATGCAATGTGGGGGATGGAGATTACGCAGAGCGTTCCCGTTTCCTGGAAGCAGTTATCATGAGCTGCCAGGCAGTGATTGATTATGCAGACAGATATGCAAAGCTTGCCCTTGAAATGGCAGAGAAATGTACAGATCCACAGCGTAAAGCAGAGCTTCTTGTGATTGCATCCAATTGCAGCAAGGTTCCGGCGAAGGGAGCTACCAATTTCTGGGAGGCGTGTCAGTCCTTCTGGTTTGTGCAGCAGCTTCTCCAGATGGAGTCTAGCGGACATTCCATTTCCCCAGGACGTTTCGACCAGTATATGTATCCTTATTATAAGAAGGATATTGAGAGCGGCGCGATTACCAGAACAGCAGCCCAGGAGCTTCTTGATTGCATCTGGGTAAAATTAAATGACCTGAATAAAGTCCGTGACGCAGCATCTGCAGAAGGTTTCGCAGGCTACAGTCTGTTCCAGAACCTGATCGTAGGAGGTCAGGATAAAGATGGCAATGATGTGACCAATGACCTTTCCTTTATGTGTATTGAGGCATCCATGCATGTACATCTTCCGGCTCCGTCCCTTTCCATCCGTGTATGGAATGGTTCTCCTCATGACCTTCTGATCAAGGCAGCAGAGCTTACCAGAACGGGTATCGGACTTCCGGCTTATTATAACGACGAGGTAATCATCCCGGCACTGCAGAACAGAGGACTTTCCCTTGTAGATGCCCGTGAGTATAATATCATCGGCTGCGTAGAGCCACAGAAAGCAGGTAAGACAGAGGGATGGCATGATGCAGCATTCTTTAATATGTGCCGTCCGCTGGAGCTTGTATTTGCCAATGGTATGGATCAGGGCGAGATGGTCGGAATTCCTACCGGCGATGTAACCCAGATGGCTACATTTGATGAATTCTATGATGCTTACAAGAAACAGATGGAATACTGCATTTCCCTTCTTGTAAATGCAGATAATGCCATTGACGTGGCTCATGCAAAGCGTTGTCCGCTTCCATTCCTTTCCAGTATGATCGATGACTGTATCAAACGTGGAAAGACCGTACAGGAAGGCGGCGCAGTTTATAACTTTACCGGTCCCCAGGGCTTTGGTATTGCAAACATGGCAGATTCCCTCTATGCGATTCGCCAGCTGGTTTACCAGGAGAAGAAGTTTACAATGGAGGAGCTGAAAGAAGCTCTTGCATGGAACTATGGTAAAGGACTGGATGAGCAGTCTGTGAAAGAGATCACAACCGGCATCTTAAGAGAGATGACCGAGAGCGGTGCCAAGGTTGATGCGGATACAGCAGCTGCAGTTTTGAAATCTGTTATGAATGCCCAGATGGCACCTGAGAAGATGGCAAGATATCAGGAAATTCACGACATGATCGCAGAAGTTCCGAAATTCGGAAATGACATTCCGGAGGTTGACTACTTCGCAAGAGACGTAGCTTACACATACACAAGACCGTTACAGAATTTTAAGAACCCAAGAGGCGGACAGTACCAGGCGGGACTTTATCCGGTATCTGCAAACGTACCCCTTGGCGGACAGACTGGTGCTACACCAGATGGAAGATATGCACACACTCCGGTTGCAGATGGTGTTTCCCCATCCGCAGGCAAGGATGTGAACGGACCTACTGCAGCAGCAAGCTCTGTTGCGAAACTGGATCACTTTATCGTATCCAATGGTACTTTGTTCAATCAGAAATTCCATCCGTCAGCATTGTCTGGACGTGAGGGTCTTGAGAAGTTCGTTGCATTGATCCGCTCCTACTTCGATCAGAAGGGAATGCATATGCAGTTTAACGTTGTAAGCAGAGAGACACTGCTGGATGCACAGGCACATCCGGAGAACTATAAGCATCTGGTTGTACGTGTGGCTGGTTACAGTGCACTGTTTACTACACTTTCCAAATCTCTGCAGGATGACATTATCAGAAGAACTGAGCAGGGATTCTAAAAAGAAAGTCAGCAGACTCTTATGCAGGAGAGTTATAATTGCCCCATAGCTCACTTCTTAGCGAGATGATAAGTGTGGCTGTGAATGGGAACTTTCTGCGAAAAATATAAATGGAATTGCTGGTGGCTTCGTTAAGAGAAGTCTGCTGGCACTTCCGTATAATGGAGAAATCTATGGAATATTTAGACACTACAGGACGTATTTTCGACGTCCAGCGCTATTCCATCCATGACGGTCCTGGAATCCGTACCATTGTGTTTTTGAAAGGCTGTGTGCTCAGATGCCAGTGGTGCTGCAATCCGGAATCCCAGGAATATAAGATCCAGACAATGAAAACTCCAGACGGCGTGAAGACCATGGGACGAGACGTAACGGTCTGCGAGATGATCGAACTGGTAGAGAAGGATCGTCCATATTACTACCGCTCCGGCGGTGGAATGACACTTTCCGGTGGTGAATGTCTTTGCCAGCCGGAATTTGCCCGTGACCTTCTTCGCGCAGCGAAAGAGCGTGGAATTAATACAGCTATCGAGAGTATGGCTTGTGTTCCCTGGAAAAATATAGAGATGGTACTGCCTTATCTGGATACTTACCTGATGGATATCAAGCATACCAATCAGGAGAAGCATAAGCAGTTTACAGGCAAGCCCAATGGACTGGCTCTGGAGAACGCCAGAAAGGTAGCTCTTTCTGGCCAGACCAATCTGGTGATTCGTGTACCTGTCGTTCCAACGTTCAATGACAGTGTGGAGGAAATCAAGTCTATTGCTTCCTTTGCATCTACATTGCCAGGTGTGAAGAAGATTCACCTTCTTCCTTATCACCGTCTGGGACAGGATAAGTACGACTGGCTTGGAAGAGAATACAAGCTGCCGGAGATACTTCCTCCAGAACCAGAGCATATGGAACTTTTGAAAAAAGCAGTACATTCTGTCTGTGATCTGGATTGCCAGATAGGTGGATGAAATAATATTTTATGTGAAAATTTTGAAGAAAGACATTGTGTGGAGAAATCTGTACAGTGTCTTTTTTTGCGCGCATTTCTTATTTAATGTGTTGGGAGGGTGAAAAGTTCTTCAGGAGGGACACATTTGAACAACTTTTAACACACTAAAAGAAAGCCTTTTTCATACATGCTTCAGGAAAAAAATTGGAAAAAGATTTGCTTAAATTATAATTTTTTTGTATGATAGGTGGTATAATAAATACTTGATGAATTTATATCAACTATTTAAAAAAGCGGAGAAAGAAAACTTTATAAAGACAGTTAGATTGATTGCGGTAAAATCTGGCTGGTGCAAAATACTACAGCATAAGGAGAAAAAGAATGAGAGGACTATACTCATCAAAGACAAAAATCAGACACCAGATTTTTACTGAGATTGCTCGTCTTGCCTATGAGGGCGACATTGAGAAAGAGATGGATGATCTTCCGTACAAAATTCTTCCAGGAGAGATTGCAACATATCGTGACAGTATTTTTCTGGAAAGAGCTATCGTAGGAGAGAGACTGCGTGTGGCAATGGGACTGCCTCTTCGAAACATTTCCGAGCATGCGCCAATTTCCAAGGGCGTAGAAGCCAGCTTGATCGAAGAGAAATATTATGAGCCGCCCCTTATCAATATTATTAAATTCGCCTGCAACTCCTGTCCGGAGAAGCGTGTGATTGTCACAGAGGGCTGCCAGGGCTGTCTGGAACATCCTTGTCAGGAGGTCTGTCCCAAGCAGGCTATCCACATGGAAAACGGGCGGTCTGTGATCGATCAGGAGAAATGCATCAAATGTGGAAAGTGTCTGGAATCCTGTCCATATAATGCCATTATCAAGCAGGAGCGTCCGTGTGCCAAGGCCTGTGGAATGAATGCCATCCATTCAGACGAGTATGGAAGAGCAGAGATCGACTATGACAAGTGTGTTTCCTGTGGAATGTGCCTGGTAAGCTGTCCGTTCAGTGCCATTGTAGATAAGGGACAGATTTATCAGACCATTATGGCATTAAAAAGTGATACACCAGTTTATGCCATTGTAGCGCCGGCTGTGGCAGGTCAGTTTGAACCGGAATTGAAGAATACCCAGCTTCGGGGAGCTTTTAAGGCGCTTGGATTTACGGATATTAAGGAAGTGGCTGTGGGTGCAGATCTTTGTACCATTGAGGAGGCTAAGGACTTCATGAAGGAAGTGCCAGAGAAAATTCCGTTTATGGGAACCTCCTGTTGCCCGGCATGGTCTGTTATGGCAAAAAAGACGGTTCCACAGCTTGCCAACTGCATTTCCATGGCGCTTACTCCCATGGTACTGACTGCCAGACTTCTGAAGCAGGAAGAGCCAGACTGCAAGATCGTGTTTGTAGGACCATGTGCAGCCAAGAAGCTGGAGGCAAGCCGTAAGTCGGTTCGAAGCTATGTGGACTTCGTTCTCACCTTTGAAGAGGTGAAAGGCATGTTTGATGCTAAGGATGTTGATTTCGCCAGCCTTCCGGAGGAAGAGCCTCTTACCCAGGCCAGTAGTGACGGTCGTGGCTTCGCTGTTAGCGGCGGTGTGGCAGCCGCAGTTGTGAAAGCTGTAAAGCGAATGGATCCGGATCGCGAGGTGAAGATAGTCAGTGCTAACGGACTTCAGGAGTGTAAAAAGATGCTGATGGCAGCCAAAGCAGGGAAATACAACGGATATCTGCTGGAAGGCATGGCGTGTCCTGGCGGCTGCATAGCAGGTGCCGGAACGGTGCAGACTGTAAAGAAGGCGGGAGTGGCACTGGAGAAGATGAAGAAGGAAGCGTCTTTTGAAGAATGTATGGATACTTCATTTGGCGGGGAACTGGAGAAACTGGAAGAGCTGTAAAATTATTTAGCCGAGCTGCTTGAAAATAAAGAATACATGAGAAGGAGAAAAGCAAAAATGCGTGCATACGAACGTTTATTAAATTATGTGAAAGTATATACCACAAGCGAGGATGAGCAGGAGAACGTGCCATCCACCAGCCGTCAGTTTGACCTGGGAAACCAGCTGGCAGAGGAACTGAAAAAAATAGGGGTTCAGGACGTGCGCATTGATGACAAGTGCTATGTTTATGGCGTGATCCCGGCTACAGAAGGCTTGGAAGAGAAACCAGCCATTGGCTTTATCGCACATATGGACACAGCACCTGATTTCTCCGGAGAAAACGTAAATCCACAGATCATCCCGGAGTACGACGGCGGTGATGTAAAGTTGGGAGACAGTGAATATGCTCTTACCTTGAAAGATTTCCCACATCTGGCATCTTTAAAAGGAAGAACCCTGATCACCACCGACGGAAGCACCCTTCTTGGTGCAGATGACAAGGCTGGTGTGGCTGAGATCATGACTATGGCAGAGCAGGTGATCACAGAGAACATTCCTCATGGAAAAATCTGTATCGGCTTTACCCCGGATGAAGAAGTGGGCCGCGGCGCAGACTTCTTCGATGTAGAAGACTTTGGAGCAGATTTTGCCTATACTGTAGATGGCGGTGCGGAGAATGAGATCGAGTATGAGAACTTCAATGCCGCAGGTGCGAAAGTAAAGATCAAAGGCTTTTCTGTACACCCGGGCAGCAGTAAGAACACCATGATCAATGCAGCCCTGGTTGCCATGGAGTTCAATAACATGCTTCCGGCAGGAGATACCCCAGCGAACACAGAAGAGTATGAGGGATTTTTCCATCTCTGTGAAATGAGCGGAGATGTGTCTTCTGCAAGCCTTGACTACATTATCCGTGACCACGACAGCGCCATGTTCGCCTGCCGCCAGGAGCTGATGAGACATATCGTCAAGCTTCTCAACGAGAAATACGGCGAAGGTACCGTAACCCTCACCATCAAAGAACAGTACCGCAACATGAAAGAGAAGATCGAGCCTTGCATGCACCTGATCGATAACGCCAAGAAAGCCGTCCAGCAGTCCGGGCTGAATCCTAAGACAGTTGCAATCCGCGGCGGCACAGATGGCGCAAGGCTTTCCTTCATGGGACTGCCCTGTCCGAACCTTGGAACTGGCGGATATGCATTCCACGGTCCATGCGAACACATTACCGTTGAAGGAATGGATTATGCGGTGGAGAATCTGAAGAATATTGTGAATCTGTACGCCTGCTGATTCGGGTAGGAAAAAAGCATTGGTGAGATATATAATTTTTTAAACATGCTTTAGAAAAAAGCATCTGTCGAATCGTAACCGACAGGTGCTTTCTTCTTCTCAAAATTTAAACAAAATTTTACATGGCTAAGACAACAACATGCTTTTTTCCCCTTATAATTATCCTGAGAAACAAGCTAAAAAGGAGAACTGATCTACTTGAAGTACCAGGAAATTGTAAATAATAAGGAAATTAATGCATATCTGAAAAAGGGAGACGCCAATCTGGGGACAATGGGATTTACAGAAGTAACTTACATAAAATCATACAAAACAGAGCCCCTATATTTATGCAATATGTAGAAGCCCCAAAATAATGATAAAAATTAAAAAAAATAGTTGTTAAAAGATTGTCATTGTGGTATCTTAATGAGAGCGGAGAAAACCAATATTTTATGCGGAGACGAAGAGGGAAAAGTCCTTTTGTTGAGAATTGTTTGTCAAGAAACACATAGTGACATGACTTGAACCAGGAAAACAGGAAGAAAATTCTCTGTGTTTCTGGTTTAGGCCATGTCACAAGGCAGAAAATAAAGTTTTTACCCGCTTTTTTTCTAACTGTGATTGTTAAAAAATAAACAAGAAACAAAGGACATCACACAGGGAAAACCAACCAATCCCACGGAAAAGTAACAAAACAGAGGGAAAAGTTGACACAATCCCACAACCCCATGAAAGGAGTTTTTTATGAGCAGCAAAATTACCATTATCGGAGCTGGAAGCGTTGGCTCCACTATCGCTTACACACTGGCACACGATGAGATCGCTTCCGAGATTGTTCTGATCGACATCAACAAGGAGAAGGTTGAAGGAGAGGTTATGGACATTGAGCAGGGAACCTGCTTTAGAAGCCCTGTATCTCTGGTGGCCGGAGATTACGCAGATGCCAAAGATTCAGACATCGTGATCATTACTTCCGGAATCGCCCGTAAACCAGGACAGACACGAATTGAGCTTACTCAGACAAACGTAAACATTCTGAAGAGCATCACTCCTCAGATCGTAAAAGAAGCTCCAGACGCAAAGTATATTATCGTAAGCAACCCGGTAGATATTATGACCTATGTATTTACCAAGATTTCCGGTCTTCCGGAGAATCAGATCATGGGATCCGGAACTATTCTTGATACAGCAAGACTTCGCTATGGACTTTCCGAGCACTTCAAAGTAGCCCAGGGAAATATCCACGCTTATGTTTTTGGCGAGCACGGAGACACCTCCTTCATTCCATGGACAGGCGCTTACATTTCCGGTCTCAGCACAGATGAGTATTATGAAGAAATGAAAGCTCACGGCAAGGATGTGAAACCTCTGGATAAAGAAGCCATGCTGGAATATGTACAGAAATCCGGCGGAAAAGTTATTGCAAAGAAAGGCGCAACCTTCTACGCAGTATCTGCTACTGTTTGCCAGCTGGTAGGTCTGATCCTGGCAGCTTCCGATTCCCTTGCAACTGTATCCTCCATGCTTCACGGTGAGTATGGAATCGAAGATGTGTGCCTGAGTACCCTTACTCTTGTAGGACCAAATGGAACACAGGGAAAAGTTCAGATGCGTATGAATAAAGAGGAAATTGCATTGCTGAAGAAGAGTGCCGATGCCCTGAAGGAAGTAATCGCACAGATTGAGCTTTAAAAGTTATTGTTCCCAGATATTATTCCGCGAAGCAGACAGATGTGAACGGAAGAAACAGTAATTTTTCACCTTAGCTTTGTAGAGTGCATTTTGTAAAGAAAAAAATAATTTCAAGTGCAGAATCGAAGCATTACATTCAACTATACCAGCAAAGACATCCCCGGCTTCTATCGTGGAAAGCGGTAAGTCGGGTTCCACTTTGCGAAAGCAACCCAAATAGCTGCTGTTTACATATGTGAATTTAGAAAAGCACATTTAGTGAACAGTGACAAGAAAGGAACAAGAAGCATGAAGTACAGTTATTATCCAGGATGTACCCTGAAGAATAAGGCAAAAGATCTGGATGCCTATGCCAGAGCTTCTGCAAAAGCACTGGGCTTCGAAATGGAAGAGATAGAAGACTGGCAGTGCTGCGGCGGCGTATATCCTCTTGGCAGCGATGAGATTGCCACCAAACTTTCTTCCGTCCGGGCTTTAAATGACGCAAAAGAAAAAGGACAGGATCTGATCACAGTCTGTTCAGCCTGTCATCATGTGCTCAAACGTGTGAACGACGACATGAAAAACGTGGACGACATCCGCACCAGAGCAAATAATTATCTGAAACTGGATACTCCATATGAAGGAGAGACAAATGTCCTTCATTATCTGGAAGTACTCCGTGATGAAGTTGGATTTGATGAGATCAAAAAGAAAGTGGTAAATCCTTTAACTGGCAAAAAAATCGGTGCATATTATGGCTGCCTTCTTTTAAGACCAGGAAAGATCATGGCATTTGATAATCCGGAGAATCCCACCATTATGGAAGACTTCATCCGTGCCCTTGGCGCAGAGCCTGTGGTATACCCATACCGCAATGAGTGCTGCGGCGGCTACATTTCCCTGAAAGAAAAAGAAATGGCACAGAATATGTGTGAAAAGATCATGGACAGTGCAAAGGGCTTTGAAGCAGATATGCTGATCACAGCCTGTCCACTTTGCATGTATAACCTGAAAAAGAACGGAAACGGCGATCTTCCTGTTTACTATTTTACAGAACTTCTTGCAGAAGCTCTCGGAGTAAAAGAGGAGGTGGCGAAGTAATGGCTTATACATATGGAAATACCCAGAATGCAGCAGAGCGAATCAAAGAAATTTCCGGAGTAAATCCCCTGAAATGTATGAAATGCGGCAAATGCTCCGCAACCTGTCCTGCATTTAACGAGATGGATATCAAGCCTCACCAGTTTGTAACTTATGTACAGAACGGCGACATTGAAGCTCTTGCACAGTCAAAATCCTTATGGAAATGCCTCTCCTGCTTTGCATGTGTAGAACGCTGTCCAAGAGATGTTAAACCGGGAAAACTGATCGACGCAGCCAGACAGCTGGTTGTCCGCGAGCGTGGGCAGAACTATCTGACCGCAGACGAAATTCCGGAGCTGCTTGATGAAGACACACCGCAGCAGCTGCTGGTAAGTGCATTCAGAAGATACAGGAGGTGAAAAACAGGTGCAGAGAATAGGTGTATTCGTATGTCATTGTGGTACCAATATTGCAGCCACAGTTGATGTAAAAAAAGTAGTAGAGATGGCAGCAAAAGAGCCAGGCGTTGTTCATGCGGAAGATTATCAGTACATGTGCTCCGAAGCAGGACAGGCCAAGATCATTAACGCCATCCATGAAAAAAATCTGACAGGAATCGTAGTCTGTTCCTGTTCCCCGCGTATGCATGAGGCTACCTTTAGAAAGGCAGCACAGAAAGCGGGATTAAACCCATATATGGTAGAGATTGCCAATATCCGTGAGCATTGCTCCTGGATCCACAAGGATATGGAAGAGGCTACCTTAAAGGCAGTGATCCTTGCAAGAGCCGCAATCGCAAAAGTAAATCTGGATGCTCCTCTTCAGCCAGGCGAGAGCCTTGTAACCAAACGTGCTCTTGTAATCGGCGGAGGTATTGCCGGAATCCAGTCAGCCCTTGACATTGCAGAGGCTGGTTATGAGGTTGATATTGTGGAGAAGCTTCCAAGTATCGGTGGAAGAATGTCCCAGCTGGACAAGACCTTCCCAACTCTGGACTGCTCTGCATGTATCCTTACACCGAAAATGGTAGAGGCAGCAGCACATGAGAAAATCAACATCTATACATACAGTGAAGTTGAGAAGGTAAGCGGCTTTGTAGGTGACTTCACCGTTGATATCCGCAAGAAAGCAAGAAGCGTGGATATGAGCAAATGTACCGGATGCGGCGTTTGTTCTGAGAAATGTCCGTCCAAGAAAAATCCAAACGAATTTAACCGCGGTCTGAATAACAGAAGTGCTATCTACATTCCGTTCGCTCAGGCTATCCCAAATGTTCCGGTAATCGACCGCGAGCATTGTACCAAATTTAAAACCGGAAAATGCGGTGTCTGCTCCAAGGTTTGTGCCGCAGGTGCAATTGATTATGAGCAGAAGGATGAGATCGTTACACAGAAATATGGTGCAATCGTGGTTGCAACCGGTTTTGACGTGATTCCGCTGGATAAATATGATGAGTACGCTTACAGCCAGAGTAAGGACGTTATCACCTCTCTTGAGCTTGAGCGTATCATGAATGCAGCAGGACCTACAAAGGGGCATCTTGAGAGACTTTCCGATGGAAAAGCTCCGAAAAACATTGTATTTGTACAGTGTGTGGGAAGCCGTTGCTCTGATGAAAGAGGAAAGAGCTACTGCTCCAAGATCTGCTGTATGTACACTGCAAAACATGCAATGCTGATCCGTGACAAATACCCGGATACAAATGTAACTGTTTTCTACATTGACGTTCGTACTCCAGGCAAAAACTTCGATGAGTTCTACAGAAGAGCTGTTGAAGACTACGGTGTAAATTATGTAAAAGGCCAGGTTGGAAAGGTAATCCCACAGCCAGATGGAACTCTTATGGTTCAGGCTTCTGACCTGCTTGAAAATAAACAGATTCTTATGGAGGCTGATATGGTAGTTCTTGCAGCTGCCATCGAGCCAAACAAGGATGTAAGAAAAATTGCAACTATGCTTACCGCAAGTATTGATACCAACAATTTCCTCACAGAAGCACATGCAAAGCTTCGTCCGGTAGAGTCCCCTACAGCTGGTATTTTCCTTTCCGGTGTCTGCCAGGGACCAAAGGATATTCCGGAGACAGTTGCACAGGCTGGCGCAGCAGCAGTGAAGGCAATCGGCCTTCTTGCAAAAGACAAGCTGACCACCAACCCATGTACCGCACATTCTGACGAGCTTCTTTGCAACGGATGCTCCCAGTGTGCAAATGTGTGTCCGTATGGTGCGATTTCCTATGAGGAAAAACAGGTAAATGACCACGGAATCCGTGAGACAAGAAGAATTGCTGTTGTAAACAATGCTCTTTGCCAGGGCTGTGGTGCATGTACCGTAACCTGCCCGTCCGGAGCAATGGATCTCCAGGGATTCTCCAACAGACAGATTTTAGCGGAGGTAGATGCAATATGTCGATAGAAGCAAAAGAAGAATTCAGACCGAAGATCGTGGCATTCTGCTGTAACTGGTGCAGCTACGCAGGCGCAGACCTTGCAGGAAGCAGCCGTCTTTCTTATCCGGCTGATGTAAAGATCATTCGTGTACCATGCTCCTGCCGTGTAAATCCAATGTTCATCCTCCGTGCCTTTGAAAAAGGTGCTGATGGTGTGATCATGTGCGGCTGCCATCCGGGAGACTGCCACTACACAACCGGAAACTATTATGCGAGAAGACGTATGACACTTCTTTTTTCCATGCTGGACTTCATTGGTGTGGAAAATGGCCGTACCCGTGTTGAGTGGGTATCTGCCGCAGAAGGTGTAAAATTCTCCCAGACCATGAATGAATTTGTGGAAAAAATCCATTCTCTGGGTAAAAACGTCAGATTGGAGGATTTAAGATGCAGGAACTGATCGCTCGTGCAAAAGAACTGCTGGCTGATGGAACCGTAGCACGTGTTCTTGGCTGGAAAGCCGGAGACCTGCCTTACAATCCGGAAGCAGCATATTTCGAAACCGCTGAAAGCCTGGACGAATTTGTCTATAATGGTTTCTGCGGACAGAACTTAAGTAAAATGATGATCGAGGCTTCCAAATTAGAGGGAAAAACTCTTGTCTGTCTGAAGCCTTGTGATACCTACAGCTTTAACCAGCTGATCAAGGAACACCGTGTAGACCGTGAAAAAGCCTACATTATCGGTGTTGGCTGTAAAGGCAAGCTGGATGTGGAGAAGCTTCGTAAAATGGGCATCAAGGGAATCCAGAGCATTTCCGGCGCTGAGCTTACCGATGATTGTGAAACACTTAACGTTTCCACAATCTACGGTGACAAAACAGTTGCTTACAAGGATGCAATGATGGAGCGCTGCCATGTATGCAAAGGAAAAGAGCATATGATCTATGATGAGATCATCGGCGAATCCAAGGATACAAAGGATGCAGACCGTTTCGCAGAAGTGGAGAAAATTGAGAAAATGAGCCCGGAAGAGCGTTTCGCATTTTTCCAGAAGGAGCTCAGTAAATGTATCCGCTGTAATGCATGCCGCAATGCATGTCCAGCCTGCAGCTGTCGTAAATGTGTATTCGACAGCACCAAGTTTGACAGTGCGCAGAAGGCAAATGTGGATTCCTTTGAAGAAAAAATGTTCCACATTATCCGTGCATTCCACGTTGCAGGAAGATGTACAGACTGCGGTGAGTGCAGCCGTGTCTGCCCGCAGGGGATTCCGCTTCACCTGTTTAACCGTAAATTTATCAAAGATATTGATACCTTCTACGGCGAATATCAGGCAGGAGCAGATGCTGAGTCAAAAGGCCCGCTGACCAGCTTTACATTTGATGATGTAGAGCCAGGTGTAGTGGCAGAAAGGGGATAATGTATGTATAAGATTGAAAAAGAAAATCTGGAAGCATTATTCCGGAAAATCGCAGAAAGCCAAGATCTGATCCTTCCGATCAAAAAGGCAGGACAGACCAACTTCGGCCTTTGGAATGAAGAAGAAGAGGCAGACCTTGAGACCTTGAAAACCGTAAAATCCGGCAAAGACGCCTTTTTCCCACAGAGCGAAACACTTTACACCTGTGTTCGTGATGGAAAGAAGCTGACCGTAGAGCCGGAAGAGCTGAGAAGTCGTCCGTTTGTTGTATTTGGCATGAAGGCCTGCGATGTAAAAGGTGTTGCAGTTCTGGATAAGGTTTTTCTTGCTGATCCTGTTGATACCTTCTATGCAGCAAGAAGAGACCATGGAACCATCGTTGCCATGGCTTGTCATGAGCCGGAGGAATCCTGTTTCTGTAAGGTTTTTGGAACAGATGCAGCAGATCCGGAAGCAGACGCCGATGGAAAAGGAATTGCCGATGTAGCAGCCTGGATGGTGGAGGGAAGCCTTTACTGGAAAGCCCTTACGGAAAAAGGAGAGGCTCTTACAGAAGCTGTAAAAGAACTTCTTACCCCGGCTGACGGCGATCAGGCAAAAGTGGATGCTGAAAAAGAAGCAATCCATAACATTGTAGAAAAGCTTCCATATACACATCTTTCCCTGGAAGGATGGGATGGAAATGCTACAGATGCGAAGTTTAATTCTCCTGTCTGGGAGACTTTATATAAACCATGCCTGGCATGCGGAACCTGTACCTTTGTATGTCCGACTTGCCAGTGCTATGACATCAAGGATTACGACACAGGACACGGTGTAAAGCGTTACCGTTGCTGGGATTCCTGTATGTATTCCGATTTCACAATGATGGCTCACGGAAATAACCGTACCAGCCAGCTGCAGAGATTCCGTCAGAGATTTATGCACAAGCTTGTATATTTCCCTGCTAATAACAACGGTATGTACTCCTGTGTAGGCTGTGGCCGCTGCGTGGAAAAATGTCCGTCATCTTTAAATATCGTGAAGGTGATTAAGGCTTTTGAAAAGCATGGAGGTGAAAAGTAATGAGCGAGTGTACTTGTCATAAAAATTATACTCTGGATACTCTGATTCCACAGGTTGGTGTGATCACAAATATTCATGAGGAGACTCCGGATGTAAAAACATTCTGTGTAACAGCACCGGATGGAGGAAAGCTTTTTGAACATATGCCTGGTCAGTGTGCCATGGTCTGCGCCCCAGGTGTAAGCGAAGGTATGTTTTCCATTACTTCCTCACCTACGAATAAAGAGTATCAGGAATTCAGTATTAAGAAATGTGGTGAGCTGACCTCTTATCTTCACAGCCTTCAGGTGGGAGATGAGATCACAGTTCGTGGACCATATGGAAACCATTTTCCAGTAGAGGATAAGCTGAAGGGGAAAAATCTTCTGTTTATCGCCGGTGGTATCGGTCTTGCACCACTTCGTTCCGTAATCAACTACGTTCTTGACAATCGCGATGACTATGGCACTGTAGATATTCTCTACGGTTCCCGTTCCGCAGATGATCTTGTAAAATTAAAAGAAATCCAGGAAGTGTGGATGAATGCAAAAGACGTAAACGTCTACCTGACCATCGACCGTGAGCAGGAAGGCTGGGACGGACATGTTGGTTTCGTACCAACCTATCTGAAAGAAATCGGCTTCGACACCAACAAAGTCGCATTAGTCTGCGGACCGCCGATCATGATCAAATTCGTACTTCAGGGCCTTGAGGAGCTTGGATTTACAAGAACCCAGGTTTACACAACACTGGAGCTTCGCATGAAGTGCGGTATTGGTAAATGCGGACGCTGCAACATTGGATCTAAATATGTCTGCAAAGACGGACCGGTATTTAGAATGGACGAGATTGACCAGTTACCTGACGAGTACTAAGTAAACCCAAAAGTTTCAGTAAATACAAGGGGGATTTTTATGACATTGGCAGATACAGCTCATGGATCAGACTGGATACTCTGGGGCGTCTTTGCTGTCTTTGTAATTTTGACCATTGCTTTACTAAGTGGTCATGGCAGCAAATTTATTTCTGGCTATAACACTGCTTCAAAAGAAGAGAAAGCCAGATATGATGAGAAAAAGCTGTGCCGTGTATACGGAATTGGAATGGGCGTGATCGCTATTCTCCTTCTGATAACCGGACTATTTGAAAGCTTTTTGCCATCCAGTTTTGTTTATGTGCTATTAGTTTTAATTGTCATAGATGTTGTAATTATTATTATCCTGAGTAACACAATTTGTAAGAGATAGAGTTAGACAATCAGAAGAAAGGAACTCCCAAAATGGAAAATATGGTAAACGTATATTTCTTCGGTAAAAAATACACCGTACCAGCTGACCTGACCATTATGACGGCCATGGAATATGCCGGATACACTTTAAAACGCGGCTGCGGCTGCCGTCACGGCTTCTGCGGCGCCTGCGCCACAATCTACAGAATCAAAGGCGACAACGAACTGAAAACCTGTCTTGCCTGTCAGACGCAGGTACAGGAAGGCATGTATGTAGCAAGCATCCCGTTCTTCCCTACAGACAAGAGACTCTACAACATCGAAGACCTTCAGCCAAACCAGCAGGTCATGATGGAGCTCTACCCGGAAATTTACAGCTGTATCGGCTGTAACGCATGTACAAAAGCATGTACCCAGGGCTTAAATGTAATGCAGTACATCGCATATGCACAGAGAGGCGAGCTTGAGAAATGTGCAGAAGAATCCTTTGACTGCGTAAGCTGCGGATGCTGTTCCGTAAGATGTCCGGCAGGTATCTCTCACCCGATGGTAGGTCTTCTTGCAAGACGTCTCACAGGAAAATACATTGCTCCTAAGAGTGAGCATCTTGAAAAACGTGTAGAAGAGATCCATGAAGGCAAATACGATGATCTGATCGAGCAGATCATGCAGAAACCGATCACAGACATGGAAGAACTTTATAACAACAGAGAAATTGAGAAATAAGGAGGGCATAAAAACATGTACGCACCATATCCAGAAAATATGATGGAATCCATCAAAAAGGTAGAGGCTACAAGAGCACAGCGTATGGCAACAGAGCCAAGACGTCTGAGCGCTGATGAGAAAGATGCTCTTCTTAAGAAATTCCATCCAGACTATAACCCGGATGCATTTGCAGAAATCAAAGTAGGACCAAACAAAGGACAGAAGGCACCGCTGGAGCTGGCAGAAATGCTTCACTCCGAAAGCCGTCTTCTGAATGAAAAAATTGACCTTAACAAAATCGATTATGATGTAGATGTACTTGTAATCGGCGGCGGCGGTGCAGGCTCCTCCTGTGCCATCGAAGCACACAATGCAGGTGCCAACGTTATGATCGTGACCAAGCTTCGTATCGGTGATGCCAACACCATGATGGCAGAAGGCGGAATCCAGGCAGCTGACAAAGAAAACGATTCTCCTGTACAGCATTATCTGGACTGCTTCGGCGGCGGACATTTTGCTGCAAAGCCAGAGCTGGTAAAGAGACTTGTAATGGAAGCTCCGGATGCAATTAAATGGCTGAACGATCTTGGCGTTGAGTTCGATAAAGAAGACGATGGAACCATGATCACCACACACGGTGGCGGAACCTCCAGAAAGAGAATGCATGCTGCAAAGGATTATTCCGGATCTGAAATCATGCGTACTATCCGTGACGAGGTTCTGAACCTTGGCATTCCGGTAGTAGAATTTACTTCCGCTGTGGAGCTTCTGAAAGATGAAAAAGGACAGACAGCAGGTGCTGTTCTTCTTAACATGGAAACCGGCGATTACTCCGTCGCAAGAGCAAAAACAGTTGTCATTGCAACCGGCGGAGCAGGAAGAATGCACTATCAGGGATTCCCTACCTCTAACCACTACGGCGCAACCGCAGATGGTCTTGTACTTGGTTACAGAGCAGGTGCTTCCCTTCTTTATCAGGATTCCATCCAGTACCATCCAACTGGTGCCATTTATCCGTCCCAGATCCTTGGCGCACTGGTAACAGAGAAAGTTCGTTCCGTTGGCGCGCAGCTTGTAAATGCAAACGGAGAAGCCTATATTCACCCTCTGGAAACCCGTGACGTCAATGCTTCCGGTGTTATCCGTGAGTGTGAGGAAGGTCGTGGCGTAGAGGTTCCTGGCGGACTGAAAGGTGTATGGCTGGATACTCCGATGATTGAGATCCTTGGAGGAGAGGGAACTATTGAGAAGAGAATCCCGGCAATGTTCCGTATGTACATGAACTACGGCGTTGACATGAGAAAAGTGCCGATCGTGATCTATCCTACTCTTCACTACCAGAACGGTGGTCTGGAAATCGATGGAGACGGATTTACCAAAGAAATCCCGAACCTTCTGGTTGCAGGAGAAGCTGCAGGCGGAATCCATGGAAGAAACAGACTGATGGGTAACTCTCTTCTGGACGTAATCGTATTCGGAAGAAATGCCGGTAAAAAGGCAGCTGCAAAATGCAAAGAGGTAGAGCTTGGAGAAATGAACCTGGATCATATTTACGCATATGAGAAAGAGTTAAAAGCAGCAGGAGCAGAGACCGATAAAGTATCTCCGTTACTGCTTCCAAACTATGCCCGTCATGAGCAGAGATAATAACCAGATAGTTAAAAAGAACTTCCGGTACCGTTAAATTGCCGGTATCGGAAGCTTTTTATATAATGTAAAAGGATATGTCGCCTTTTGGCGGTATGCCAGAAATGAAAGAAGGGAGCTTACCAAAATGCGTGAAGTAGAAGTAAGCAGACTTACAGACGTCATCGAAAAACTCTGTATCGAAGCAAACGAACATCTTCCGGAAGACGTAAAATGCGCTATCAAAACATGCCGCGCATGCGAAGACGGAGAGATTGCCAAGGGTATTCTTGACAATATTATTGAGAATTTTGATATTGCAGATAACGAAAATGTACCGATCTGTCAGGATACAGGAATGGCATGTGTGTTCCTGGAAATCGGACAGGATGTGCACTTTGTTGGCGGAGATCTTACTGATGCCATCAATGAAGGTGTACGCCGCGGATATACAAACGGATATCTTCGCAAATCTGTTGTAAAAGATCCTGTACGTCGTGGAAACACAGGAGACAATACACCGGCTATGATTTATACAGAAATCGTTCCTGGCGATAAAGTGAAGATCACAGTGGGCCCGAAAGGCTTCGGAAGTGAGAATATGAGTATGATCCGTATGTTCAAGCCATCTGCAGGACTTCAGGGAATCAAAGATTTCATTCTGGAAGTCGTTGAGACAGCAGGCCCGAATCCATGCCCTCCGATGGTTGTAGGGGTTGGAATCGGTGGAACCTTTGACAAATGTGCTCTTCTTGCAAAGAAGGCACTGATGCGTCCTCTGGATTCCCACAATCCGGATCCATTCTATGCAGAGCTGGAAGATGAAATGCTGGAGAAAGTAAACAAGCTTGGAATCGGACCACAGGGCTTTGGCGGAAAGACCACAGCCATCGGTCTGAATATTGAGACAATGCCTACTCACATTGCGGGAATGCCATGTGCAGTCAACATCAACTGCCACGTTACCCGCCACAAAACGGAGGTGATCTGATCATGGAAAGAAGACATATTACACTGCCTCTGACGGAAGAACTGGCAAAAACCCTTCACGCAGGAGATCAGGTTCTCCTTACCGGAACCATCTACACATCCCGTGACGCAGGTCACAAGCGTATGTGTGAGGCTCTTGCAAAAGGCGAAAAGATTCCTTTTGATCCAACAGATGCAACTATTTATTATGTAGGACCAACTCCTGCAAAACCAGGTCAGGTCATCGGATCTGCCGGACCAACTACCAGCGGCCGTATGGATGCCTACGCACCAACCATGATGTCTGTAGGAGCCCGCGGAATGATCGGCAAAGGAGCGCGTCTGCCTGAAGTAGTAGAAGCCATGAAAAAATATCACGGTGTTTACTTCGGAGCCATCGGCGGTGCCGGCGCCCTTCTTGCCAAATGTATCAAAAAAGCGGAGCTTATCGCATACGAGGATCTGGGCGCAGAAGCTCTCCGTAAGCTTTACGTAGAAGATATGCCCCTTGTAGTCATTATTGACAGCGAAGGCAACAATCTTTATGAAGAGGGAAGAAAAGAGTATCTGGAAGCGCATAAAGAAAACTAATAATTGTGACGGAAATCCTGCAGAAAGTCTTTTTCAAATACGCTCCAGGCATATAAGATATATATACTCCACATATCAAAATAGATGTTTACAGAAAGCATTATTTATTCTATAATCTGAAGATATGTATACGAAAGACGAAAGAAGGAGCTTATTATGGACCATCATAAAAGGGTACAGACCTCAGAAGCATTCATAAACAGTGCATTCCTTGCAGTGTCAGGAGGATTTCAGGATGCCTATACCTATTTTACCCGCGATGGCGTTTTCTCCAACGCCCAGACCGGAAACGTGGTACTGATGAGTGAGCGGTTTATGAACGGCGAAGTGAAAGCAGGATTGCATTATCTCATTCCCCTGACCGCATTCTTTCTTGGAGTTCTGTTAGCGGAACGCATTCAGGAAAAATTCCGCTATGCCAGACGCCTTCACTGGCGCCAGGGAATCCTTCTGGTAGAGATCATCCTGCTGTTTCTGGTTGGCTTCATCCCAGGGAACCTGAACGTGCTTGCCACCACCCTGGTATCCTTCTCCTGCGCCCTTCAGGTGCAGACCTTCCGAAAGGTTGAAGGAAATGCCTATGCCAGCACCATGTGTATCGGAAATCTGAGAAGCGGCACTGCCGCTCTTTCCGCTTACATGCGTGAAAGAAAGCCACGCCTGCTTCGTCAGGCCTTATGCTACTTCGCCATTATTTTCCTGTTTGCCATTGGCGCAGGAATTGGCGGCAGACTTTCAATGGCTTACGGCGAAAGAGCCATCTGGGTATCCAGCATCCTGCTTCTCATCAGCTTCCTTTTAATGTTTATTGAGGAAATCGAAGAGGCAGAACACCGCTGGCAGTGAGAAATTAATAAAGCTTCAGTATCTTTACAATTACAAATTATAAAAAACATCCAGTCTCCATATAACGATGGCAGGCTGGATGTTTTTTTACAATATAATCTTTCACAAATTGTGAGGCACATCTTGCAGAAAGTCTTCCTCAAACATGCTCTGCAGTTTAAGATAAAATCCCTGTAGACTGTAAAAACAGAATAAACATCATAACCGGTGCAACAAAGCGGATCATGACGCGGTACAATTTTTTCCTACGGAACTTATCCCCGCTTCTTTCCATTTCGCTAATCACATAATCCGGCGTTACGACCCAGCCGATGAGAATCGTGGAAAGCAGTGCAATAAACGGCATCATAACACTGTTGCTGATGTAATCCATAATATCAAGAAGCTGTCCTACAGAACCGTTCGGAAGCTTCACTTCCACGTAGAAAATACTGTATCCCAAAGCGATAACTGCGGAAGCTGCAAGGTAGATCACAGATAAAACAAGAACTGTTTTTTTACGGCTGGTATGAAAAATTTCCATGCAGTTTGCGGTAATAGATTCCAGTACGGAAATACAGGAAGACAAGGTTGCAAAAATAGCAGTTACGAAAAACAGGATTCCTACGAAGGTACCAGCTTTTCCCATTGCAGAAAATACCTTTGGCAGGGAAATAAACATCAGGCTTGGTCCGGCACCCATTCCCTCAGTGCCGGAAAAAACATATACTGCAGGGATGATCATGGCACCTGCAAGAAAGGCAACACCTGTGTCAAAAATTTCAATCTGATGGATCGCCTTGTTTAGGTTCACTTCAGGTTTTACATAGGAGCCGTAGGTGATCATAATTCCCATGGATACACTGAGTGAAAAGAACAGCTGGCTCATGGCATCCAGCAGAATCTGCAGAAAACGCTGCACAGTCAGTCCTTCAAGGTCCGGCGTCAGATAGTAAAGAAATCCCTGTAAGCCGGTGCGAAGCTGACCGGAAGCATCCGTGTGTGAAATCGTAAGAGAATACACTGCAATCACTACGACCAGAACTAGCAGGACCGGCATCATCCATTTGGATACTTTTTCAATCCCCTTTTCCACGCCATTGTATACAATGAAAGCAGTAACCCCCATGAAAAGCAGTGCGAAGATCACCGGTGAAGTGGAAGAGGTGATAAAGGCTGTAAAATAGTCATCTGCGGCAGCTGCCTGTGCCTGACCGGTTATGTATACCACCGCATATTTGGTAATCCATCCGCCGATGACCGCGTAATAGGTCATAATAAGCACTGGTACAAGGAAGGTAAGGATTCCCAGGAACTTCCATCTGGGACGCATCTGGGTATAGGCTCCGATGGCACTCTTCTGTGTACGCCGTCCGATCGCAATATCAGAGGTGAGAAGGGCAAATCCGAAGGTTAGTACCAGAATCAGGTAGATAATTAAAAATAAGCCGCCTCCGTCCTTTGCGGCAAGGTATGGGAATCTCCACAAATTTCCCACTCCTACAGCACTTCCGGCTGCAGCCAGGACAAAACCAAGCTGTCCTGAAAAATGGTTTGATTTCTTTTCCATTACATTTGTTTCCCCCTTAATGTTGTAAGAATAGGATAACATATGACAAGATAATAGTAAAACAAATACTTAAATTTTTAGCAAGCAGAAAGGAGTATAAGTTATTGTCCACTTCGTTCACAGCAACACGCTCCGCGATGGCATTGAACATGGCGATACAGATAAGACCATCGAGAGCTTCACGAAAATTCATTCGTTAAGCGATAGCCCCCTTCAATTAAGTTGATAAAATTTAACAAAGTATATCGAGAATATTTCTCTGTATTTACTACAGTGAAAATGGGACTTACAAATGGAAAAATGAATTAAAGTACATAATATAGGACTTATATATAGGGAAATCCATTTTTTACCAGATAAATTGTACTTTATTAAAAGCATTCCCCAAACCGATTGACTAAGAAATAACAATCTCGTATACTACAATCGTTAAACTAATAACAATTCTTCAATATACGCGGAGAACTATAAAATAAAGAAAGAGGTACAAGAATGAAAGATTTTGCACAGTGGGAAGGCTTCGAAGGAAGTCGTTGGAAAGAACAAATTAACGTTCGTGATTTTATCCGTCACAATTATACCCCTTATGACGGAGACGATTCTTTCCTGGAAGGCCCGACCGAGGCTACTGACAAACTGTGGGGAAAGCTGCAGGAGCTGCAGAAAGCAGAGCGTGCCAACAATGGTGTGCTTGACATGGAGACAAAGGTTGTCACAGGCCTGACCGCATACGGACCAGGATATATTTCTGAAGACCTGAAGGATCTTGAGAAGGTTGTAGGACTTCAGACAGACAAGCCTCTGAAACGTGCATTTATGCCATACGGCGGAATCAAAATGGCTGAGCAGGCATGCGAAATGTACGGCTACAAGGTAGATCCTCAGATCCACGATATGTTTACAAAATATGAGTTCAAAACACATAACCAGGGCGTTTTTGACATTTATACACCAGAAATGAAAAGAGCACGTCACAGCCACATCCTTACCGGACTTCCGGATACTTATGGACGTGGACGTATCGTTGGCGATTACAGACGTGTGGCTCTGTACGGTATTGACGCTCTGATCGCAGGCAAGGAGAAAGACTTTGCAGACAGCGACCGCCAGGGTATGAGACGTTATGATTTCCAGCTTCGTGAGGAAATCGCAGATCAGATCCGCGCTCTTAAAGGAATGAAAGAGATGGCAAAGGTCTATGGTTATGATATTTCAGAGCCTGCAAAGAATGCTCATGAGGCATTCCAGTGGCTGTACTTTGGATATCTTGCAGCAATTAAGACCCAGAATGGTGCTGCAATGAGTGTTGGACGTATCTCCACATTCCTTGATATCTATATTGAAAGAGACCTTAAGAATGGCGTGATCACTGAGAAAGAGGCACAGGAGCTTGTTGACCACATGGTAATGAAATTCCGTATGGTTAAATTTGCAAGAATTGAGTCCTACAACCAGCTGTTCTCCGGTGACCCGGTATGGGCAACTCTTGAGGTTGCAGGTATTGGTGTTGACGGACGCCATATGGTTACCAAGAATGACTATCGTTTCCTTCATACTCTTGAGGATATGGGACCGGCTCCGGAGCCAAACCTTACTGTTCTTTATTCTTCCAAGCTGCCGGAAAACTTCAAGAAATATGCTGCTAATATTTCTGTTACAACAAGTTCTATCCAGTATGAGAACGATGATGTTATGCGTCCGGTATGGGGCGATGATTATTCCATCTGCTGCTGTGTATCTGCTACTGAGACTGGTAAGGAAATGCAGTTCTTTGGAGCTCGTGCAAATCTTGCAAAATGCCTCCTTTACGCGATCAACGGTGGTGTGGATGAGAAGTTAAAGACTCAGGTAGGACCGGAGTACAAGCCGATCACTTCCGAGTATCTTGATTATGATGAGGTTATGCAGAAATATGACCAGATGATGGACTGGCTGGCTCATCTGTATGTAGGAACTCTGAACATGATCCACTATATGCATGATAAATATTACTATGAGGCAGCTGAGATGGCGCTTATCGATACCAAGGTTGAGCGTTCTTTTGCAACAGGTATTGCTGGATTTTCACATGTAGTAGATTCTCTGTCTGCTATTAAGTATGCGAAGGTAAAAGCTATCCGTGATGAGGATGGAATTACCACTGATTTCCAGGTTGAGGGTGATTTCCCACGCTATGGTAATGATGATGACAGAGCAGATGAGATTGCAAGAAATCTGCTTTCCACCTTCATGGATAAACTGAAACACATCCATACCTACCGTGATTCCAAGCCAACCACTTCTATTCTTACCATTACCTCTAACGTTGTTTATGGTAAAGCTACCGGAGCTCTTCCGGATGGAAGAAAGGCTGGAGAGCCTCTGGCACCTGGAGCAAACCCATCTTACGGAGCAGAGCAGAACGGACTTCTTGCTTCACTGAACTCTGTTGCAAAGCTTGACTATGAGGATGCACTGGATGGAATTTCCAATACACAGACCATTAATCCGGAAGCTCTTGGACATAGTGATGAAGAGCGTACAGATAATCTGGTACATGTACTGGACGGATATTTCAACCAGGGTGCACATCACCTGAACGTAAATGTATTTGGCAAAGAGAAACTGATCGATGCTATGGAGCATCCGGAAAAAGAGGAGTATGCAAACTTCACTATCCGTGTTTCCGGTTATGCAGTTAAGTTTATCGATCTGACAAGAGAGCAGCAGTTGGATGTTATTGCCAGAACCTGCCACGACAGAATGTAAGTCTGATATTTTAAAATAGTATCGGCGAAACAAAAGGGCATGCAATACAATATATGTTAGAGGTTGCATGTCCTTTTTATAAATATGAATGCAAAGGAATTAGAAATGTTAAAAGGCTATGTTCATTCTCTGGAGAGCTTCGGGTCTGTGGACGGACCTGGAGTGAGATATGTGATTTTTCTTTCTGGCTGTGCTATGCGTTGTCAGTTCTGCCATAATCCGGATACCTGGAATATGACAGATGGAAAAGAGTACACTACGGATCAGCTTTTGAAGACAGCACTTCGGTTTAAGTCTTACTGGGGAGATAAGGGTGGTATCACGGTGAGCGGCGGGGAACCACTTTTGCAGATGGATTTTCTCACAGAGCTTTTCCGTAAGGCAAAGGAAGCGGGAGTCCATACTACTTTGGATACCAGCGGAAATCCTTATACGACTAAGGTGCCGTGGCATTCTAAGTGGCTGGAGCTGATGAAGTATACAGATCTTCTGCTTCTGGATATCAAGCAGATCAATGAGCAGGAGCATGTGAAGCTTACCGGGCAGACCAATACGAATATTCTTGCCATGGCCCGTGAGCTTTCGGATATGGGTAAGCCTGTTTGGATCCGGCATGTATTGGTACCGGGAGGAAGTGATAAGGATGAGTATCTGCATCAGCTGGCAGATTTTATCCATACATTGAAAAACGTTGAGCGCGTGGAAGTTCTTCCGTATCATACTCTTGGCATTTTTAAATGGGAAAAGCTGGGGATTCCTTATCCGCTGGAGGGCGTGAAAACTCCTACGCAGGAGAGGATTGATAATGCCAGACGGATTCTTGGGGCGATTTAAGAGCGTGAAAGAAAGTAAATAAAACTCCTTAAGGGGAGGCCGTTGCGGACTGGAAATGAGTTCGCAATGGCCTCTTTTAAGTTGCTATTTAGTTGGTTAAAAGTTCTTCAGGAGGGACGCATTTGGACAATGTGTATTACTCACTCGCCGGCGCAACGCTGCAGCGAACTAATCGCTAACTGCGACTAATGCGTTCGGGAGAGCCCTCACGCATAAGTCTCCGTAAGCGCTGGATTTCGCTTACGCTAAGAGCGCGCCTGAAATGGCTCGCTGGAGTAATACACATTGCCCAAATGCTGTGTGTCGGCTGGAACTGAGGTTATTTAGGA
>NZ_JBDPGY010000007.1:0-213214 GCF_039841815.1 Ruminococcus sp. 1001136sp1 | reverse complement strand
CCGCATTATCTTACAGCACCATTTAAGAAAGTTACCGAGAAAATAATGACTGAGTTTTCGGATTTGAATCTATGCCCGATTAACAACCGTCAGGGAATTGTAATTGATGGTGAAGGTTCAAAGGTTATTTGCAAAGACTAATTTGAAAATTCCCATTTATCAAGCCCTTTGAGAGAGGAGAAATCTTTTCTCAAAGGGCTTTTTCTATTTTTACGGATATTCGCAAACTACAAGAAAAAGCCGAAACCTCATATACTTTAATCACAGAGGAAGTGGAGGTTTTGATATGAGTAACAGCTTAGCGGCAGTACATCCAGAATTGATTGCAGAGTGGTCAGAAAAGAATTTACCACTGACACCGGACAGTATAACTTTCGGCTCGAATAAGAAAGTATGGTGGAAAGGTGCTTGCGGTCACGAATGGACTGCCGTTTTATCCAGTGCTGCTTTGATATCGTTTCTGTATCCAGCGATTGACTGAGTAGCCAGCACAATATTCACATGATACTTTCTTGCTTCACACAGCATTTCTAACAGAACGGAATCCTCTTTCAAAGAAAGATTCTGGAACTCATCTATAAAAATCCATAGGCCTTTAGTAATCAGCTTTCTTGTACGTAACCCTCTCCAGAGTAATGCAAGGGGCCTAAAGATTGCGACAATAGATAATATTCATACAGTGATACATCAGATTCTGCAGCTTGCTGTTGAAGACAATTACATAAGAAGAAATATTTCAGATAATTTGCTGAAAGAATTAAAAAGTTCTCATCATTATGAGGATTCACATAGACGCGCTTTGACATTACCAGAGCAGGAGCTGTTTATGGAATTTTTGTCCAAAGAGAACTCACAGTATTATCATTGGCTTCCTATTTTTACAGTTATGCTGGGAACTGGAATGCGTGTAGGTGAAATTACCGGGTTACGTTGGAATGATATCGACTTAAAGTCTGGAATAATAGACGTGAACCATACGCTGGTTTATTATAAACATCGGGATGAGAACGGCTGTTATTTCGATATTCATTCTCCGAAGACCAAAGCTGGAGTGCGTCAGATCCCTATGACGGAGGAAGTAAAGAATGCGTTCCTGTTAGAGAAAAAAATGCAGGATCTGGCAGGAATACAGTCCAAAGTAACTATTGACGGGTACCACAACTTTATTTTTGTAAACCGCTTTGGTAATGTGCAGAACCAGGGAACCCTAAATAGGGCTTTACGGCGTATTATAAGAGACTGTAATGACAAACAGCTCCTGAAAGAAAAAAATAATCCCGTGTTACTTCCAAACTTCTCCTGCCACTCACTCAGACATACGTTTACAACACGCTTGGTAGAAGCAGGAGTAAATATTAAAGTGATACAGAACCTGTGTGGTCATAGCAGAAGTGATGTGACACTTGATATATATACGACAGTAACAAAAGAATTAAAACAGGCAGAGTTTGATGATTTCCAGAAAAAACTGAAAGAAAAGAAGCAGGAATGGAAAAACAGACAGGAAAAGGATGCGTGATTCTCTTCTGGCGTTGTCGAAAAAATCTTATTGCATAAGCAGTGGTAGTAAGATTATAATAAATGTAAAGGGAACAAAAGATAAGCTATGGAGCTATAGACTAATATCTGGAAAATAAAACCAGTGGCGCAATGAGAATGTACTGGGTTTACGGTCCAGATCAGAAAGATATTACAATTATCGGTTTGGAGCCACACTCAGAAGATAAGAAAATGGTGCATACGACCGAATTTCACTGTCAGATTTGTAGAATAAAACTGAATATGGAATTTTAACTGAGCGGCTATTCTATAAATAATAGGGTGGCTGCTTTTATTCCTTATTAAGTGGGAGATGTTTGTCTAAATTTGGAGAAAAATACTTATTGCATAACCGAGTGTGGTACGCTTATAATAAAGTAAGATATCTACTATATTTGAACAGAAGGTGCCGTGAGAGGCATTGAAACTGGTAATGAGCAGCAGGAGGTGGGACTATGCCGATAACAACACGAAATTTATTGGACCAGTACACAGAAATTTTGCAGAAAATATATGGAAAACATTTAAAAAAGGTGATTTTGTATGGTTCTTATGCAAGAGGTGATTACAGGGATGATTCAGATATAGATATTATGATTCTTCTGGATTTATCTGATATGGATATAAAACAGTATCGGCATGAATTATCTGGTGAAACCTTTGATTTTAATATGGATCACGATCTTGATATAAAGCCCATAGCTAAAAGTCAACAGCATTTTCAAAATTGGGTTGATGCGTACCCATTTTATGCAAACGTGGAAAAAGAGGGGGTAAAGCTATTTGAAGCAGCCTAATGAAAAAGGAACACAGAAGGATCTGGTTCTGTATAGAATTGAAACGGCACAAAGTGACATTAAAGCCGCAGAGATCCTTCTAGGTGCGAAAGAGTTTCGTGGTGCCAATAATCGTGCATATTACGGAATCTATCATGCTGTGTCTGCAATTCATAATTGAGGTGCTTCGGCCTCTCTTTTTCTTATCCTCAAAAATGTAGTATCAGGTGTTATCAAAAAGTGACACCTTGACGTTACTGTTCACTGGTAACGTTCCGCGAGGCGTTTTTTGTGAACAAAGTTCACAGAAAACCCGAGAATTGCGGCGCGAAATCATGCGAATGCATGATTTCTGTGCATCGCGAAGCGCGTTACTGTGAACGGAGTGAATAGTAACACCTTGACGAATAGAAGTTGCGAACGAATCCTCATATCTTGAAAAAAAATAGATTATTCATAGTATAATATCAAATAAGAATGAAACAGTATCCCTTGGGGGATTAATGGCAAGGTACAGATACTTGCACCGGAAAGTGTGAAAGAACAGTACAGACAGATGATTGCAAAAGCTGATGAGGATATGCAGAAAAGCGAATAGTGCAGATTTGAATTTGCGCAGACAGTCTGCACAAATTAGATTGAATTATAAGACTATGAAGCGAGGTAGTGGATATGGAAAAAGACCCGTTTAAGGAATATTTGAGGGAGTCTGAACCGGATAAAGCTCATAAGGGATATGCTTGGAGTACGGCAATCGGACTTCAGGCAGTGGACGGACTCAAACCATCTAAATATTTGATTGATACTGCCATTCAGAATATTGAAGGCAAAATCACAATGAAAGAAGCACAGAGCCTTATTGATAGTTACTATGAGGAAAGACCTGTGCATTTGTCCGATGATGAGCGTACCGAAGAAGCTGATAAGGTTTCGTCCCGTATTGCTGAAATTCTTTCTGAAACAGCGTTCTCATTTTCTCCAAATGAGTATATCTCTATCCACCGCAAACTCTTTCGGGGTATTTATAAACACGCCGGAAAGATTCGAGATTACAACATCACAAAGAAAGAATGGGTGCTTGATGGAGCAACTGTAATGTACGGTAGTGCTTCAGAACTGAGAGCCACACTGGAATATGATTTTTCGCAGGAGAAAGATTTTAGTTATAAAGGACTTTCAATGGACGAGATTATCCATCATCTTGCGGTGTTTGTTTCAAGGTTATGGCAAATCCATATCTTCGGAGAAGGCAATACGAGAACAACGGCAGTGTTCTTTATCAAATATTTAAGGACACTGGGCTTTTCTGCAACCAATGATATTTTTGCGGAAAATGCGTGGTATTTTAGAAATGCACTTGTCCGTGCAAATTATACGAACCTGCAAAAAGGTATTCACGAAACAACAGAGTATCTGGAAGTATTTCTCAGAAATCTTCTTTTGAACGAGAAAAATGAGCTTCATAATAGAAATCTTCATATAAGTGGACTTTTGAACGAAGAAAAAGTGGACATTGGGGATTCGAAAGTGGATATTGAGAATGAAAAAGTGGACATTCAAGACAAAAAAGTGGATATTGAAAGTGTGCTTTCCGGAAAAGGTAGTGATTTCTCAGTAAAAACGACGATTCATATTCATAGACTTTTTGAAAGATTTGGTTTTGATGAGGTGTTTGGAAGAAGTGCAGTTATGGAGCTTCTTGAGCTAAAAGGTTCAGGTGCTTCAAAACTTCTTTCCAATTTGGTAAAGGCAGACATTATTGAACCGGTATCCGGTCACGGAAAAGGAAGATATAAATTCAAGAAGTAGGGCTTCTTACATCTGTTCATTGTATAGCGATGTGTGGAGGGATTAATCTGTCGCAGTGCATTCCTGTGGCAGACGATGACAATGGGAAAACTCCGAAAAATAAGATAATCTTTCCATCCTTGTTATATAATACGGGACGTGTGATTTCATATTCTGTAATCGGTTTTTTGCTGGGCGGAATGGGAATGCTGTTAACAGGAGGCGGCGGAATGGGAATTCCACTGCTTCTGCAGGGGATATTGAAAATAATAGCGGGTTTGTTCATGGTGATCATGGGAATAAACATGTTGGGCTGGATTACATTATTAAGAAAGTTCCAAATCAGATTTCCACAAAGGCTGACTGATAAAATAAACAAGAAAAGAAGAGAGAACAGACCGTTTTTTGTCGGACTGTTGAATGGGCTGATGCCGTGTGGCCCCATGCAGTCCATGCAGATTATAGCACTTGGATCGGGAAATCCTGTCTCAGGTGCGGCTGCGATGCTGATGTTCAGTCTGGGAACGGTTCCTCTGATGCTTGGTTTTGGAAGTCTGGATACGTCAGAAGCTGAAAATACGGAATCAGATGCGGAGAAAGAGGAAACAGTGGTATATGAAACTCCTGCCGTAGAGAATGGTGAAATTTCAATTAATGCAGATACATTGACTTCGAATCCAATGTATATCAATTACGATTCCAATGGAACCAATATCCAGCTTATTGCTGTAAAAGGCTCGGATGGAACTCCGCGCTTATCACTTAATACATGTCAGGTATGCAATCCATCGCCAAGGGCGTATTTTAAGGAACAGAACGGAAGACTGGTATGCCAGAATTGTGGAAATGTATTCACGACAGACAGTGTAGGTGAAACTACAGGCGGGTGCAATCCTATGTATATAGATTATAAGAATACAGACGGAAAACTGACGGTAAGTGTGGCAGATCTGGATACATATGCAGATCAATTTGCATCGTGGGATGGTCCGGTAAAATAGTATCTTCATCGGAGAGCTATCAGCTTGAAAGGTGGATACCTTATCTGCCACCTGAGTCTATGGTGAAAGACCTTAAAGCTATCTGATATAACTGA
The DNA here is from genome assembly GCF_039841815.1 of Ruminococcus sp. 1001136sp1. Classification (NCBI taxonomy): domain Bacteria; kingdom Bacillati; phylum Bacillota; class Clostridia; order Eubacteriales; family Oscillospiraceae; genus Ruminococcus; species Ruminococcus sp. 1001136sp1. The sequence continues at coordinate 208,015 of NZ_JBDPGY010000007.1, read as the reverse complement.
AGTTTTACGGGCAGGATTCTTATTCAAAATGTGAACTGCGGAGGAAATCATGATGAAGAAAAAAATTATTAAGCTGTTCGCAATACTGGCGGCTGTTTTTCTGGGATCCCTGGAGGTGGGATGGCGCTTTTTTAACATGGTGGTCTGCTGCAAAAGGGGAGAGCAGAAAAAGGAAAGAAAGAAATGGTTTGAACTGTCGCATATCAGGGAAAATCATCCACAGAACGGTTATGCCAGAGAATATAATGAGAGTAAGGCATGGTGCTTTGAACAGAACATGCAGGACTGTTATATCAAAAGTATTGACGGATTAAAACTGCATGCATTATATCTGCCTGCAGAAGCTGCGAAACGGATCGTCATATTAAGTCATGGATATCGTGGCAGCCGGTTTGGCACGTTGTCGTTTATGGCGAAATATCTGCATGAGCATCAGTGTGATGTCCTGTTTATCGAGCATCGCTGCTGCGGTGACAGCGAGGGGAAATATATTACTTTTGGAGCAAAGGAACAATGGGATGTGCAGCAATGGGCCGTATATATGGCTGAACGAAACAAAGAGAAGCTTCCGATTTACCTGTACGGACAGTCCATGGGTGCAGCATCTGTGCTGATGGCATCAGGACATACTCTTCCACCGGAGGTAAAGGGCCTGATTGCGGACTGTGGTTTTCAGTCTATGGAAAGGCAGATGCGTGATATGGCAGCTAACTGGTTTCACCTGCATCATATTCCGTTGCTTCTGATGGAACTGGACTGGTTCTGTTCTCTTCTGGCTGGATTTCATATGAAAGATGCAGACACTACAGAAGCCATGAAAAAAAATAAAAGACCGGTTCTCTTTTTCCATGGAGAGAAGGACACCTATGTGTATCCCAATAACTCTTTTCAGAATTATATGCTCTGCAGGGCAGAGAAAGAACTGGTGATCATACCGGGCGCTCGGCATCTGTGCAGTGCCTATGCAGATCCGGAACTGTATCAGCATAAGATGATGGAATTTTTTGAAAAATACGATTAAACGGAAAAAATCCTGACCGGGATTTATCAGACATAGTACATAGCAGGAAATACACATTTGAACTGTTATGTTAAATGTATGATAAGTCTCGGTCAATTTTTTATAAAGTGTTCATTAAGTCTTCAGGGTACTGGTATTTCCTGAGAAGGTATGATATTTTTTCACCTGAAGCATACATACAATGTTTTCTGTTCCGGATAAAGAGGAAAACCGGGACAATGGAGGTTATCTATTATATGAGAAATTATTATCCTTTGACAGCAGCTCAGAAAATGCATCACAACTGGATCCTGGATTATGGTACACAGCAGGTATCTGGCGTAAGCGTTGTGGCTTCTGTACAGGCAGAACTGGATTTTGGATTATTAAAAAAATGTATTCAGATGGAAACAGAGCGTTCCGGTTGTACCAGAGTCCGTTTTACAAAGCCGGATAAAGAGGGAAATGTAAAACAGTATATCGAAAAACAGGACCCGCGTGATATTGAGCTGAAGGATTTGTCAGGAATGGAAAGTCTGGCAAAGGCAGATGAGCTGATGCAGCAGTGGGCATATGAAACATTTGACGGAAATAATATTCCCATGTGTGAATTTACCATGCTGAAGCTTCCAGAAGGATACAATGGTTTCTTTTTACATATGGATCACAGACTGATCGATTCCTGTGGACTTGTAGTTATGATCGAAGATCTGTTCCAATTATATACGCATTACAGATATGGAACCGCCTGCCCTCAGGAACTGGTAGATTTTGAAACGGTTCTGAAAAAAGACCTGGCAAAGGCGGGCAATGAAAAGCGTTTTGCAAAAGATAAAAAATTCTGGGATGACCAGCTGGATGCACTGGGTGAGCCGTTATATTCTGATATTCAGGGCCCGTCTGTATTGGAGGAAGCAAGAAAGCGCCATGGAAATCCGAAGCTTCGTGCTTCTGACATGGAGATGAACGAGCTGTTTGTTGCAGTAAAGGATTATCATCTGGAACCGTATGCAACACAGAACCTGATGGATTTCTGTATGAATCATCAGCTTTCTATGACAAATCTGCTTCTGCTTGGTATCCGTACTTATTTGTCAAAAGTAAATAATGGACAGGAGGATATTACAATCCAGAATTTTATATCCAGACGTTCTACCCATGACGAATGGACTTCCGGAGGAAGCCGAACCATTATGTTTCCATGCAGAACAGTGATCTCACCAGAGACAGATTTTCTTTCGGCAGCTTATGAAATCCAGAATATGCAGAATCGAATTTATATGCACAGCAATTATGATCCGGCATTTATTGTGGATGAGATGAGAAAAAGATATCATACACCGGAGCATACCAGCTATGAAAGCTGCTATCTGACTTATCAGCCAATGCCGGTGAAGGTGGAGAATGAAAAGCTTGGAACTATTCGCCAGCATGCCAAATGGTTTGCAAACGGTGCTGCAACCAAGAAGATGTATCTGACCGTATCTCACACCGAGGATGGGGGAATGAACTTCTCCTATCATTATCAGACTGCTCATCTGGAGGAGCATGACATGGAACTGTTGTATTATTATATGATGCGTATTCTTTTTAAAGGGATTGCAGAGCCGGATATGAGCATTGGAGAGATTATGGAACAGGTATAAAGAGTAACAGGTCCCATAAAGCCTGAAAGGTTAAGAGTGGTTAACGAGAACTTGTCGGCATTGTTTTTATAGAAATCAAAAATCAGGAGGAAATGGAATGAGTCAGGAAATGGAATTTAAAAATATTGTGGCGCAGTACAGTAAAGTGAAACCGGAAGAGATGACAGGTGAGATGAGATTTCGCGAGAATCTGGGATTTACGTCCCTGGATTTTATGTCTTTCCTGGGTGAGCTTGAGGATACCTTTGATATTGAACTGGATGAAAACGAAGTGACAAAAATTACAACTCTTGAGGAGGCACTCAAGCTTCTTGAGGAGCTTCAGTAGGACTTAATGTTACTGTTCCCGGAGTGAACAGTAAGACTTAACAGAGTGTCAGTTCACTGAACAGTGAAGGAGGAAAAATATGCTGATCAGGAATATATTAGAAGAAAGTGTACAGAAATTTGGCGAAGTCAAAGCAGTAAAATGGCTTAACAGAAAAGAAGTTCTGGAGAAAAGCTACAGCGAAATGATGAAAAACGTGATTTCTACCAGAAAAGGACTTCTTGCAGAAGGGTTTGAGGGAAAACATATTGCATTAATCGGAACCAGTTCTGTAGAATGGATCGAAAGCTATCTGGGGATTATTACAGGATGCGCGACAGCGGTGCCGCTGGATGCTGCACTCCCATGTGGAGAACTGATCGACCTGATAAATCGCTCTGATTCCGAAGCACTCTTCTTAAGTCCGAAACACAGCCCATATCTGGAAGCATTTCTTGCAAACTGTCCCAAGCTTCAGAAAGTATGGATGCTCCAGGAAGAGGTGGAGGATCTGCCTTCAGGCGTGTACAGTATCAATGAGCTGAGAGCCATGGGAAAGAGCGCAGCAGAAGATGCTTCCTGTCCGGATGCAGAAGCTATTGCGACTATTATCTTTACTTCCGGAACCACAGGAAAGAGCAAAGGGGTTATGCTGACACAGAATAATCTGGCATCCAACGTTGAGGCAGTTAAGATTTCAGCAGAGCCTGGAACTGCCATGCTCAGTGTACTTCCAATCCATCATGCATTCTGCCTTGTCATGGACTGGCTGAAAGGATTTTCTCAGGGGGCAACTATCTGTATCAATGACTCCCTGCTTCATATGGTCAGAAATATGAGCATTTTTAAACCAGATATCATGCTCATGGTTCCGATGATGATTGAGACAATTTATAAGAGACTGGCGGCAGCTGGTCCGGAAATCCCGAAGGCGGTTCTTGCAGAAAAAGTATTCGGCGGAAAACTGCAGACGATTTTTACCGGCGGGGCACATCTGGATCCGTACTATATTGACCGTTTTGCAGAATATGGCGTTCAGATACTGGAAGGATATGGCATGTCGGAATGTTCTCCTGTTATCAGTAATAATACACCGGAAAATCATAAGCCGGGTTCAATCGGAAGACCACTTGAGAATGTGGAGATAAAGTTTGAAAACGGGGAGATTCTGGTAAAGGGTACAAGTGTTATGAAAGGGTACTATCAGATGCCGGATGAGACAGCGGAAACACTGAAGGATGGCTGGCTGCATACAGGCGACAAGGGCTATATGGATGAAGATGGATATCTCTTTATTAATGGTCGTGTGAAAAATCTGATCATTCTCTCCAATGGGGAAAATGTATCACCGGAAGAACTTGAGAACAAGCTTGCGCTGAACCCGCTTGTTGCGGAAGTGATTGTGACAGGTGAAGAGAATGGTCTGACAGCACGCATCTATCCGGAACAGGCAGTTGTGGAGGCAAAGGCACTGGATACTGAGATGATTCGTTTACAGCTTCAGGCATTTCTGGATGAATACAATAAAAATCAGCCGACCTACCGTCGTATTACAGGTCTGGTGATCCGAAAAAATCCGTTTATACGCAGTACAACAAAGAAAATCAGGAGACAGGATGTCCTGATTGATGAGCCACAGGCATAAGAAAAACCCGTCTGAGTGAATTGCTTAGACGGGTTTTTCTTATGCCTGTTTGAAAGAGCATTCCCGCAATCTGCACGCCCCACTTTGTGGGAATGCTTTTACAAACACGTCAGGATAAAAGAGGCAGCATTCCAGTCAGGAAAACCTGAGTCAGAATCTCTGCAATGACTTCTGGTTCAAGATCAAAATGATCACGGGTCCATTTGTGAAGAACACCGATCGTGCTGCCGATCGCACAGGTGATCACATAAGATATTTCCTCTTTTGTGTGTCTGCCGGGTCTGGCACTGGAGGTAGTAGCGGTGACATAGTGATGAAGCATAGTCAGCATTTTTTCAAAGAGATCATTCCCATGGGGTGTGCTCAGAAGACTGGACAGGAAAGGATTTTCCATTGTATAGCGGCAAATAGTCAGAAAATAGGACTGACAGATATCGCGGTCATTTTCAGGATGAAATTTTTCCATTATAGAAAAAACATCCTGGATCGTCTTTTCCTCAACAGCGGATACAAGAGAAGGAATGTCTTGATAATGATTATAAAAAGTGCTTCTCGCGATACCAGCTGTCTTAGTGATATCGGATACTGTGATCTGATCAGGAGTTTTTTTCTTTAGAAGTTTAAAAAAAGCACCCAGGATGGCTTCATCCGCCACAGAATATCTTTCGTCAGGAACTGGATTTTGCATAGTCGCTTCCCTCCCAATATTTTATCAATAAATATAAGAATATGAGTGGCAAAAGACCTTTTGACTCTCATATCATGTATATATGGAAATTTGGAAAATGTTTATTTCTCTATTTCATAGGCAGGAATCAATATACATGCGCAGAAGTTTTCCAATGGCTGGAAACATTTGATAATAAGTTCACGATGAATCCTGGCACTGTAAGTCTTGAGACGACAGCTTCCGCCATTCACGGCAACATCTGTATATGCGGCAAGGAGCTTCTTATCTCCGTTGGGAAATACCTGATAAAAAGACTGGTCAAGTATTTCCTGCACATCCATGCCTTCCAGAAGAAGCATTTCTTTATTGCAATAGCGGAAAACGAAGTCAATTCCAGTTCCGTTTTTATTAAAAATCAGCTCGATTACACAAAAAGCAAGGGGCATATCATCTAATACAGAAAAACGCGTACGAATATTTGGAGATAAAGTCTTGGCAAGATCTTGATGCAAAGATTTGTTCAGAAATTTGTGAGTGGCCGCGCCACGCTTACGTCCTTCCAGACGTACACCATCCTTCATATGATAGGTGCAGTTCTCAATATGATCAATCTGTCCTCTGGAAACCACGGTGCCTTTATTTATGGAAATATAATCATAAGGTATAAGAATTTCATATAAATCTTTGACTGTGATAAAAGTTTTCACAACTCGTCCATCGGTCATATAAATGCAGGTCTTATTCTCCTGTCTGAGCAGATATTTGATATTACTGATATGGATATTGTTTTTCCTTAAAAATTTCATGATTTTTTCATCCATATAAATATCCCTCCGGTTATTAGTGTAAGGTAGAAAATGTCAGGTTACTATATTTCTGACATTGCTATCTGCAGATAATGAAATAAGTATACCATAAACGTAAAGATTTTACCAGTGTAATTGGGTAAAATATAAGGCTGCATGATCTGTATGCATCGTGATTTGTTTTGGGTGAAAAGAGCGCAGAAAATCCGGTTTTTTCAGATGAAAAAATGTACGGATGTTATAATTGAAAAGTAAATTTTGTGATAATTCCACAATAAAAGACGATATTTTCGAAAAAATTGAAACAAATAAATATATCATAAATACTGTAAAAAGACAGGGGTTTTGGAATTAAACGTCTTTGCAATAAGTAATTAAAAAGGTATCACAACCGGAAGTGAAAGGTTGCGATACCTTTTTTTGCGTCAAACTGAAAATCGTTTTACCAGATTTGCCGAAACTTCAATTTTACAGGTATGCTGCCGGGGTTCGTTTATTTGAGAGAGAAGCTCTCTGGCGGCAACCTGTCCCATATAATGACGGGGGATGCTGATACTGGTAAGGGAGGGGTCGATAATACGTCCTTCAGAGATATTGTCGAAGCCTACAATTGCCACCTGCTCCGGCACCTTGTAGCCTCTGAGCCGCAAGGCCTTGATAGTTCCGATTGCAATCAGGTCATTGTCCGCAAAATAACAGTCTGCCAGAGCATCCCCTCTGTCAATAATTGCAAGCATATCTGCCATTGCACCATCAATGGTTGGAGAAAGCTGGTGGATGATACAGCGGGAACGGGACATTCCGTTATCATGGACAGCATGATAAAATCCCTCCAGACGTTCTGAAAAGTTGCGGAGAGGGTAAGCAGACTGCAGGTATCCAGGCTGTTTCATTCTCAGGCTGATCAGATAATCGGTAGCAAGATAAGCTCCCTGACGATTATTGGGAACGACATAATTGCAGTCAAGGTTTTCAAAATAAGCGTCCAGAATCACCACCGGAAAAGGAAGCTTCAGGAAAGGACGGACCATTTCCTCCCGCATTTCAGTACCAAACAAAATGATTCCCACACAGTCAGTAGTTCTTAAATCCCCCAGATAATGTTCCAGATTATCACGCTTTTCATAAAATGTGATTACTTTCAGCTTATAATTATCCTTTTGCACTACGGATTCCATACCCTCCACCATAGCATCAAAAATAGGAGAATAGGACATGATGGCATTATGGGAACGATAGCTTACCGCGTAAATGCTTCCAGCTTTATTTTTCTTTAGAGAAAGTCTGGTAAAGTCATAGCCGTATTTTTCAGCAGCTTCTACCACCATCCGGCGGGTTTCCGTGCTGACTCCGGGCTTATTGTTCAGCGCCATGGAGACGGCAGTCTGTGAAAGATTCAGTTTTTCAGCCAGTTCTTTTGCGGTAATGGACATTTGCGGCACCTCCCAGAGTAATAATTGTAAAGCAAAAAGATAAAGCTTCACCTGTTTTTAGACGTAAAAGGATTTCCTGTGGAAACTGTTCATATTTCTTTGGCAGAAATTTTTTCTGTTGTATATATTGTACTTCTTAATTGAAAAATAAACAATATATTTGTGAAAAATAAAGCGGAAATAAAGTCAAAAATACTTTATTTTTTATTGGAATAAAGCTGAAGGAGACCTATACTAGAGCTATAAAGAAAAGCAAACAGAATATCTGGGTAAGTAATAAAAAAAGATTTTATAGCTAAGAAAAAACAAAAGAAAATAATAAATATAAACAAGGAGGAATACCAGAATGGCAAAGATCAAAATCGGCTACGCGCCAACCAGACGAAGCATTTTCAGTGCACCGGACGCAGTTAAGTATCGTGGACTTACTGCAGACAGATTAAAAGAATTAGGAATCGATTTTGTAGACATCACAGATGTAAATGACGAGGGTCTTCTTTATGACGAGGCAGGCCGCATCAAGATTGCAGAGAAATTCAAAAAAGAGAAAATCGACGGACTTTTCCTTCCGCACTGCAATTTCGGAACTGAGTTTGAATGCGCAAGACTTGCAAAAGAGTTAAATGTACCGGTTCTTCTGTGGGGACCTCTTGATGAGAGACCAGACGAGAACGGTGTTCGTCTTCGTGATACACAGTGCGGACTTTTTGCAACAGGTAAAGTCCTCAGAAGATTCCGCGTTCCATTTACATATATGACAAACTGCAGACTGAATGATCCGGTATTCGAGCGTGGCCTTCGTGATTTCATGGCTGTCTGTAATGTAGTAAAAACCTTCCGCAACATGAGAATTCTTCAGATTTCCACAAGACCATACGAGTTCTGGTCCACCATGTGCAACGAGGGTGAACTTCTTGAGAAATTCAACATCCAGCTGACCCCAATCCCAATGCCAGAGCTGACAGATGAGATGAAGAAAGCAAAAGCAGAAGGAACAGAGGTTGCAAAGGTTGTAGAATACTGCCGCCAGAACATGGAAATCTGTGTAAAAGACAACGAGCTTGAGAATGTAGCAGCTCTGAAGGTTGCTATGGGAAATCTTATTAAGAAATACGGCTGTCAGGCAGCTGCTATCCAGTGCTGGAACCAGCTGCAGAGCGAGATCGGAATTATGCCATGTGCAGCAAACGCACTTCTCAATGAAGAGGGAATTCCGGTTGTATGTGAGACAGATATTCACGGTGCAATTACCGCTCTTCTTGTTGAGGCAGCAGCACTTGATGACACAAGAAGCTTCTTTGCAGACTGGACCATCCGCCATCCTGACATTGAAAACGGCGAGCTCCTTCAGCACTGCGGACCATGGCCGATCTCTGTTGCAAGAGAGACACCGAAGCTTACTTATCCGCTGGCCTTCAGCCATCCGGGAAGCATTACAGCAGAAGCAAAGCATGGCGAAGTGACATTGGCACGTTTCGACGGCGATAACGGAGAATACTCCATGCTCCTTGGAAAAGCAAAAGGCGTTGACGGACCGAAAGGTATGGGAACTTATCTCTGGATTGAGGTTGAGAACATCAAACGTCTGGAAGCCAAGATTGTAGAAGGACCATACATCCATCACTGTGTAGGTATCCATAAAGATGTAGTTCCGGTACTTTACGAGGCATGCAAATACATGGGAATCACTCCTGATTTATATGATCCTATTGAAGAAGATGTGAAAGCATATTTAAGAGGTGAATGAGAATGGAAAATTTAAAGGCAAAATCTTTTGACTTGAGAAAAGATACTGTAGATATTATTGTTGCCGGAAAGGGCGGTCATATCGGCGGCGACATGAGTGTGATCGATACTTTGATGAGCCTGTATTTCTGCCAGATGAACATTTCTCCGGAAAACATGGATGACCCGAATCGCGACCGTTTCGTACTCAGCAAAGGTCATTCTGTAGAGGCTTACTACGCTGTACTTGCAGCAAAGGGCTTTCTGGACCTGGAAGATATTAAAGCACATTTTTCAAAATTTGGCTCCAAATATATCGGACACCCGAACAATAAGCTTCCTGGAATCGAGATGAACTCCGGTTCTCTGGGACATGGACTTCCTGTATGCGTAGGCATGGCTCTTGCAGGCAAAAAAGACAACAGAGATTACCGTGTTTACACCGTAATGGGTGACGGTGAGCTGGCAGAGGGGTCTGTATGGGAAGGCTTCATGGCAGGACATCAGTACAAATTGGACAACCTTTGTGCAGTAATTGACCGTAACCGTCTTCAGATTTCCGGAAATACAGAGGACGTTATGGGACATGATGATCTCCATGAGCGTATCCGTTCTTTCGGATGGCATGTGATCGATGTAAAAGACGGAAACGATATTGACCAGTTAAATGCTGCTTTTGAAGAAGCAAAAACTGTAAAAGGCAAACCAACCGCTGTAATTGCCAACACTGTAAAAGGCTGTGGCTCTTCCGTAATGGAAAACAAGGCAAACTGGCATCACAAGGTTCCAACACAGGAAGAATATGATCAGATCATCGCGGATTTTGCAGCAAGAAAGGAGGCCGCTCTTCATGAATAAGATTCCAAATAGACAGGCCATCTGTGAAGTTTTGATGGATAAAGCAAAAGAAGACAAAGATATTATGGTGCTTTGCAGCGATTCCAGAGGATCCGCTTCCATGACACCATTTGCAGATAATTTCCCGGATCAGTTTATTGAGACCGGTATTGCAGAGCAGAATCTGGTAAGTATTTCCGCAGGTCTTGCAAAATGTGGAAAGAAACCATTTGCATGCTCACCAGCCTGCTTCTTATCCACAAGAAGCTACGAGCAGGCCAAGGTTGATGTGGCATACTCCAATACAAATGTTACTCTTATCGGTATCAGCGGTGGCATCAGCTACGGCGCACTTGGAATGAGCCATCATTCTGCACAGGATATCGCAGCTATGTCCGCAATCCCGAATATGAGAGTTTACCTTCCAAGTGACCGTCATCAGACAAAGCATCTGATCGAGGCTCTGTTGAAGGATGAGAAACCATCTTATATCCGTGTTGGGAGAAATCCGGTTGAGGATATTTATACAGAAGATAACTGCCCATTTGAAATGGACAAGGCAACTGTTCTGAAAGAGGGAACAGACGTGGCAATCATTGCCTGCGGCGAGATGGTTCGTCCGGCATTTGCAGCTGCCAAATTACTGGAGGAGCAGGGCATTTCCGCAACTGTACTGGATATGTACTGCGTGAAACCGCTTGATGCAGAAGGTGTTATCAAAGCTGCCCAGAATGCAAAGGCAGTGATCACTGTAGAAGAGCACGCTCCATTTGGTGGACTGGGTTCTATGGTTGCACAGGTTGTTGGTGCTAACTGCCCGAAGAAAGTGCTGAACATGGCTCTTCCGGATGCTCCGGTTATCACAGGCACCTCACAGGAAGTATTTGATTACTATGGATTAAATGCTGAGGGTATTGCGAAGAAGGCTGTGGAAGCTCTGAAATAAAAATCAAATAAGAAACAAATTTAAGCGTGACTGACAGACTGCAAAGTGCAGATCCGGTCAGGCACGCTTATTATTTAATTACAAAACAGACTTAAGGTACAGCGATGTTGATTTTAGAGAATAGAAAAGTTTAAGAGGATAGTAAACATGGCGAAATATATTATTAGTATTGATCAGAGTACCCAGGGTACCAAGGCGCTCCTTTTCGATGAGACAGGAAGCATTATGCGCCGTACCGACCGCCCTCACAGGCAGATCATCAATGAAAAGGGCTGGGTTTCCCATGATCCGGAGGAAATTTACAGCAATGTTCTCGCAGTAGTAAAGGAGCTTCTGGAGGGCGTTGAGAAGGAGTACGTAGTTGGTCTTGGTATCAGCAACCAGCGTGAGACCTCCCTTGCCTGGAACAAGGTGACTGGCAAGCCTTATGGAAATGCAGTTGTATGGCAGTGTGCCCGTGCCGTGGATATTTGTGCCCGTGTGGAAAAGGCTGGCGCAGCAGAGCTGATCCGCCAGAAAACCGGAATGAATCTTTCTCCATATTTCCCGGCTTCCAAGATCGCATGGCTTCTGGAAAATGAAGAGGGCGCAAAAGAGGCGGCAGAACGTCACGAAATCTGCCATGGAACGATTGACAGCTGGCTGGTTTACAAGCTGACAGAGGGCAAAGAATACAGAACCGATTATTCCAATGCTTCCAGAACACAGCTTTTCAATATTTTTGACCTGAAATGGGATGAGGAAATCTGCGGATTATTTGGCATTGATCCGGCAAATATGGCAGAGGTTACAGATTCCGACGCCTGCTTCGGCGAAACGGATTTCGAGGGACTTCTTCCTCATAAGATTCCAATCCATGGCGTAATGGGCGATTCCCACGGCTCTCTTTTTGGACAGGGATGTTTGCAGCCTGGTATGATCAAATCCACTTATGGAACCGGTTCTTCTATTATGATGAATATTGGGGAGAAGCCGATTCTCAGTACTCATGGGGTTGTTACTTCTCTTGCGTGGAAAATCGGTGGCAAGGTTAACTATGTGCTTGAAGGCAATCTGAACTATACAGGCGCTGTTATTACCTGGCTGAAGGACGATCTTCAGATCATTTCTTCTCCTGGAGAAACCGGTAAACTGGCGAAAGAAGCCATTCAGGAGGACAGCCTGTATCTGGTTCCTGCATTCAGCGGTCTTGGCGCTCCTTACTGGGACAGCGAGGCGAGAGCTTCTGTTGTAGGCATGAGCCGTACTACCTGCAAGGCTGAGTTTGTAAGAGCGGCACTTGAATGTATTGCCTATCAGATTACAGATGTTGTACAGGCTATGTCTGAGGACGCTGGTGTTCCGGTGAAGGAGCTTCGCGTAGATGGCGGTCCGACCCGAAACGACTATCTGATGCAGTTCCAGAGCAATATTGCAGATGCCGGAGTTCTGGTTCCGGATTCCGAGGAGCTTTCCGCTATTGGACCGGCCTATGCGGCAGGATTGCAGCTTGGCGTCTGGGATGAAAGTATTTTTGGAAAATTAAACCGCGTGTCCTATAAACCGGACATGGAAGTGGAAAAACGTGAGCAGAAGTATGCAGGATGGAAGAAAGCAGTTGCTTCTGTGATCACAAACAAATAAATTTATTTAAGGGTACAAGCAGGAGGGACAGCGCGGTTAGAAACTACGCCGTCCCTTTTTGTCTGTATGGTGGCTGCATCGCTAAATAAATGTGACACTAAATAAAGAAATTGGACTTGACGGTGGAGGCCCTGTAATCGTAAAATTTTTGTATAAACTATAAAAGGATGGAGTGGGTTTTGATACTTTAATAGGGCAAAATTCACAAGTGAAAATACAGAGCCTGGGAGAAAGCTTCCGGAGCTTTGTGAAAACGCAGAGCGTATTTGAAAAGGCTCTATATTGGTTAAGAGAAGGAGAACAAGGAAATGAAATTAGGAATTGTTTATACAAGTACCACACCAGAGCTGATCGAGTGTGTAAATGAAGAAATCAGAAAAAATCTTGGCGATGCACCGGAGATCCTGAATTATCAGGATCCGTCTATTCTGGCAGAAGTAAGAGAGCATGGATATGTAACAGCAGGCGCAGCAGCCCGTCTTGTAGGAATGTATATGCAGGCTGTTTCTGACGGCGCAGATGCGGTTTTGAACTGCTGCTCTTCTGTTGGCGAGGTTGCAGATTCGGCTCAGGATATTGGCCGTTATACAGGTATTCCGATTGTCCGTATTGATGAGGAGATGTGCCGCGAGGCAGCCCGCCTTGGCAAGAGAGTGGGCGTTCTGGCTACATTGCCTACCACCCTGGAACCAACTAAGAATACAGTTTCCCGTGTGGCAAGAGAGATGAATCGCCATGTAGAACTGGTGGATGGCCTGGTAGATGCTTTTGGTGCAGACCAAGATAAGTTTAAGGCACTTCTTTGCGGAAAAGCTGCTGAGATCGCAGACCAGGTAGACGTAATTCTTCTGGCACAGGGCTCTATGGCTTATGCAGAGGACGCAATCCACGAGAAAATCGGCAAACCGGTACTTTCCAGCCCGCGCTTTGGAGCGCAGGCACTTGCTGCAGCATTGAAAGCGAAAGGCTTATAAAGAATACTATATGGAATATTGCGGAACAGCTGACTTTCCTATATGGTGATGTCGCTGATGGGCGACATGTCCGTTAAAACAGAATATGAAATTACAGAAGGAGAATAATCATGCTGACAGATACAACCGGATCCCCATACGCGAAGGTCCATGCCCTGGATGGAATGAAAGTAAAATGGACAGGCGGTCTTTGGAAGGAACGCTTTGACACCTGTGCCAATAGCACGGTGCCTCAGCTAAAACATATGTTTGACAGTAAAGATATCAGTCATGTAGTAGAGAATTTTAAGATCTGTGCTGGCGATGCAGAGGGAGATTTTGATGGAACCGTTTTTGGAGACGGAGATTTCTATAAATGGATGGAGTCTGCCATCTATACTGCTTACCAGACAGACAATCAGCTGCTGAAGGAAGAAATTGAGAATTATATAGACCTGATCGGCAGAGCACAGCAGCCTGACGGTTATCTTTCCACAAAGCAGATTATCGGTGAGAGAACCGGGAACGGAGTCTCAAGAATGGGCGATATCAATGATTTTGAGGTTTATAACTTCGGTCATATGTTTACAGCAGCGTGTGTGCACAAGAGAATTACCGGAAAGAATAATTTCCTTACAATAGCGGCAAAAACCGCAGATTATCTGGAGCATCTTTACGAAGAAGCAGAGCGCACCGGAGAAGTTCAGACTGCCGTCTGCCCGTCTCATTATATGGGACTTGTGGAAATGTACCGTACTACTGGTGATAAACGATATCTGAAGCTGGCGAAGCAGGCAATCGCTCTTCGCGACAGTGTAAAAAATGGTATGGATGATAACCAGGATAAGATTCCGCTGAAGCAGCACGAAAAGATTCTGGGACATGCTGTACGTGCAAACTATCTCTATGCAGGTGTGGCTGACCTTTGCCTGGAAGAGGAAGATCCGGATTATATGGAGGTTCTCCACAAGGTATGGAGAAGTCTTGTGGATAAAAAGCTTTATATCACAGGCGGATGTGGAGCGTTATATAATGGTGCTTCTCCATATGGTTACTTTTTTGACCATCAGCTTGTGCATCAGGCTTATGGTTATGAATATCAGCTTCCGAATATCACGGCATATAATGAGACCTGTGCATCTTTGGGCGGTGTTTTTTGGGCGTACCGCATGTTCCAGCTGGAGCCAAAGGCAGAGTACTTTGATATTCTGGAACGAATGATGTTAAATACCAACCTGGCTGCACTGAGTCTGGATGGTAAGAGATTCTTCTATGAAAATATGTTAAGACGTGCCAAAGAGCTTGATTATAAGCTGATCTGGCCTCTTACCAGAAGCGAATATATTCTCAGCTACTGCTGTCCGCCAAACCTGGCAAGAACCATTGCACAGTCCAGTGAATATGCATATCTGACATCGGATAACAGTGTATGGACTGGTATGTACGGTGCAAGTGAGGCGCAGGTGAAGCTGGAAAATGGTGGAGAATTTACACTTGTGCAGTCTACGGATTATCCATTTGACGGAACAATCCGCTTTACAGCAAAAGATGTGAAAATAAATGCCCCGGTCCATTTAAGACTTCGTGTTCCGGGATGGTCAGCGGGCGGTTCCATTAAGGGCGCTGGTGCAGACCGTGAACTGACGAAAGAGGATGCTGGAACTTACCTTGATATTCTGGTGGAAGATCCTCAGAATATGGATGTGCAGCTGAGTCTGGATATGAAGGTTCGCTATACTGTTGCAAACAATATGGTGGAAGAAACTGTGGGACAGGCTGCAATTGAGCGGGGACCATTGGTATACTGCTGTGAGAGTGTAGATACCCATGCAGCAGATCTGGATGATGTTTACCTGGATCTGAACGCAGAATTTACTCCTGTGGAGTTTGAAATCCAGGGAAGAAGAATGATGGCTCTTGAAACTGAGGAATATGCCATTGACCGTTCTGAATTTGACAGAAATGCGCTTTATCAGCCGTTGAAATATCATGGCATGAGCAGAAAGCATGTACGTCTGATTCCGTATTATGCATGGGATAACCGTGATTATGGAGAAATGAGGATCTGGTTCCCTGTCGCATATACCGTATAACAAATTGAGTGTTACTGTTCACTGGTAACATTCCGCGAGGTGTTTTTTGTGAACAAAGTTCACAGAAAACCCGAGAGTTAAGTTTGCGCAGCAAACGCTACTTCTTGTGCTTGTCACAAGAAGGTTCGTCCTTCTGTGCATCGCGAAGCGTGTTACTGTGAACGGAGTGAACAGTAACAATTGAGTTATTACAACCTGGGATATGAATATAAAAAATCCTGCCGTGCAGAATCCGATGGCGGTGGAATAGCAAATGTCACTCAATTTCTTATTATACTTTGAACGAACAGAATGGAGAGCTATAGAAATTATGGAATGTAAAGTAATTCCTTTCCATACCGTCGAGGAGAGAAGCAAAACAGATGCTGACAAAGCAGAAGCCCTTCTTTCCCAGGCAATGGAAGGTTTTCATAAAAAACTGGTAGTGCTGGATGATGATCCTACTGGTGTGCAGACGGTTCATGATGTGTCTGTTTATACGGACTGGGAGGAAGAATCCATCCGCAAGGGCTTTGAGGAAAAAGAATCCATGTTTTTTATCCTCACCAATTCCCGCAGCTTTTCTGTGGAAGAGACCACAAAGGTACACCAGGATATTGCCGCACGTGTGGCAAAGGTGGCAGGGGAACTGGGACAGGATTTCATGATCATTTCCCGTGGAGATTCCACTTTAAGAGGTCATTATCCGTTGGAAACACAGCTTCTGGCGGAAGGCCTGGCTGACGGGAATACAGCCGGACCAGAGAAGACGGCAGCAGACAATGGAGCTTCTGCAGGGAGCACAGCTGTTGACGGTGAGATCATCTGCCCGTTTTTTCCCGAAGGTGGCCGCTACACAATGGACAATATCCATTATGTAAAAGAGCAGGACAACCTGGTTCCAGCCGGTATGACGGAATTTGCCAGGGACAAAACCTTCGGCTACAAATCCTCGGATCTTACGGAATACGTAGAGGAAAAAACAGAAGGAAAGTACCATAAAGAGGACTGTATCACCATTTCTCTGGACGAACTGAATGCTCTGGATGTGCAGGGAATCAAGGAGAAGCTGATGTCCGCACAGAATATGGCGAAAATTATCGTCAATGCAGTATCTTATGCAGATTTGAAAGTTTTCTGCGCAGCACTGGTGCTTGCAATGAAAGAAGGAAAGCATTACATGGCAAGAACAGCAGCAGCTTTCACCAAAGTAATGGGAAGGATTTCTGACCAGCCTCTTCTTGGAAGAGAGCAGTTGGAGGGTGACACGAAGAACGGAGGAATCGTTCTGATCGGTTCCCATGTAAAGAAGACCACAGACCAGCTGAACTGTCTGAAAGAACTGGACGGACAGGCTGATTTTATGGAATTTCAGGTAAATACCGTATTCGAAGAAAATGGTCTGGAGAAAGAGGTAGAGAGAACGGTGAAGGCAGCAGAGGAGAAAATCCTGTCTGGACGAACCGTTGTAATTTATACAAGCAGACAGCTTCTTGCGCCGGAGAATATGACTCCGGAGGAGAAACTGCAGATTTCTGTAAAGATTTCCAACGCAGTGACCAGTATTATCGGAAAGCTTTCTGTGAAGCCGAAATTTATCATTGCAAAAGGCGGAATCACTTCATCTGACGTAGGAACGAAAGCACTTCGGGTAAAGAAAGCCCGTGTTATGGGACAGGTGAAGAAGGGAATCCCGGTATGGATGACCGGTGAAGAAAGCAAATTCCCTGGAATGCCATACATTATTTTCCCGGGAAATGTGGGTGAAGTAAGTACGTTGAAGGAAATTGTAGAGGAATTGATCTGAAAAATAGCATGATTGCAGGTCTTCGTTTACGCGAGTGGCAAATTTCAATTACGTAAGAGTTTTAATGACATAACAAGTAAATTTTTAGTCTGTTTTGAACAGCTTACGGAGACTCTGTATGTTAGGAAGATGTCTATTAGAAAGAGGTTCGCTTAAATAGGAGGTTTACATAATGAGAAAAGTAATTATATCCCTGGCACCTGTACAGGCAGGAACCAGTGTGGATGCAGTAAAGCTTGCAGAGGATGTAGAGAAAAGCGTAAAACTTGGTGCTGCTATGTGTCACCTTCACTGCCGTAAACCAGACGGAAGCCTTACACCTGACATTTCTTATATGTCTGAGTGTTTTGATGAGATTCTGAAACGGACAGATGTGGTAGTTCAGGCGTCTACAGGCGGTGTTTCGGATATGAATATCCAGGAACGCTGCAATCCGCTTGATTATCCCAAGGTAGAGAGCGCATCTCTCAATGGCGGAAGTACAAACCTTGGCGAAGCAGTCTATGTTAATTCTTTTGATGATATCCGCTACTGCGCAGACGCTGTTTATAAGAGAGGAATCCTTCCGGAAACAGAAGTTTTTGATATTGGAATGTTACATAACATGGCAGTGGTAAAATCTGAGCAGCCATTTGCAGATCCAATGCTGTTTAATCTGGTATTTGGTCACAAAGGCGGCATGCAGCCTACTCCAGAGATGCTGGCAGCTTTCCGTTCCTTTGTTCCATCTGATGCACTTTGGGGCGTTACCCACTTTGGACGTGATAACTGGACATTCCTGGCCGCTGCAATTGCTATGGGAGCAACGGTAGTACGAGTTGGTTTTGAAGACAGCCACTATCTGGCAGAAGGTGTAGAGGCCGAGTACAACTGGCAGGTGGTTGAGAAACTGGTAAATCTGATCCGCGCTATGGGTCTGGAGCCAGCGACTCCGGATGAGGCAAGACAGATGTTGAATCTGAGAAAACGCTAAAATACAATTTAAAAATATAAAGTGTTGGATCGTAATTATTCAGTAGATGTTATTCTGCGAAGTGTGTGACCATGAAGGTACTGAACAGTTACGATATACCAAAGAAATATATGTCAGAAAGGATGGGTTAAAACAAATGTTGGCAATCAAGAAAATATATATGGATTATGAAACAGCCCCGGTTGGTGTTTCCCATATGCCCCAGTTTGCCTGGGAGCTTGTAAGCGATAAGAAAAATGTAAAACAGAAATCCTACGAACTTCAGATTGCAAAAGACGCTGATTTTACAGATCTGATCTATAACAGTGGAAAAACAGAGTCTGAGGAATCTGCACATGTTTATGCAGAAGGTGCTTCTCTGGAGAGCGGCAAGCGCTATTTTGTCCGTGCAAAAGCCAGTGATGGTCAGGAAGAAACGGACTGGAGCGAAACCGCATCCTTTGTAACTGCCCTTGCAGGAAAAAATGGTGAGTGGGAGGAAGGCGCACCAGCATGGAAAGCTCCTTTTGTATCCGCCGAAACTGACGATTCCTATAAGAACGTTTCCAAAGGAACCTATGTAAGAGGAACCTTTGAAATCAAAAAAGATATAAAAGAAGCCTATGCCTTTACCACAGCCCTTGGCCTGTATCAGTTTTATCTGAATGGCAAAAAAGTTGGTGAGGACGAGATGACACCGGGCTGGACATCCTATAGAAGACATCTCCTCTATCAGACCTATGATGTAACGGAATATCTGCAGAAGGGCATTAACGGTGCCGGAGCAATGCTGGCTCCAGGCTGGTACAAAGGCGTTATGGGCCTGACAAAAGCCCGCAACAACTATGGCGACCAGACTGCTTTCACCATGGAACTTCTGATTCGCTACACCGATGGAACAACAGAATCTGTTTATACGGATCCATCCTGGAAAGGCTGCGATTCACCGGTGGTATTTGCAGAAATCTATGATGGTGAGACTTATGATGCAGCCCTTGAGATTCCGGACTGGTCAAAGGCAGAAACCACAAAAGGCGACTGGAAGCCGGTTCAGCTTGTATTCTTTGATACACAGGTTATGCGCGCGCAGTACGCTGCAAAGGTTCGTGTAATGGATCGTATTCCTGCAAAACGTATTTTCAAAACACCGGCAGGAGATACGGTTATTGATTTTGCCCAGAATATGGCAGGACGAATTGAAGTAACTGCAGCAGGAAAACCGGGCGATGTGATCGAGCTTCACTGCTTCGAGGTTCTGGATAAAGATGGAAATGTATATCTGGACAATCTTCGTGCAGCCAAGGCAACGATGAAATATACTTTTGCAAGGGAAGAGACAGTTACCTGGCATCCGACCTTTACGTACATGGGATTTCAGTATGCGCTGATTGTTTCCTATCCAGGTGAGCCGAAAGCTGAGAATTTCACAGCCTGCACCCTTCACTCCAACATGGCTTCAAACGGAAGTCTGGAGTGTTCGAATCCGCTGCTGAACCAGCTGCATCACAATTTCCTGTGGGGACTGAAGAGTAATTTCCTTGATGTACCTACAGACTGCCCGCAGCGTGATGAGCGCCTGGGCTGGACTGGTGATGCGCAGATTTTCTGCCGTACAGCCACTTATCTGATGAATACCTATACGTTCTATAAGAAATGGCTCCATGATCTGGAGGTTGATCAGACACCAGAGGGCGGTGTACCACATGTTGTTCCGAATATTGAGGAAGGCCGTACAGATGGAAACTGGCTTCTCCGCCAGGGACCTCACTCTGCAGCAGCCTGGGCTGATGCGGCCATCATCAATCCATGGACCATGTATCTGATGTATGGGGATAAAGATATTCTGAAAAAACAGTACAACAGCATGAAGGGATGGATTGACTTCATGCGTGCCCATGCTGTTGATTATATCTGGAACTATAAGCTGCAGTTTGGCGATTGGGTAGCTCTTGATGCAGAAGAAGGCAGCTACTTTGGAGCCACACCAAATGATCTGACCTGTACTGCCTATTATGCATACTCTACCGGACTTTTTGTCCAGATGGCGAAAGCCCTTGGAAAAGAGGATGTGGCAGCAGAGTATGAGGAGCTTTATCATAAGATCGTAAAGAAATTCCAGGAGACCTTCTTCGACGCAGAAGGAAATATGACAGCACAGACACAGACCGCACATATTGTGGCACTGTATTTCCAGCTGACTCCTGAGAAATATATCACAAAAACGGTAGAAGGTCTGAAACGCCTTCTGGACAAAGAAAACGGTCATCTGGTTACCGGATTTGTGGGAACTCCGTATTTCTGCCATGCACTAAGTCAGAACCACGCTCTGAAGGAAGCCTATGACCTGCTTCTGAAGGAAGACTTCCCATCCTGGCTGTATCAGGTGAAAAAAGGTGCCACTACGATCTGGGAGCACTGGGATGGCATGAAGGATGACGGAAGCATGTGGAGTGCAGATATGAACTCCTTTAACCATTATGCTTATGGGGCTATTGGTGAGTGGATGTACCGTGCAATGGCCGGAATTGAAGCGGATTCGGAACATCCGGGCTTTAAACATGCGATACTCTATCCGCGCATTGGTGGAAATCTGAAGTACACTGCAGGAAAATATCATAGCATTTATGGTGATGTTGGTGTAAAATGGGAAGTCCAGGGAAAACAGATTACTTTAACTGTTCAGATTCCGGTAAATACAACAGCAGAGATCCGTCTGGATAAGGCGAAAGCTGTTCTGGAAAGCGATGGACTGACATTTACCAGGGAAGCAGACTATATGGCTGCCGAAGCGGGAAGCGGTACATACCATATCGCATTTGAACAGTAATCATAACGCAAAATGCGAAAGGGTGATGAGAATATGGAAAAGAAAAAGGAACCTTCAGGAATACAGAAAGCGTGGAGACAGCTGAGTATTCAGAATCAGATTTTTTTATCCATGTTTCTTATCACCCTTTTGGGTGTGGGCGTTTTGATGAATATTGTATACAAAACCTCTATTGATGCGATTGAACAGAATTACAGGGCATCTTATCAGTCTACACTGAAGAATTCCAGCCGCGTTATGGATATGAATCTGAAGAACATTGTAGACGTAGGGCGAAGCTTTCTGAATGATGAAGCTCTTCAGCAGATTTTGGAAAAAGGCAATGAATACGGAGGCAGCAAGTTTACGTCCACAGACCGTGTGAAGCTTCGTGTGATTGCAAATGAAATGGCAAGTCAGCAGGTGTGGGTGAATTATATAGTATTTACGGATCTTTATGGTCATGTGTATCAGCTGAACAATGTGAACCAGGGTACTTATGATTTCTATAATTATTATAGTGATAAGGATATTCTGGAAGAAAGCTGGGTGAAACAGGCAAAGGCTGCGCAGGGAAAGGAAATTTTTTTCCGTGACAGTATTTTAAAAGCAGGAACAAAGAAAGGATTTTCTTATGCGAAATATATGATCAATCCCTCTGATGGACAGGGAATGGGCTATATGGTGGTGGGACTGAGCCAGAAGCTGTTGGGAAAATCCTTTGTTATGGGCAATGAAAGCTTTGATTCCAGTAACTTTATGGTTGTAGATGAGGATGATCAGCTGGTTTATTTTGTGGGAAATGAGGAAAGGGAGAATGCAATTATGCAATCCTATTCTAATCCGGGAGAGAACCATCTGTATCTGTTTTCTTCTGTCACCAATTCTACTACAGGCTGGCATATTGTAAACGTAGTGGAGAAAAATGAGATCAGTGAAGAGAGCAAAAATATCCGTCTGACCTCGTTTCTGGTAGCCGGCTGTGTTCTTGTAGTGGGCTTTCTCATGGCACGAATCATTTCCAGAACCATCAGCCATCCTCTGAAGCAGCTGGAAAATACCATTGCACAGGTTGGGGAAGGAGAGCGTCACATTACAGAAGAGTTTGACTACAGTGAAGTTGGCCGGATCGGACGGAAATTCAAGGAAATGGTCAATACGAACCTGGAGCTTTCCGAGCATCTTATGGCGGTGAAGCTGAATGAACGGGAAGCAGAGCTACTTTTGCTTCAGTCCCAGATCAATCCCCATTTTCTTTATAATACACTGGATTCCCTGTACTTTGTTGCAATCATGCATGGGGATGACCAGATGGCAGAAATGGTAGAAGCACTTTCTGATAACTTTAAGCTGGCGCTGAATAATGGAAGCAAATATATTAAAGTTGCGGATTCTGTGAAATGGATGCAGGGCTATATGAAGCTTCAGAATATGCGCTACAATAATCGTTTTGAACTGTTCGTGGATATCAGAAGGGAAATTCTTCAGCGTGAAACGATTACCTTTATTTTTCAGCCATTTATTGAAAATGCCATGTATCACGGTCTGGAGCCGAAGATTGGAAAAGGAAAGATTTCCCTTCGCGGCTGGCAGGAGCAGAATAATATGATTTTCACTATTGAAGATGATGGTGTGGGAATTGACGATATGTCCAGACTGGAGAACGGTTATGGAGTGCGCAATGTAATAGAGCGTATAAAGTTGAATTACGGGGAAAAATACGGCGTAACATTTGAAAGCAGTCCAGGCAATGGAACGAAGGTAACGATTGTGGTTCCGGTAAGATAAGGGATAGGGAAATGCAGATACAAGGAGGATTTTCATGTATCGCTTAGTGGTAATTGATGATGAATATATAGTTGTGCAGGGAATTAAGGCTTTAATTTCCCGCCTGAAGCTGGATTATGAGGTAGTAGGGGCTGCTTATGACGGAATCCAGGGACTGGAAGTGATCCGAAGTGAGAAACCGGATGTAGTAATTACGGATATCCGAATTCCGGGGCTGGATGGTCTGTCTGTGATCGAGGCGGCGAAGGAAGAATGTCCGGATACATATTTTATTGTGATCAGTGGCTATTCTGAATTTGTGTATGCGCAGAGGGCGCTTACTCTTGGCGTAAAAGATTATATTGATAAGCCGGTTACAGCAGACAAACTGAAAAAAGCCCTTACCAGAATTGAAGATGAATGGGCGAAGACTCGTCATGAGGATAATCGTAAGGCACAGGCTAATCGCGAGAAATTTCAGGAATTGGAAAGAACTTTTGAGAGAAGTGTAAAATGTATTACAGACTGTGATGCTGCAGCATTTCGGGAAGAATGCCGGCAGGCAATCAGATGCCTGCAGGAACTTTACCCGGAGTTGCAGGATTTTCGCAGGGAATTTTACAAGCATCTCTGTGTGCTCAGCGATGTACTGATCGAAAGTCAGAAGCAGGTGGAACGAGGGTCCCTTGTCTCTTTTCAGGAGATGGCAAAATGTCAGAGCATAGAAGCAGTACAGGCCTATGGGGAAAGCGTTCTGTCTGATATCAGCAAGCATCTGACCGCAGACCAGACCGGAAGCAAACACAGAGTTATCCTGGAGCTTCTTACTTATCTGGATGAGCATTATGATCAGGATATCGGACTTAGTGAGCTTGCAGACAGAGCCGGAATGAGCACGGCTTACTTAAGTGTTCTTTTTAAAACAGAGGTTGGCACATCTTATGTGAAATATCTGACGGACCTTCGCATAAAAAAGGCGAAGAAGCTGTTGCAGGATGGATATAAGGTTAATGAAGTCAGTGAAATGGTGGGATATAATAATTACAGATATTTCTGTGATATTTTTAAAAAACACGAGGGCATGACTCCCAATGAGTATAAGGGAAACGTGTGGAAAGCAGAATGATAAAAACAGGATTTGCAAAAATGTACATATTCAAATTGCTGAATATGTGCATTTTATATATTTAGCACAATTGAACGCCTGGACAAGCGTAATTTTTTATAAAAAACAGTCTAAAAAAACTGTACATTACCAAAAAAATTAGGCACTGGTAAAAAAACAGAACAATGGTATTATATAACCATAAGATATTTCCCGGGGATACAAAGAAACAAATTAAACATGACCGAAAAGTAAATGGCTATCAAGAGTAAATTATAACAAAGTTCAATAATTTTGAAAATTCTGGAGGAATTTATAATGAAAAAGAGAGCATTAGCTATTTTAATGGCAGCATTAACAGCAAGTACCATGTTTGCAGTTCCTACATTTGCAGCAGATTACTCAGGAGAGGATCCGCAGCTTGAGAAAAACATCAAAATCCTTACCATCTGGGCAGAAGATAATGACAATGGTATGCTGTTAAACAAAATCTGCGAAGATTACCAGAAAAATGTAAATCCGAATTTTACATGGGAATATGAGATGGTTGCTTCTGACAACCTTCAGCAGAAAATTGCTACACTTGCAGCATCCAATGATCTTCCGGATCTGTTCGCTTACGAAGCAGGTGCTCCGCTCAGCGTTCTCATCGATTCCGGAAAGGTTAAAAATATTACAGAAGCTGTTGACGAGATCGGAACAGCAGATTATTTAAACAGCGGTGCTGTTGAGCTTCTGAAAGGATTATCCGGAACAGATGATCTTTATGATCTTCCTCTTGGACTGAACGTAGAAGGCTTCTGGTACAACAAAGCCCTGTTCGAGCAGGCAGGATGCGAAGTTCCTACTACATGGGATGAGTTTGAAGAGGTTCTTCAGAAACTTTCCGATGCAGGTATCCAGCCTCTTACAACCGGCGGATCTGACAAATGGGGTGCAACCCGTCTGATCAATGCATACGCAGTAAGAACCGCAGGAAACGACATTATGACAAAAGCAGCTGACGGCGAAGTTCCTTATACAGATGAGAAACTTGTTGCAGCAGCTGATAAGATTGCAGAGTGGGCAGAGAAAGGATACTTCGGAGAAGGTATCACAACAGTTGATATGAACACAGCTGGTTCCATGCTGATGAGTGGAAAAGCAGCCATCTTCTACAATGGTTCCTGGTTTACACAGAACCTGACTGATGATTCCCAGAACCCGGCAGGCGAGGACGGAATCGGATTCTTCAACATTCCGGTTGCAGATGAGTCCATCAGCTCCGCTACTTCTTACTCTATGAACTGTGGTAACATTCTTGCACTTGACAATGACAAATATGATGAGGCTACTGGCTGGTTCCTGAAATACTTCATGGAGAACATCGGAAACGTAGCTATGGAAGATCAGGGAACTGTTAAAGGTTACACATATGATGTTGCAGCAGATGATATGGATAACTACACCAAGCTTGTTCTTGACGAGATTGACAAATCCACAGAAGGATTTGCATGGTGGGAAGCAAAAATGCCTAGCGAAATCTCCAAGACAGCTCAGGAAAATGTACAGCCTCTGTTAAACGGCGAAATGACTGGCGAAGAATATATGCAGTCCATTCAGGATGTATATGACATGCAGTAAGTAACAGCTTTGGCAATATAAGCTTTGAACTTCAAATGGGAGTGTTTGCCAGCAGACACTCCCGTTTTTGTTGAAAAAATTCGAAATTTTAATGGTTTTTGACACAGAAAGGAAGGAATTTTATGAACAAGGTATTAGGTAATAAGAAAGCGATATCCCTTTTCGTAGTTCCGGCACTGATTATTTACACCATTATTGTAATGGTACCGGTTATCTGGTCGTTGTATTATTCATTCTTCAGCGGCAGCCCGGGACTTCAGTGGGAATTTGCCGGATTTGACAATTATGCAAGACTTTTCAGAGACAAGAACTTCTTAAATGCATTAACAGTAAACTGTAAATATGTATTAGTAGTAACCGTTGGCCAGGTTGGAATGGGACTTTTACTTTCCCTGATGTTTAAATTCTGGCTGAGAAGATGCAAAACCATCGTAAGAACTCTGGTTTTCTTCCCGGTAGTACTTCCTACTGTTGCAGTAGGTCAGCTGTTTGCAAAGATCTATGAGATTCAGCCAAATTATGGTCTGTTAAACTCATTGCTTGACTCTCTTGGTTTTACGAACCTTGTTCAGCCATGGATCGGCCAGTCCAGCACAGCTCTCTGGGCATTGTGCGTAATGGATATCTGGGTAGCCATGGGATTCTATTCCGTAATTTTCTATGGAGCACTCCTTGATATCTCTGATGATATCCTGGAAGCAGCCAGAATCGACGGCTGCGGTGGATGGCAGTTATTTAAAAACATTCTTCTTCCGCTTCTTCGTCCGATGGTAATTACCAGCCTCGTATTCAGCTTCTCCGGAACTGTAAAAATGTTCGAGTCTGCTATGGCTCTTACAAAGGGCGGACCTGGAAGTGCAACAAAATCACTGTCCATGTATATGTATGACGTTGCATTTACTTATAATAAGGTTGGTTACGCCAGCGTTATCGCAATCGTGATCTTCCTGATCTGTGTAGTTGGATCTCTTGTTATCAACAGATTTGATGTGAAAGACTGAAAGGAGGAAATATTATGAAAAAAGTAAAAGCAGCTTTTCGAGGAATTGTAATTTTCCTTCTTTGCGTAATTGAGATCTATCCGTTATTCTGGATGCTTACTGCATCCTTCAAGAAACAGGCTGAGTGGAGTGAGAAGCCAGCTTATGCGTTAAATGATGGCTTTTATTTCCAGAACTATTCTGATGCATGGACAAGGGGACATATGTCCACCTTCTTTAAGAACAGTTTGATCACTACATTAGTAGCACTTGTATTTATTGTATTTTTCTCAGTAACTGTAGGATTTGCTGTAACAAAGATGAAATGGAAATTCAGAAATGCAGTTGCACAGTATTTCCGTTTCGGTATCATGATTCCGGTAGCAATTGCTTTGATCCCGCTGTTCCAGATTTACAGCAGATCAAACCTGTTAAATACCAGAACATGTCTGATCATTACGTACATAGCATTTGGTCTGTCGCTGTCCATTTATCTGGTTCAGGGATATCTTCGTTCCTTCCCGGATGATATTATGGAGGCAGCCGTTATTGATGGCTGTGGTATTTACAGACTGATGTGGCATATTGTAACACCACTTATGAAGAACTCTATTGTAACCGTACTGGTTCTTCAGTTCTTCTTTAAATGGAACGACCTTCTGTTTTCCATGACATTCATTAGTGATTCTGCGCTGAAGACTGTTCAGACAGGACTTCTGTACTTCTCTGATGAGTTTGGATCCAAGAACTGGGGTGCAATTTTCGCTTCTGTATCCATGAGTGTATTCCCGCTTCTGATTCTGTACATGGCACTGAATAAGAAACTGATGGAAGGTATGACAGCCGGAGCTGTAAAGGGTTGATTTTATGGAAGATAAAAGGACAGAGCAGTATAGACAGGAATTAAAAGAATTTGTAATGTCTCATACGGAGGATGTACTTAAGAATCCGCGAAGCTTTATCCGTTACCCGTTTATTGATCCGGGCTCTATTTACGATGGAAATGTATGGGACTGGGATACCTACTGGTCCGTATATGGCTTTCTGAATCTGGCGGATTCCTATCAGGATCCGTCTGTGAAGCCAAGAATTATAGAGCATGCACAGGGAAATATCCGCAATTTCTTCGACCATCAGCTGGAAGATGGATATATTCCCATGATGATCGAGGTGGCAGACTGGCCGGAGCCTTATCTGAATATGAGGCATAAGGAAGGCAAGATTATGAATATGCATAAGCCCTTTCTTTGCAGTCAGATGTGCCTGATCAGTGATTATACTGGTGACTATGCCTGGACGGAAGAATTTCTTTCAGGCGTGGCGAAGTATTTTGAATGTTATGATCACTATTATTTTCATGAAAACAGCGGACTGTATGTATGGCAGGATGATATTATGATCGGCATGGACAATGATCCGGCTACTTTTGGCCGTCCGCCATTTTCCACTGCCAATATTTATCTGAACAGCTTTATGTGTGTAGAACTGGAAGCTGGTGCCAGATTATACAGACAGTTTGGCAAGGAGGAAGCGGCAAAGAGACTTCTGGATAAGCGCGAGGCACTGATCGGTGCTATTCAGCAGGAATGCTGGGACAAACGTGATCATTTCTTCTACTCAGTTGATGTGGATATTAAGACAAGGAAATACGACTGGTTCCACCAGGGACTGGGAGTCTTCTGGAAGACATTGCCCATCAAAGTACGTGTATGGTCTGGCTTTATTCCCATGTATGCAGGAATTGTCACAAAAGAGCAGGCGGCAGATATGGTGAAACATATTTTTGATCCCGATACCTTTGGTTCTGACTTTGGTCTGACCACGCTTTCAAAGGATGAAAAAATGTTTGACCTGTCTGTTACCAATAATCCGTCCAACTGGCTTGGCCCGATCTGGCTGGTTGCAAACTATGTGGTATTCCGCGGACTTTTGAACTACGGATACCGCATGGAGGCGGAAATTATGTATAAGCGCACCATGCGCCTTCTGGGAGAGGACCTGGAGAAAACAGGATGTCTTCATGAGTATTACAATCCATTTAATGGAGAACCAGTTATGAATGGTGGCTTTATTAACTGGAATATACTAGCATTGAATATGGCAGATGAGCTGGAAGGAAAGAAACCAATGTGTCTGCCAGAGCTGCTGGAAAAACAGGCAGAAAAGCAATCGTTATAATAAGATTTTTCTGCTGTGAGGTAAGTAAATACAGGAAAAGGATTGCAGAATACGTGGAATTTTGCAGTCCTTTTTTGGTTTGACCGGTAAAAAACATCTTTCTGAAACAAAGTGTGTACAAAAAAATTTAAATAGCTTATACTTAGAATGTGTTTTAAGTTTATTTTGTAAAATGAAACAGATAAAGGAGCAAAAACATGATTCAGAACCCGATTCTTCCGGGATTTTGCCCGGATCCAAGTATTATACGTGTTGGAGAAGATTATTATATTGCGAATTCAAGCTTTGAATGGTGGCCTGGTGTGAAAATCTATCATTCTAAAGATCTGAAGCATTATGAACAACTGCCATCGCCGCTGAACAGAATGAGCCAGCTTAATATGGTTGGTGAGGGTGATTCCTGTGGCGTATGGGCACCGGATATTTCCTGGGACGGGGAATACTTCTGGCTGATTTATACGGACGTGAAAACCCGTACCGGAGGACTTTTTAATACCCATAATTATCTTGTAAAATCAAAGGACATCCGTGGCGGCTGGTCTGAGCCGGTTTATCTGAACAGCTCAGGTTTTGACCCATCTGTTTTCCATGATACAGATGGGAAAATGTACATTGTGAATATGATCAATAATTTCAAGGGGATTCTGGTGCAGGAGTACGATCCGGTACAGGAGCGCCTGGTAGGGGAAGCGAAAAATGTTTTTCCGGGAACCGGAAGAGGCTATACAGAAGGTCCACATATTTACCATATTGGAGAATATTATTATCTGCTGATGGCAGAAGGCGGAACCGGATATGAGCATATGGTAACTATGGCGAGATCCCGTTCCATCTGGGGACCATACGAGGAAGATCCAGGCAATCCGGTACTTACCTCTGATATGGATAATCCAGAGAAACTGCAAAAATGCGGACATGCAGATCTTGTATGCACTCAAAATGGGGAGTGGTACATGGTACATCTTTGTGCAAGACCGCCGAAAGGCAGCAGACAGTGCGTGCTTGGCCGTGAAACCGCAATTCAGAAGATGTTATGGAACGAAGAGGGCTGGTTAAGGCTGGCCTGCGGTGGACGATTTGGACAGTGGGAGACAGAGGAGCCAACTGGAATTCAGGAGTATCTTTTCCCAGAGGAAGAGGGGAAGGATTATGGAAAAGAAGACTTTGATTTAGAAATTGCAGACAGTGCTGGAAATAATGAAACTGCAAAGAATGCGGACATTGCTGAAATTCTTTCGAAAACAAAAGAGTATCTGAATGAGAAGAATGCTGTGGACGAAGAATGTGATAAAAAGTTAAGTATGCCAGTGAAGAAGACCTCTGCGCTTTTAGATGTGCGTTATACTTCCCTGCGCCAGCCCTATGACAGCTACACCAGCCTGACAGAACGTCCTGGCTATCTCCGCCTCTACGGTCAGGAATCCCTGAATTCCTGCTATAACGTAAGTCTGGTGGCGCGGCGGCAGCAGGACCGCTATGTTCAGGTGGAAACCTGTGTAGAGTTTGCCCCGACCTGCAGAGAGCAGATGGCAGGACTTGCCTATATGTATGATACTGGCAATTTCTACCTTTTGGTAAAGACCAGAGAGGAAGAGTTTGGCTCCCAGACACTCGATTTGAAAAAGCCTGCAAAGCTGCGCTTGATAAAGAGCAATCACTTTGATGTAGAAGATGTGATTCCGGCAATCTCCATCCCGGAAGAAGGCCCCGTATACCTGCGCGTGACCACCACCCAGGAAGGACTTTACGCAAAATTCTTCTACTCCCTGGATGGAAAAGACTATCAGGAACTGGCTGAAGTCCCCACCAACATTCTCACCGACGAGCAGAGCGATGGATTCACCGGAGCTCACTTCGGAATGTACTGTCACGATATGACAGGGGTGAGACGGTATGCGGATTTTGATTATTTTGAGATTTTCAAAGCGCGTAAAGAACAATAAAAACGGCATTTAGAGACTTTTTCAAACACGCATTGGACAGATAAAAAATTCATACATTTTCTTAATAAAGTAACATTGCAAACCCCATGTTTTCTGACGTATTATGATAGTAGAAAGCATGGGGGATTTTTATTTATACGGGCAGTAAATCAAAGTCTGCGTCTTCATAAGATGTCAGATGCGGAGTGATATCGAGACAAACCCGCAGCGCGTATTTGGAGTTTTGAAAGAGAGATATATAAAATATAAGAAATCTAAAATGGAGAAGGAGACAAGAATAATGAAATTAAATTATGCAAAAACAATAGAAAAATGGGGCATTTTTGAAGTGACCATAAGCGGTCCAAAGGAGGGAAATCCATTTTGTGATCAGTGGATCAAAGGCACTTTTTGCTGTAAAAATGAGAAGAAAACGGTAGATGGTTTTTATGATGGAGATGGTGCTTATAAAGTAAGATTTATGCCGTCTTTTACAGACAAGTATACTTTTGAAATTGAGGCTTCCTTTGATATTAACGCGGGGGAAGAAGTGCCGGATGAAGAAGCGCCTGAACATAAGCTTGGAATTGCTTATGGTGGGAAGGAAGCAGAAAAATGTGCTGTCAGAAATATGATGACTGGTAGTTTTACTGTAACTTCTCCTTCAGCAGACAACCATGGTCCGGTTCGTGTTGCGGGTACCTATTATCTTTCCTATGAGGATGGAACACCCTATCACTGCATCGGAACTACCTGTTATGTATGGAATCTGCAGAACGAAGAATTGCAGAAACAGACACTGAAAACCCTGGAAGAAAATGCGTTTAATAAAATTCGTTTCTGTATTTTCCCCAAGCACTATGACTACAATCTTCATGAGCCGATTACCTATCCTTATGAGGGAACACCCTGCGACAGTTCTGTGTTAAATGAGAATAATTTCGCGGAATATAATGGCTGTGCTCCGGGCAATGACTGGGACTTTACCAGATTCAATCCAGCCCATTTTCAACATATTGAAAAGTGTATTCAGGCACTTATGAATCTGGGAATCGAGGCAGATCTGATTGTTATGCATCCGTATGACAGATGGGGATTCTCCATGATGAAAGCAGAGGATGATGACCGCTACTGGAAGTATGTGCTGGCACGTTTTTCCGCATATCGAAATGTATGGTGGTCCCTGGCTAATGAATATGATCTGATGCATGAGAAAACGCTTTCTGACTGGGAAAGATATGCTGGCATTATCTGTGAGAAGGATCCTTATCATCATCTCAGATCCATTCATAACTGCAAAGCGTATTATGATTATAACCTGCCCTGGATCACCCATTGCAGTATCCAGAGAACTGAGACATACCGTTCCTCCGAGCTGGTAAATGAGTGGCGTGAGAAATATCATAAGCCTGTAATTCTGGATGAAATCTGCTATGAGGGTAACATTCAGTTTGGCTGGGGAAATATCAGCGGTGAGGAAATGACAAGAAGATTCTGGGAGGCATTCTGCCGCGGAGGATATCCGGGACACGGTGAAACTTATCTCAGTCCGGATCGTATTCTCTGGTGGTCTCATGGTGGCGTTCTTCACGGAACCTCACCGGAGCGTATCAGATTTCTTGCAAAAATCATGGAAGAAACACCGGGACTTGGTGTGGAACCTATGCCCTGCAAATGGGATGAGGTTGCCTGCCGTGCTGCCGGTTTCCCGGCAAGGAAAGATTATTTTATTTACTATTATTCCTTTATGCGGCCGGGCTTCCGAGACTTCTACTTTGATGATACTACAGAGTATCAGGTGGAAATAATCGATACCTGGGAAATGACTGTTACAGATGGAGGAATTCATAAAGGAAAGTTCCGAGTAAAGCTGCCGGGGAAAGAGTATATGGCGGTGCGCCTGCAGATAGCGAAATAATAACCATATTCATACAAAAAGCCCAGTTGTGTATGCAGCTGGGCTTTTTGAGCATAAAATTCTTGAATCGTTTTTCAGAATTTGTTATGATTCATATCAGAATTTATGAGAAATAAACAGAAATACTTTTAAACAGGGGAGGAGATTTTTTGGAAGAAACAAACATCAGTCAGGAGCAAAATCCATTGGGAACGGCTCCGGTAGGTGGTTTGATTGGGAAATTTGCAATTCCAGCTATTATCAGCATGCTGGTCAGTGCTTTGTACAATATAGTGGATCAGATTTTTATTGGCCAAGGCGTTGGGATGCTGGGAAATGCTGCTACTAATGTTGCGTTTCCTGTAACAACTATTGCAACGGCGTTGGCACTGCTTCTGGGAATTGGAGGTGCGTCTAACTATAACCTGGAAATGGGCGCCGGAAGAGAGAAGAAGGCAAGCTCCATAGCCGGAACGGCGCTTTCCACACTGGTAATCACAGGTGTGATTCTGGCAGTGGCAGTATTTCTGTTTTTGCGTCCGCTCCTAAGCTTATTTGGTGCAACGACAGATGTTATGCCTTATGCGGTGGATTATCTTGGGATCACAGCTGTGGGACTTCCTTTTTATGCATTATCCATTGGAGGAAATCATATTGTCCGTGCAGACAGAAGTCCCACATATTCTATGACCTGTGTTCTTACAGGTGCCATCATCAACACAATTCTGGATCCCCTTTTCATCTTTGGGTTTGGTTGGGGAATCAAGGGTGCTGCCTGGGCAACGGTGATCGGACAGGTTGTTTCCGGAATTTTGGTGATTATTTATTTTGGAAAATTTCGTAAAATGTATCTGGAGATGAGCATGTTAAAGCCTTCTTCAGAGTGCCTGAAAGCCATTATTTCTCTCGGAATGGCATCCTGCATTAATCAGATCGCTATGGCAATTGTTCAGATTGTACTAAACAATATTTTACGTTATTACGGCGGTTTATCTGTCTATGGAAGTGATATTCCAATTGCATGTGTAGGAGTTATTTCAAAAGTAAATCAGGTGTTTATGGCAATTTGTATTGGAATTTCCCAAGGCTGTCAGCCAATCTGGGGCTTTAATTATGGAGCAAAAAAATACGACAGGGTAAGGCTTGCATACCGTTATTCTGTAATCGCATGTACTGCGATTGCAACCGTATTTTTCCTTTGTTTCCAGTTATTTCCCCACCAGATTGTAAGCATTTTCGGAACCGGAAGTGACCTTTATTTCCAGTTCGCAGAACGCTATCTGAAGATATTTATGTTTATGACTTTTGCAAATGGAATTCAGCCAATGTCCTCAGGATTTTTTACATCTATCGGAAAAGCAAAGCTTGGAATCGTCATGTCCCTGACCAGACAGGTGCTATTTCTTTTGCCATTGATCGTTGTTTTCTCATTAATAATGGGAATTGACGGGGTGATGTATGCTGGACCGATCGCAGATGCAGCGGCATTATCATTGGCGATATTGTTTGCACGAAGAGAGCTTGTGGCCATGAAGAAATAATAAAAAAGACTGATATAAATGATACTGTACTTCAGGAGGTTGTTGGAGTCCGGTATGTTATATCAGTCTTTTTTATAAATACAGCTGATTAACCGTTAGGTTAAATCTGTGTCAGATATTAATGGCAGGAATGACTTCCGCAGCCATGATCGCCACAGCTGTGACCTGCTTCATGATCATGGTGATCGCAATGTACATTGGGGTTATAGCCAAGATTTCCTGCGAGTAATGCGTTTACAGCTTCATCAGCGTTGCCGCTGACACCACCGAAAAGACGGATTCCAGCCTGGGCAAGTGCATTCTGGGCACCGCCGCCAATACCGCCGCAGATCAGGGTATCTACGCCATGTGCAACCAGGAATCCAGCCAGTGCGCCGTGACCGCTTCCATTGGTATCGACTACTTCGGCACTTACAACCTTGCCATCTGCAATGTCATAGATCTTGAATGTTTCTGTGTGTCCAAAGTGCTGAAAAATTTCTCCATTTTCATAAGTAACTGCAATCTTCATAATGATATCTCCTTCATTTTGTAAATTTGATTTGGGAAGTGAACTATTAAATCGGTCAGCGGCTGGCAGTTCCTGTGAAAGGTCTAAGCTGGTAAGCGGAGTCTGTTTAGATTCCTTTCGGCAACAGCATTTCCCGCAGCGCGTATGCTCCCGTCCTTCGCAGAGCCGGTAATTTCCCCCGGCTATGACAAGGCGCTGTCCAAGGACGATACATCGGGCAATTTTTTTTCGGGCAGTTTCATAAATTTCTGTGACAGTTGTCCGGGAAATGTCCATCTGGGAAGCACATTGTTCGTGAGTTTTCTTCTCAAGATCTACCAGACGGATGACTTCATATTCATCCAGAGTCAGAGTGACAGCTTCCGACTCTCTGGGACATTCTTCAGGAGAAAAAGTTTCATATTGGGGTGCCTGGCAGATTCTGCGGCATCTGGGCGGTCTGGGCATATATGTCACCTCCTTGTTTTCGACATATGTCGATTATAAACCAGAAGAAGAGAAAATTCAATACTAGTTGACAATTTTTTTTATTTGGAGTACAGTCCAAGAAGAGATAAAATCGTTACTGCTCAAAAGCAATTTTTTTCTGGAATTTCGGGCATAATTGGAGCAGTAATGTAAAATTAACAGAAGAGGTACGAATATGCTGAAAGTAAAGAACCTGACTTTTGAAGTGAATGAAGAGGGGAAAAAGCGCTGTCTGGTAAATCACATCAGTTTTGATGTTCATGATGGGGAAATGCTGGTAATCACCGGACCAAATGGAGGTGGAAAATCCACCCTGGCCAAGGTACTGGCTGGCATTGAGAAAGCAGACAGCGGAGAAATTTATCTGGATGATGAGAACATTACAGGATACGATATTGATCATCGTGCAAATGCGGGAATTGGCTATGCATTTCAGCAGCCACCCCGCTTTAAAGGTATGACCGTGGCAAGAATGTTATCTCTTGCAGCAGGAAAGAATTTAACGGAAAAAGAGAGCTGTGACCTTCTCTCCGCTGTAGGACTTTGTTCCGAAGATTACCTGAACCGTCAGCTGGATGGAACCCTTTCCGGCGGTGAGATGAAGCGAATTGAGATTGCCACAGTTTTGGCGAAATCTCATAAAGTAAGCATTTTCGATGAACCTGAAGCAGGAATCGACCTGTGGAGCTTTTCCATGCTGATCAAGCGCTTTGAGGAGATTCATCGTGAGAAAAAGGAGTGCCTGATCCTGATTTCCCATCAGGAAAAAATCATCAATATGGCAGATAAGATCATGGTAATTGAAGACGGTGAAGTAAAGAAATATGGTACCAAAGAAGACGTTTTCCCAACCTTATTTCAGCAGGAAAAATGTCAGAAATGTCTGAATGAAGGAGGAAAATGTTGATGGTTAAAGTAGAAGAAACAACCCAGGGTGTGCTTGATAAGATCAGCGAAGGCTTTGCACAGAAAGGTGCTTTTAATCTTCGTCAGAATGGTATTTCCATCTGTCACGGCGACAGCGAACATATCAAAATAAAGAAAAAAGAGGACAAGCCGGGAATCGATATTTTCATTGATGGGGAGACAAAGGGAGAGAAGGTTTTCATCCCGGTAGTGGTAAGTGTATCTGGAATGACCGATCTGGTTTACAATGATTTTTATGTGGCAGACGGTGCAGATGTTGACATTGTTGCAGGCTGCGGAATCCACAATAGTGGCTGCAATGACAGTCGTCACGATGGTATTCATACCTTCCATGTGGGTAAAAATGCCAATGTACATTACGAGGAAAAACACTATGGAGAGGGGAATGGAACCGGAAGCAGAGTGCTGAATCCGGTAACTAATATTGAGCTTGGAGAGAACTCCGTATTTACGTTGGATACCGTTCAGATCAAAGGTGTTGACTCCACAATCCGTACCACAAATGTGTCAATGGATGCAGATTCCAAGCTGTTTGTTCTGGAACGTCTGATGACAGATGGGGAGCAGAAAGCGGAGTCTGATATTGAAGTCTGTATGAACGGAGCAGGATCTTCTGCACAGATTATTTCCCGTTCTGTTGGAAAGGGAAATTCTTCCCAGGTTTTCCATCCGAAGGCTGTTGGAAAGAACAAATGTCACGCACATATCCAGTGTGATTCCATTATTATGGATCATGCTGAGGTGGGCTCCATCCCGGAAATCCAGGCGAAACATGTGGATGCTGCAATTGTTCACGAGGCCGCTATTGGAAGAATTAATGATGAGCAGCTTCTGAAGCTAAGAACTCTTGGAATGACGGAAGCTGAGGCAGAAAATGTAATCATTGAGAATTTCCTGAGTTGAGAAAAACTTAAACAGAAAAATAACTATTCAGTAGGTATGTACTATTTTGCGGAGGTTGTAACTGTGAAGGTGCTGAATAGTTACACAGAGAATATAGAATCTTCAGGTAGGTTTGGAAGATTTATGAAAAAATGCCAGGCAGCGTCGTTTAAAGACGCTGGCCTGGCATTTGACATTATTTAATTTTTACAGATTTTTTGGAACTCCATTTGGAATAATATTTTTTGCCGCTTACAACTTTGTAGGTGCGGATCCGTACATAATATTTTTTCTTTGAAACCAGTTTCTTTAAGGTTGCGCGTGTAGCAGAGCCTTTTACGGTAAGGGTTTTCGCCTTTTTCATGCTGCTGTTCTGGTTGCCTTTATCGGAATCATCTTTACCGGAGTTATCTTTACCGGAGTTATCTTTACCGGAATCGTCTTTACCAGAGTTATCTTTACCAGAATCATCTTTACCGGAATCGTCTTTACCGGAGTCATCTTTACCAGAATCGTCTTTACCAGAGTCATCTTTACCGGAATCATCCTTACCAGAATCGTCTTTACCAGAATCATCTTTACCAGAATCATCTTTACCAGGATTATCTTTTCCTGCGTCCGAGTCATCCTTGCCAGGAGCAGCTGTGATCGTAAAGGTTGTGTTAATAATGCCGGTGTAATTTCCAGCTCCAGTAATAGTTACAGTAGCAGTACCTTCCTTCACATTATCTTTATAAGAAACTGTGAAATCAGTGCCTGCCGCAAGTGTCTTGTCTCCGTATGTAACGGTAACATCCGGGCATTTCTCTGTTCCGTCACTGGTGTAGGAATACTGGGAAAGGGAAGCGGAATAGCGGCTGATATCCAATGGTTTAATGGTAAAGTCTTTCGTAACAGAACCAGTGTAATTTCCAGTTCCAGTGAGGATTGCGGAAGCAGTACCTGCATCCCAGTTGTTTCTGTAGGAAACGTAATAATCCTGGTTCAGGGTTAATTCCTTGTCCCCGCTTTTTACTGTGGCGGTTGGGCGTAAAGAGGAGCCTGTGTAGGTAAGGCTTTCATCGGAAAGCGTAACCGTGCAGCTGCTGATGTCAGCTCTGTTTATAGTAAAGGATTTGGTTACATACCCCTGGTAATTTCCAATTTCATCAATTCCAACCCACGGAGAATTGTAATAACTGCTTGGTTCAATGTTGTTGTGGTATGTTACAGTGAAATCCCTGTCTTTTACCAGGGTTTTACCACTGTGGGTAATTGTCACTTCAGGAGTTACCTCGGAACCAGTGTAATATGCCGGGGCAACGGAGAATCTGGCATTTGCCATGATCTACAATACAATCACTGGAAATACAGATGCAGTAGAGGAAAATGGAGAGGCAGTCCGTTTGTACCAGAATTTCTGGAGATTCACAAAGGAAAATGTGAAAAGGGGCACAAATTTAGCTTTTCATTTAAGAAAAATGTGAAAAAAATGTGAAATTAGCACTCTCCTCTTGACAGTGCTAACAATGCGTGTTATATTACATGCAGAACAAAGGAAGAGAGAAAAAGAAATCTTCCAGTTTCAACAACGATGTTAATTAAACACGCAAGTGTTCACAATATAAGGAGGAATGGATTATGTTAATGCCTAGTATTTTTGGAGAAGATTTATTTGATGACTGGATGAGATTACCTGTAGAAAGAGAGAATCACAGAGGTTACAGAGCTGCTGAATTGATGAAGACAGATATTAAGGATGTGGATGGAAATTATGAGCTGAGCATTGATCTTCCAGGCTTCCATAAAGAGGATGTGAAGATTCAGCTGAAGGATGGCTATCTGAACATTCAGGCTTCCAGAACCGAGAATAAAGATGAGAAAGACAATAACGGCAAATACGTTCACAGAGAGCGTTACACCGGACAGTGCTCCAGAAGCTTTTACGTAGGTAAGGAACTGGAGCATGAGGACATCCATGCGAAATATGACAATGGTGTTCTGACTGTTACTTTCCCGAAGGAAGCGAAGAAAAAAGTGCCGGAAGAGAAGAAGTTTATTTCTATTGAAGGCTGATTTCCGGGGAAAGAGCTGTTTTAACAGATAAGAATTCCCGTGGGAAACTGATAACAGATAATAACTGGCGCGGAGCAGTTCACCTGCTTCGTGCCGATGAAATAAATAATTGAAATAGACGATTGAAATAGATAATTGAATTAGATAATATAGAGTGTGCATTAGCCGTAAATCAGAAGCGGCGGCTGATATTGCCGACTTACATAAGTAACGAGTGAAGGCGGCAGAGCATGTTTTGTTTGATGTGCTTGCAGTGTATGGATTATTCAGCAATATTGAAATAATGGTAAACAGCTTCTTTTATATAGATTGTGTTCATTTTAAGACGATTTTCTAATTTACATAGATTTTGTTTCATACCCCCTCATTTCCTGCCGGCTACCCACCGGCAGGTTTTTTCTTATGTCTTTACATCATTTCACCTGTCTGCTATACTTGTCTGGAATTGTTGATAACTGCAAAGGACAGAACAAAAAATCTCCCACAAATTATGATGTACATCTTGCAGAAAGCCTTTTCAAACAGGCTCCAGAGCGTGAAAACAAGATGTTGCTGCAGTAATCGTGGATGGCAAAAACATGTTACTGCTTACCTGTTCACAGTAACAAAAACATTTTCAGAAAAGGAATTTACCCATGAATTACATTGTATTTGACCTGGAATGGAATCAGAGTCCGGGGGGAAAAAGGTGGTCTAACAGCCGTCTGCCTTTTGAAATCATAGAAATCGGCGCCATAAAACTAAATGAAGAGAAAGAAATTGTGGATAGCTTTCAGCGTCTGATCAAGCCCCAGGTGTACAATTGGATTCATGACAGCATTCATGAAGTGATTCACATGAATTATAAGGATCTGCAGAATGGAACTCTTTTCCCACAGGCCATCACGGAATTTTTGGAATGGTGTGGCGAAGAATATATTTTCTTTACCTGGGGAAATCAGGATGTAATGGAACTGCAGCGGAACATGAAATATTATGGAAAACTTTCCCTGCTCAAAGGTCCGGTGACTTATTATGATGTGCAGAAATTATTTGCTATTCGTTATGAAGAAAATGACGAGCGCCGTGCTCTGGAATTTGCTGCTGATAAAATGGGTGTGGAGAAGAAAATGGATTTTCACCGCGCTCTGGGAGATGCTTATTATACTGCATGTATTCTCCAGAAAATAGAAGATAAATACATTTTTCCAAACTCATCCCTGGACGTGTATCAGAATCCCAAGAGCAAGCGTGAAGAGATTCACATATCCTATCCAACCTATGATAAATATGTATCCCGGGAGTTCTATTCCCGCGAAAAAGCCATGAAGGACCGGGAAGTAACCAGCACGAAATGTCCATTGTGCCATAATCCTGCCAAGCGTAAGATCCGTTGGTTTATGAATAATTCCAAGGTTTACTACAGTGTGTCCCTCTGTCAGGAGCATGGCTTTGTACTGGGAAAAATCAGGATTCGCCGAACGGAAGACAATAAGTACTATGTAATTAAGAAGCTCACCAATGTAACCGATGAAGAAGCCGATGAAATCCGCCAGAAACGTGATGCGCATCGTGCCAAACGGAGACTGAAGAAAGAAGAGCAGTAAATCCGTGAAACTACTTCTTGTAACGAATGAAAAACTAACATTTGGTTAATAGAAAAATCCCCTCCAATCACATATGCTGATTATAAGTAATACAACAACAGCGTATAAAAAAGGAGGGGTTTTTATGAGTTTAAGAAATTATTTTTACAGGTTTGGGAAATACATTCTGACATTTTTCTTTGTAACACTGCTGATGGTTCTCTTTGGTCCGCTGCGGGCGCAGGCGGCTATCACCAAGGAAGTTACCTCGGATGGTTTTAAACTCAGCGGAATGGGCAGCATGAATGTGTGGGATGGAGACGAATTCCGCTATTATATCGGCTATCAGATCCCTCATGAAGACTCCATGGATTACAAGGTAGATGTGACTATGACTTTTCAAAGCTCCAGTCTGACGCCAGGCAGGGCAAGCGTGTATCTGGATGACGACAGCATTCCCTTATATTCAAACGGAGGTACGGTGCTGCAGGGCTCAGCCACGTTCTCCAAATCTGATGAAATGGAATTGATGGAAATATTTGTAAATTATGATAGTTTTCCAAGTGAGCAGAACGTAGATTTTTCCATCACTGTAAATGTGCGGGAAAATCGCAAAAACGCAGATATTGCCATTTATCCGCCGGAAAACAATTACGATAAAACCACAGGAATGTTCCTGGTAACGGTTGACGATCCTTATGTTTTTTATTCAAATAAGGATTCGTCCAAATATTCTGTAAGTATTTCGGATTCATC
Source organism: Ruminococcus sp. 1001136sp1 (assembly GCF_039841815.1). Classification (NCBI taxonomy): domain Bacteria; kingdom Bacillati; phylum Bacillota; class Clostridia; order Eubacteriales; family Oscillospiraceae; genus Ruminococcus; species Ruminococcus sp. 1001136sp1. Next base: position 166,610 of record NZ_JBDPGY010000007.1, on the reverse strand, counting down.
AGTGGCACAGGTTACAGGCATTACTCCAAAATCCAATGACAGCTTTGAGGTGAGCGTATATTTTGCAAAAGCAGGTTCGGCGGATTTCGTTTTTAAATATGGAAATCAGACGAAAAAGGTGACCTTCACAGTAGCGAAAACAGTCATAACTGTTTCCAGCTCCATCTCCCTGAAGGTGGGGGATACCACCATGTTTTCCAATTATGTTTTCAAAACCGGCGGTGGAAGCATCACCATCAAGAAAGTGAAATCCAGCAATAAAAAGATCGTTGATGCAGCCGGAGGATTCCTGATCGCAAAGAAGCCTGGCACTGCCAAGGTAAGTGCCCTGGTAAATGGCAAGCGGAGAACCATAACCGTGATCGTCGGCAAAAAGCCTGCCCCCAAGCCAAAACTGAAACAGCTTCAGGTAAAAGTGAAAGGCTATAAATATTATCCGGATTCCGGCAAAACCATTTACACAACCCGCTTCACCAATAAATCCAAAAGTACCATCACAAAAGTGAAGCTGAAATTTACCATGACCATTAATGAAGAAATGACCCGCACCAAAACCTTTAAGGTCAATATAAAACCGGGAAAGACAAAAACCATGAAGCTGAATATAGGAAAACTAATAGCAGATCCTTCAAATATTACGGTGAAATGTCTGAAATTCTGGTATAAGAGTTGAGAAATGAAATTGTAGTAATAGGAGCATTTCGAATAAAGAGATAAAAGAATATTGTGTAAAGTAGAGGAACTACAATAATACAGGGCTAAGAACGAAAATGCGTAATGCAGTTTTCATTCTTAGCCCTTATTCTATAAAGTCGGTGTTGTCAGCAGACTGGTCATGATCGACCGTTCATACTGCATTCCCCATCCAACCATCTGGCCATTGAAATAATACTTGCTCTTTAATCTCAATGGTCCCACAGCGTTGGAAAGAATGGCCTGTTTCTTGGTAAGAACACTGAGGTCTGTTCCTGTGGGGACGGTCACGTATACATTTTTTGTGTAGTAGAATGGATAAGTATTTCCGCAATTATTCAGCAGATACTGTTCACTTGGAAGATTTTTCTTCGGGACAGGATTCTTGCTGATTTTCATTTTTTTACATTCGAAATTGTCGAAACCGTAATCCAGAAGGCTCTTTGTGTCAGCCCAGGCGCCATTTACGGAATTCATCACAACTGCAACCAGGGTCATATTTCCACGCTTGGCATAGGTGATCAGAGTAGCACCGGCAGCATCTGTGTAGCCTGTTTTTCCACCCAGAACACCATCATAGGCGTAATCCCTGCCAGCCATCATTTTGTGATGATTGAGCAGATAGCGGGTTTCTGTAAAAATATTGGTAGGCGGAATTTCATAAAGATCTGTGGTGAAAAATTTCCTGCAAAGTGGATTCTGCCATGCAGCCTTGGCTATCTTTGCCATGTCGCCTGCGGTGGTTACATGAGTCTCATCAGGAAGTCCGTTAGGGTTATTAAAATGGGTGTTTTTGCATCCAAGCTGCTGGGCTCTGGTGTTCATCAGTTCTACAAACTTCTTCACAGAACCGGAAACCTCTTCTCCGATACCAAGTGCCATTTCATTGGCTGATTCCAGCATCAGTGCCATAAGACATTGTTCAACTGTAAAAACCTCTCCGGCATCACCATAAATGGTGGAGCTTCCCGCTTCAATTCCGTAAGCCGCCTGCTGGGAAAGGGTAAGCTGCGCGTTCACGTCCAGGTTCTCACATCCAAGAAGACAGGTGAGAAGCTTGGTAATACTGGCCGGGTAAAGCTGAGTATTAGCATTCTTGGAATACAGGACCGCCTCTGTATTTAAGTCCATGAGAACTGCTGACTGCGCCTCAATCTTAGGACCCTCCGGCCAACCCTCAATGGAATCGGTATCAGCTGCCTGTGCATAATATTCGGTATGCGGATCCGGAGTAGGAGTGGGAGATTCGCTGGCAGTGTCTGTAGCTTCTGCCCAGACAGCGCCCGTCTGCCCAAGCAGCATTGCTGCTGTCAGGATTCCACAGAAAATCCGCTTTATTTTCATATGAAGATTTTTCCTGATCATATAAAATCCTTTCTTAAAATAGTACATAAAATTCCCAATACGTAATTGCATTATACCACTTTTCTTTATGTAAAACTATTAAAAGAGTGTGAATTGTTCACAGCACCCCGGAAAATCCACAAATTCAGCATTATTTTCCCCTATTCTCCCCATTTTTTCAGCGGAAAAACACTTGACATATAGAAATTCAGACCCTTATAATAGACAGGAAACAGAATAGTTAAAGACTGTGATGGAGACAGTAAGCTGATTTTGAACGTTTAAGGTTGTGCAGACACAGACAGCAGCAATCTTTTCAGCGAGACGGGGATGGTGTAAGCCCGCCGCAAGTAGATTCAGCCGAAGATCACTCCGGAGTTTTATCTCTGAAGGAACAAGTAGGAGATAACGGAATTCCCCCGTTACAGGGAGCGTGTATCGGCTGCGTGTGCAAGCCTGTACAATGTAACAGGTGGTATAACGAGTGCTGACAGCTTTCGTCCTTTTGCAGGATGAGAGCTTTTTTTATGCAGACGGAGAATCCTGCAGGCAGGATTCTTTATGTAACAGGAAATCCCAACAGCAATCGACTGATAATTTTAAAGGAGGAAAAAGCTTTGTACCAGAAAGTAGACACGAATCTGAATTTCGTAGATCGCGAGAAAAAAGTAGAAGAATTCTGGAAAGAAAATCATATTTTCGAAAAAAGTATGGAAAACCGTAAAGAAGGCCCGACTTACACATTCTATGACGGACCGCCAACTGCAAACGGCAAGCCGCATATCGGCCATGTGCTGACGCGTGTTATCAAGGATATGATTCCAAGATACCGCGCAATGAAGGGTTACATGGTTCCGCGTAAGGCTGGATGGGATACCCATGGTCTTCCGGTAGAGCTTGAAGTAGAGAAGAAGCTTGGTCTGGATGGAAAAGAGCAGATCGAGGAATACGGTATGGAGCCGTTCATCCAGCAGTGTAAAGAGAGTGTCTGGAAATACAAAGGAATGTGGGAGGATTTCTCCTCAACAGTTGGTTTCTGGGCTGACATGGAGCATCCATATGTAACTTACGAGGACAATTATATTGAGTCCGAGTGGTGGGCACTGAAAGAAATCTGGGACAAAGGCCTCTTATACAAAGGCTTCAAGATCGTTCCTTACTGTCCACGCTGCGGAACCCCGCTTTCATCCCAGGAGGTTTCCCAGGGCTATAAATTAGTAAAAGAGCGTTCTGCAATCGCACGTTTCAAAGTGGTTGGAGAGGATGCATATTTCCTGGCATGGACCACAACACCGTGGACACTGCCTTCTAACGTTGCACTTTGCGTAAATCCGGATGAGACTTACTGTAAAGTAAAAGCAGCAGACGGATACACTTATTATATGGCAGAAGCACTTCTTGACAAAGTACTTGGCAAGCTTGCAAAGGAAGAAGAGCCTGCATATGAGGTTCTGGAAACCTATAAAGGAAAAGACCTGGAATACAAGGAATATGAGCCACTGTTTAAATGCACAGGTGACTATGTAGCATCCAAGGGCAAGAAAGCGCATTATCTCGTATGTGATAACTACGTTACCATGAGTGATGGTACCGGTATCGTTCATATCGCTCCTGCATTTGGTGAAGACGACAGCCGTGTAGGACGTGAATATGACCTTCCGTTTGTACAGTTTGTAGATGGCAAGGGTGATCTTACTGCTGAGACACCATATGCCGGCGTGTTTGTTAAGAAAGCAGACCCAATGGTACTGGCTGATCTTGAAAAAGAAGGCAAGCTGTTTGATGCTCCGAAATTTGAGCATGATTACCCACACTGCTGGCGTTGTGATACACCACTGATCTACTACGCAAGAGAATCCTGGTTTATCAAAATGACAGCTGTTAAAGATGACCTGATCCGCAATAACAACACCATTAACTGGATCCCGGAGAGCATCGGTAAAGGACGTTTCGGCGACTGGCTTGAGAACGTTCAGGACTGGGGAATCAGCCGTAACCGTTATTGGGGAACTCCACTGAATATCTGGGAGTGCAGCTGCGGTCATATGGAATCTGTTGGAAGCCGTCAGGATCTCTATGAGAAAACTGGTGACGAGCGCGCCAAGACAGTAGAGCTTCACCGCCCATACATTGACGAGCTTACCATGAAGTGTCCGGAGTGCGGCGGCATCATGCACCGTGTACCGGAGGTTATTGACTGCTGGTTCGATTCCGGAGCAATGCCATTTGCACAGCATCATTATCCATTTGAGAATCAGGAACTGTTCAAACAGCAGTTCCCGGCCAACTTTATTTCCGAGGCTGTTGACCAGACAAGAGGATGGTTCTATTCTCTTCTTGCTGAGTCTACTCTTCTGTTTAATAAGGCTCCATATAAGAACGTTATCGTTCTGGGACATGTACAGGATGAGAATGGACAGAAGATGAGTAAGTCCAAAGGAAATGCAGTCGATCCGTTTGATGCACTTGAAACCTACGGAGCAGATGCAATCCGCTGGTATTTCTACATTAACAGTGCACCATGGCTGCCGAACCGTTTCCATGGCAAGGCTGTTCAGGAAGGACAGCGTAAATTCATGGGTACACTGTGGAATACCTATGCATTCTTTGTACTTTATGCAAATATTGATAACTTCGATGCTACCAAATATACACTTGACTACGACAAGCTTCCGGTTATGGACAAGTGGCTTCTTTCCAAGTTGAATACACTTGTAAAGACTGTTGACGAGGATCTGAACGACTATAAGATTCCGGAGACTGCAAGAGCACTTCAGGGCTTTGTAGACGAAATGAGTAACTGGTATGTAAGACGTTGCCGTGAGCGTTTCTGGGCAAAGGGCATGGAGCAGGATAAGATCAATGCTTATATGACTCTTTACACAGCACTGGTAACAGTTGCCAAGGCAGCAGCTCCGATGATCCCGTTCATGACAGAGGATATTTACCAGAATCTGGTAAGATCTTTGGACAAAACAGCTCCGGAGAGTATTCATCTCTGCGACTTCCCGGAAGTAAAGGAAGAGTGGATCAATAAAGATCTGGAAGAAAACATGGAAGAAGTTCTGGATGTTGTTGTTCTTGGCCGTGCATGCCGTAACACAGCAAACATCAAGAACCGTCAGCCAATCGGAACCATGTATGTAAAAGCTCCGAAGGTGATGGATAAATATTTCACAGACATTATTGCAGACGAGCTGAATGTAAAAGAAGTGAAATTCGCAGATGATGTGGAATCCTTCATTTCCTACAGCTTCAAACCACAGCTTCGTACAGTTGGCCCGAAATACGGCAAGCTTCTTGGCGGAATCCGTACTGCACTTGCCCAGATCAACGGAAGCAAGGCTATGAACGAGCTGAAAACAAACGGTGTACTTGTACTTGATATCGATGGAAACAAGGTTGAGCTTACAGAGGAAGACCTGCTCATCGAGACGGCACAGACAGAAGGTTATGTAACAGAGTCAGAAGGCGAGACTGCAGTTGTTCTGGATACCAACCTGACACCTGAGCTGATCGAAGAGGGATTTGTCCGCGAAATCATCAGTAAAGTACAGACCATGCGTAAAGAGGCTGGCTTTGAGGTTATGGATAAGATCCGTGTATCTGTAAAAGATAATGACAAGATTATCGAGACCATGAAGGCAAACGAGGCTGAGATCAAATCTGAAGTTCTGGCTGAGGAAGTCGTTTATGGCGAGAAAGAGGGTTATGTAAAAGAGTGGAATATTAATAAAGAGCATGTAACTCTTGGCGTTACAAAGCTCTGATTTAATAGTAATTTCACTTTTGGTTTTATGTTTTGCGACATTTTTACTTTATAATAAGCAAGGTGTTGCGTGGAAGGTTCTGAATTTCAGAACCTTTTGCGCAGTATCAGATAAATCATGTTACAGTTCACTGCATTTGCCGCGAGCTTCAGGGCAGATGTTAATGAAACATACAACAGGAGGAACAAAATGATTGACAAACAGTTTGACAAAGAAACCTTCAAGAAAAGTGTAAAAGACAACGTTAAGTTTCTTTACCGCAGAAAGCTTGAAGAGGCAACTCAGGAGCAGCTTTTCCAGGCAGTAAGCTACACAGTGAAGGATGTAATCATCGATAACTGGCTTGATACACAGAATGCTTATGAAGAGCAGGATCCGAAAATCGTATATTATATGTCTATGGAATTTCTTATGGGACGTGCCCTTGGAAACAATCTTTTAAACCTTGGCGCATACGGTGAAGTGAAAGAAGCTCTTGAAGAGCTTGGAATCGACATCAATGCACTTGAGGATCAGGAGCCGGATCCAGCACTTGGAAACGGCGGTCTTGGAAGACTTGCAGCATGCTTCCTTGATTCCCTTGCAACACTTGGATACAGTGCATATGGCTGCGGAATCCGTTACCGTTATGGTATGTTCAAACAGGAAATCAGAGACGGATACCAGGTTGAGGTTCCGGATGCATGGCTTGAGGAAGGCTATCCATTTGAACTTCGTCGTCCGGAGTACGCAAAAGAGGTACACTTCGGCGGATATGTAAGAGTTGAATATGACCAGGCAACCGGTCAGAACAAATTCATCCATGAAGGATATCAGGCTGTAAAGGCTATTCCATACGATATGCCGATCGTTGGATACGAGAACAATGTAGTAAATACACTTCGTATCTGGGATGCAGCTGCTATCGAAGAATTTGGATTTGATTCCTTTGACAAAGGTGATTACAAGAAAGCCGTTGAGCAGGAGAACCTCGCAAAGGATATCGTAAACGTTCTTTATCCGAACGACAATAAAATGTCCGGTAAAGAGCTTCGTCTGAAACAGCAGTACTTCTTCGTATCTGCAAGTATTCAGGCTGCAATCGAGAAATATAAGAAAACACATAATGATATTAAGAAGCTCCACGAGAAAGTCGTATTCCAGATGAACGATACTCATCCGACTATGGCAGTTGCAGAGCTTATGCGTCTTCTTATGGATCAGGAAGGTCTTGGCTGGGACGATGCCTGGGCTGTAACTACCAAATGTGTTGCTTACACCAACCATACCATTATGGCTGAAGCTCTTGAGAAATGGCCGATCGAGCTGTTTTCCAGACTTCTTCCACGTGTATATCAGATCATCGAAGAGATCAACCGTCGTTTCATCATTGAAGTACAGAACAGATATCCTGGAAACTATGAGAAAATCAAAAAGATGGCAATCATCTATGACGGACAGGTTAAGATGGCTCACCTTGCAATCGTTGCAGGCTTCTCTGTAAATGGTGTTGCAAGACTTCATACAGAAATCCTGAAGAATCAGGAGTTAAAAGATTTCTATGAGATGATGCCAGAGAAATTTAATAACAAAACCAACGGTATCACTCAGAGACGTTTCCTTCTTCACGGAAACCAGAATCTTGCTGCATGGATCACAGACCATATTGGACCAGACTGGATCACAGATCTTTCCCAGATCAGCAAGCTGAAGGTATATGCTGACGATGAGAAGGCTCTTCAGGAGTTTATGAATATTAAATTCCAGAACAAACAGCGTCTTGCAAAATATATTCTGGAGCACAATGGTGTTGAAGTTGATCCTCACTCCATTTTCGATGTACAGGTTAAGAGACTTCATGAGTATAAGAGACAGCTTCTCAATATCCTTCATGTAATTTATCTGTACAACCAGATTAAATTACATCCGGAGATGGAATTCTATCCAAGAACCTTCATCTTTGGCGCAAAAGCTTCTGCAGCATATGAGCGTGCGAAAAAGATCATCAAACTGATCAACTGCGTAGCAGATGTTGTAAACAACGATCCGTCTATTAATGGCAAGATCAAAGTTGTATTTATTGAGAACTACAGAGTATCCAATGCTGAGCTGATTTTTGCAGCAGCAGATGTTTCCGAGCAGATTTCTACTGCAAGTAAAGAGGCTTCCGGTACAGGTAACATGAAGTTCATGCTGAACGGTGCTCCTACACTTGGAACCATGGACGGTGCAAACGTAGAGATCGTTGAGGAAGTTGGTCAGGAGAACGCATTCATCTTCGGTATGAGCGCTGACCAGATCATTAACTATGAGAACCATGGCGGATACGATCCAGACTTTATCTACAACACAGATGCTGAGATCCGTCAGGTACTGATGCAGCTGATCAATGGAACCTTCTCCAGCGATACAGAGCTGTTCAGAGATATCTATGATTCTCTTCTGAACACTAAGAACTGCTCCAGAGCAGACCAGTATTTCATTCTCGGAGACTTCAGATCCTATGCTGAGGCTCAGAAGAGAGTGGAGGCAGCTTACAAGGATGAGAAGAAGTGGGCGAAGATGGCGCTTCTGAACACTGCATGCAGTGGTAAATTCTCCTCTGACAGAACCATCCAGGAGTATGTAGATGATATCTGGCATCTGGATAAGGTTACTGTAACCAAGAGCGAGGCTGCTGAGAAATAAATAAGGGCAAATTTATTTTGCGAAAAAGATTATAAGAAATAATAAAAGCTGTATCCATGCCAGAACCTGAAAAGGTTGGTGTGGATGCAGCTTTTCCGTTGCAGTAAATTTGAACGCAGATAAGCATTCGCCCTCATCTGCAGCTTAGTGCCCCGCGCACTTGAAGCGAGGGAATGCTTATCTGCGTTTAAACAGGCTCTGGTGCTATCCTTTATTTCTCAATCGTAATTTTCTGCCAGTGCTCATAGGGCAGCATATGATACATTTTCCTTACGGTAGTCCGTTGACTGACATAGAGCTTTGCCAGCTTGCGCTTCTGTATATAAAGATCTTTAGGCATTTCTTCAAGGTCGTAGGGAACCTTGTCGTTTACATAATACGTTCCAAAAGAATAGAAATCAGCATTGCAGTCAGTCTCTTTATAGGCTTCTGCTACAAGCTGGTGAGTCATCTGGTGGTGGTGATGGCCGTACTCGCCGTCTGCGTTGTGAGTGGCAACCTGTTTCCAATCTTTATAGTTCAGAACGGTGGTAATATCTGCTTCCATATCTTTTTTCCAGTAGTTCCAGCTGCTGCGATCTTTTCCGATTTTGTCCGGGTAGGAAAGAATCAGATATTTGTCCCCGGTAGCTTCCATTACGGATTTAAATTCTGCGCTTCGAACCGGATCATTTCCACGGGTCATACACACTACCAGATAATCGTCTTCAATCAAGTGCCGTCCACCCCAGAGCAAATCATCATCTGGGTGCGCCACAAACATCACCTTGTCGCAATCCTCCAGATCAAGGATGTCCAGATCGGCAGCAGTTACATGGGGCAGATTCAGGTAAGGATAAAAAAGATAAAGCTTATGTCCGGCAAAGACAATCGCGCTTAGTATTACAATTGCCGCCAGTAATTGTTTCCAGTGCCGCACTGACCAGGAAAAAAGACTGACAATGCTGGAACTGGCAGAAAAATTATTTTTCATATCAGGTACTCCAGTCTGAGTTTATTAGTATAAACGAAATGGTTATCTCAATTATACTATATTTTTCATAAGTTACAAGCCAGAGCATGTTTGGTCCGTGTGTTGGTTTATATGCTTGCGGTGCCTCTTGCCTGGTATCTGGGAACCTTTAACTTTAATGGATATTTAGATGAAATTTATGGATGGAATGACTGCCGCCAGGAAAATCAGGGAAATGTTGATAGATTGCAACGTTTCTCTGCGGCTTTTTGCCTGGTCTGATTGCGGTTGCAAGGAAAGAGGATATAGATCTAAATAATTTAATACACATAAAACGTGATTTTTGTGTTAAAATAGTAATGAAAAACGTGAGAAAATTGCGAATAAAAGCTTATAAAACGTGATAGATTTTTTAGAAGGGGTGAGGCTATGTATTTTAGGAGAAAGGTAGATAGTTATTTAAGACAGTGGAAGGATAAAGAAAACAGGCTTCCGCTAATCATTAAAGGTGCAAGACAGATTGGGAAAACGGAATCTATTGTTCATTTTGCAAGTGAAAATTATGAGAATATAGTTTTTATAAATTTTGTGCTGGAGGGGCAGTATAAAACTATATTAAGTGACGGATATAGCGTGGAAAATATTATAAAAAATATATCCCTCATAGACCCATCTAAAAAATTTATTGCAGGAAAAACTTTGATCGTTTTTGATGAACTACAGGAATTTCCGGATATTGCCACTTCTTTGAAGGCTTTTAAGCTGGATGGAAGATTTGATGTAATTTGCAGTGGATCTCTGCTTGGAATTAACTATAAAAAGATCCACAGCAATAGCGTTGGCTATAAAACAGATTACGAAATGTTTTCCATGGATTTTGAGGAGTTTCTCTGGGCAAAGGGTTACTCAGATTTACACATCGAACAGATCCTGGAACATATGTGTTCTGGGAAAGCATTTTCTGATACGGAGCTGTCTGTTTACAAAAAACTGTTTCTTGAATATTGCGTGCTTGGGGGCATGCCAGCAGTGATCAGACAATATATAGAAACGAATACATTTTCTGATACTTTGGAAATTCAGCATCAGATTCAATTAGATTATGAAGAAGATATCAGAAAATATGCAGAAGGGTTAGACCAAACGAAGATTGCCAGTGTATATCGAAGCGTTCCGGTACAGCTGGCAAAAGAGAATAAAAAATTCCAGTTAAGTAAAATTGAGAAAAACGCAAGAAGCAGAGAGTATTCGGGCTGTATTGACTGGCTTAAGGATGCGGGAGTTGTTTCTGTCTGCTACTGTCTGGAATATCCGGAATTGCCGTTAAAAGGAAATTATGATGAATTGAAGTTTAAGCTGTACTATCCAGACACAGGCCTGCTAATTGCCTCTTTAGATGAAGAAGCGCAGGAAGATTTACGTGCAAATAAAAATATGGGTGTTTATAAGGGGGCTTTATATGAAAATTTCGTTGCAGAGGCGTTTCTGAAGCAAGGATTAGGATTATATTATTACAAAAAAGAAAATGCAACTTTGGAAGAAGATTTTTTTGTCAGGACAAAAGATGAACTGGTTCCGGTTGAAGTAAAGGCAAATAAAAATCGCTCAAAATCTTTAAGAAAACTGATTGATAATGAAAGTTACAGCGATATTAAGTGGGGAATAAAACTGGCTGACAGCAATGTGGGAATAGAAAATGGCATTTATACATTTCCATATTTCTGCTCCTTTTTGATTAAAAGGTATCTGGCAAAAAAAGGTTAAAGTTAAACGGCTGCCGCATTGTTCAAAGTGTTTTGATAATGTGGCAGCTGTTTATTAATTAAATTCTCTTCAGTTCATAGCTTCTTGTTCCAAGTCCAATCTTCTCACCATGATCCAGAGTTGCTTCCCACTCTACATTCGGATTGGAATCCATAAAGTGGTTGTGGTGGCAATGCCATTCCGGTTTCGCAAGGTTGTCACCAAGCTGGCTGTTGCGGATTGGCTCCGCAGCAAGACATGCATCTACGCAGGCCTGATCAAGAGCAATGGGATCGAAGCTTGCGAACATTCCAATATCCGGAAGGATAGGAGCATCATTTTCGCCGTGGCAGTCACAGTTAGGGCTGATGTCCTGAACCAGAGCGATATGGAAGCATGGGCGTCCATGACAGACTGCCTGTGCATACTCTGTCATCTTACGGCAGAGAAGCTCATTGGAATTGCTGTGTGGGTTGTGAATTGCATCAAAGCTGCAGGCACCGATACAACGACCGCAGCCCTTACATTTATCATAATCAATGACCGCTTTTTTCTCAGGATATGTAATAGCGTCACTTCCGCATTCCTTTGCACAGCGTTTGCAGCCGCGGCAAAGGTCTGTTTCGATAACTGGTTTACCACTATTGTGCTGAGCCATTTTTCCTGCACGGCTTCCGCAGCCCATACCAATATTCTTGATTGCGCCGCCGAAACCGGTGGCTTCATGTCCCTTGAAATGAGTAAGACTGATGAATACGTCAGCGTCCATTACAGCACGGCCGATTCTGGCAGTTGGACAATACTCTGCATTCTCTACAGGAACTTCTACATCATCAGTACCGCGAAGTCCGTCACCGATAATGATCTGGCAGCCTGTAGTGATGGTGTTAAAACCATTCAGATTCGCACAATCCATGTGCTCCAGGGCATTTTTGCGGCTTCCCGGATAAAGGGTGTTACAGTCAGTAAGAAACGGCATTCCGCCAAGCTCCTTACAAAGATCGGCTACTACTTTTGCATAATTGGGGCGCAGGAAAGCAAGATTTCCAAGTTCGCCGAAATGCATTTTGATGGCCACGAATTTACCATCCATATCAATGTTTTTGATTCCGGCTGCAATGCACAGTTTTTTCAGCTTGTCCAGCTGGCTTGTGCCGACTTTGCAGCGGAAGTCGGTGAAATATACTGTTGATTTTTCCATAAAATTCCTCATTTCTCTGTTTTATATATATGTCGATAGCGCCAATGGCAACACGAATGTTTAACACTATATTATTCTTTTGATTCTTTAAATGTCAAGCTGTTTTCGTAAATTAGAAAAAAGTGCAACATATTTAAAGTACTTTGCAAGAAAATACATTTAAAAATATTCAGGAAAAGTGTATTCTGAATATACCAACAAAGAAGAATAATAAAAGGGAGGTTAAAAAAATGAAAAGAAAAATGTGGGCTGCAGCACTTGCTGCAAGTATGGTAATGTCAGCATTCTCTGGAATGACGGTATCAGCAGCGGAGGCCGATTCCGATTTATCTGGAACACTTACCATTTTATCCTGGTACGATGAGACAAAAGCAGCACCGGTACTGGAAGCATTTAAGGAGAAATATCCAAATGTGAACGTAGATTTCCAGTATTCACCGCCAGTTCAGGATTATGTTGAGAAGCTTTCAACTCTATTATATTCAGGGGCAGGTCCGGATATCTTTTATATGGCTCTTGAGAACAGAGAAGACTTGATTAAAGGTGGTTATTGCCTTGATCTTTCTGATGAAAGTTATATGACAGACGGAACTATTCCAGATTCTGTAAAAACTACATATGGAAAAGATGGAAAAGCCTATGCGTTGGCAGTTGACTGCTGGGTAGGTGGAATCCTTGTTAATCAGGATCTGTTTGAACAGGCTGGAATTGAAAGTGATCCAACTACATGGGATGAACTTCTGGAAGATTGTCAGAAACTGCAGGATGCAGGAATTACTCCAATTATGGATAACTGTCAGGATGCAGCAGTAAACTTCACTGCTCCGTTATATGGATCAGAGGTGGTTTCTAAGAATCCTACCGTTGTACAGGATATTTATGATGGAAAAACGACTTTTAAAGATACCTGGACAGAGCCAATTACAATGTGGAAAGAACTTGTTGATAAAGGATATTTAAGCTCTGATCTTCTTGGCTCTACAAGTGATGAAATTGTTACGGCATTTGCAACCGGTCAGGTTGGCATGATTCTTAGTGGTTCCTGGAACCTTGATACCATTAATTCTATTAATCCAGATATGAACTACAAATGCATTCCGGTACCAGGAACATCTGAAGATTACTATTGTGGTGCAGTAAATGTAGGGCTTTGTATCAACTCTGCAAGTGAAAATATAGAGTTGGCAAAAGCATTTCTTGATTTTGCTGCATCTCCTGAGGGACTTGAAAAACAGTATCAGGGCTATGGAGGTTTTACAATTGCAGAAGGATATACACCAGATCTTCCTGCACAGATTACAGATGCTGTAGAAGGCGTTAAAGAAGGAAAATATTATATTCCAATGGCAGACTGGCTTTCCTATACAGAATCATTAAGACTGACATATGTACAGAGCTTACAGGATTGTATGGCCGGAACAATTACTCCAGAAGAGGCCGCATCCAGACTGGATGACAAACTGGCAGAAGTTTCTGCTGAATAAGTGTATTGAAAACACCCCACGGTTCGCTGCCAGGTAAAAATGTTCCTGGTAGCGGCTGTGGGGATTTTAATTGGAGGAGAAATATGAAAAATAAGAAGTTAAAAAAAGCAATTCAGTACGAAATATTTCTTTTACCGGCATTTATTGCTTTTACTTTGTTTACAATTATTCCGCTGGTAAAAACAATTATGTATAGCGTGACAGACTTTAATGGAATCAGCCATGAGTATAATTTTGTGGGATTGAAAAATTTTATCGGTGTTTTTAAAGATCAGATGATGAGACATTCTTTGTTTAATACTATTTTTTATACATTTTGTACAATGATTCTGATCAATCTTCTTGCTATTCCACTGGCAGTATTTCTGGACCGAAATACAAAAATGAAATCTGTAGAACGTGCAGTTTTCTTTTTCCCATCCATTGTCAGTGGCCTTTTGCTTGGTTATATCTGGGGTTATATTCTCTCCCCAATGAAAACAGGTGCACTTAATACATTACTTGCAGTATTTGGAGCAGGACCTATTGGTTTTACAGCAACAGAATGGGGGGCAAAAATTAGTATTATATTAGTCGCAGTATGGACAAGCACAGGATGGTATGCGACTATTTATCTTGCCTATCTTCAGGCAATTCCAAACGAATATTATGAAGCGGCAGCAATTGATGGTGCAAGTCGCTGGCAACAGTTTACAAAGATCACATTTCCTTTGCTCGCACCTGGACTTACAGTAAATACTCTTCTGCTTCTTACAAATGGACTGAAGGTTTATGATCTTCCTTATGCGTTGACAAAGGGAGGTCCTGGATATTCCAACTATACTGTTACACAGGTTATCATTCAGCGTGGTTTGTCAGAAAAGCAGTATGGAGCTTCCACGGCACTGGCAACGATTTTCATTATTATTGTTGCGTTGATTGCCGGTATTCAATATATGGCAATGAGTAAGAGGGAGGAAGACATATCATGAAAAAGAAGAAAAAAATTCGTGAGAAAAAATTTTATCTGTCAGATCTTGTTTTATTGCCGATCTGTATTATATTCCTGTATCCATTTTATTATATGGTAATTAATACCTTTAAAACAATGTCTGAGATGTCTTTCAGTCCTACGGCTTTTCCTACACAGTTGTTTTTGGATAACTATAAAGACATTCTGACAAATCTTCAGATTTATCGTGCATTTGGAATCACAGCAGTAATTACAGTTTGCTCCGTACTTGCCATTGTAGTAATCGGTGAAATGGCAGCATATCCTTTGGCTTTTCGTGCAAGTAAGCTGGATAAAGCATTTACTATTTATCTGATGATTGGTTTTTTGGTTCCTTTCCAGGCAATTCTTTTGTCCTTATTTGAAGTGATGCAAACTCTACATCTCATTGATTCTGTTGCTGGAATGATTATTTTCTACTGTAACGGTTCGGCACTTACGGTTTTTCTTGCAGTGGGTTACATGAAGAGTATTCCAAGAGAGCTTCAGGAAGCTGCAATTGTAGATGGCTGCAGCATTCCAATGGTATTTTTCAGAATTGTATTTCCACTGATGAAACCAATTACTTCAACATCTGTAATCTTTAATACAATGTGGATTTGGAACGATTTTATTGCTCCGAATATCTTCCTTAGTACTCGTTCTAAAGGTACCATTGTTTTGGAGATTTTTAGGGCAAAGGGACAGTTTAGTGTGGATTGGCCAAGATTTATGACCTTGTCTGTAGTTGCTATTTTTCCAGTGGTTGTGTTCTATTTGCTGATGCAGAAAAATATCATTAAGGGGCTGACAGCAGGGGCCGTAAAGGGATAAATAAGATCATTTTTAATATTAAAAAGATTTTGTTCTGAAAAATTAAATCTGTGGTACACTAAAAGTGGTGATGAAAGATGTTTAAGAAAAGAAAAAAAGATTCTTCTTTAATTGGAGCAGTACAAAATTATTATCTGATCTGCAATACATTACTGCTTTTGGTGTTTGGAATTTGTATGCTTGGAATTTCTACCAGGGTTTTGATTAATAAGGTAGAAGATAGCAGTGAAATGATCACAGAGCAGGCAGTGTATACTCTGGATAAGACATTTAATGATATTGCATCTCAAATGGTCAGCTTTTCCAGTTACCGTGATCTTTGGAACAAATTCAGTAAATCCAATATGTCCATTCAGGATAAATTGGATGTAAACAGAGAATTGAATAACATTCTGAAAAAAACAGATCTTTTTAATTCGGTAGTACAGGATATTTTAGTGATTTCAGACAATGGCTATTACTTTACAACAATAGGTCAGGACGGTCTGGCTGCAAATTATGATTACTGGTCTAAGGAATGGTACCAGAAGGCGAAGGATACAACCGGGAATGTATATGTTCATATTTTAGGACTTCATAATCAGGATTTTTATAGTAAAAAAAGGGCAATTACAGCCAAAAACAAAACTTTTTCTATTTCATTTGCGCTGCAAAATTCCAAAGGAAAAGTATCAGGAGCATTGATCTATAACTTTGACATTACACAGTTGGCAGAGGTTTTGGGTGCCAGTAATTATGAAGAAAATGGAAAAGTTGCAATTTTAAATGAAGAGGGAGTTATCATGAGCAGAAGTGATAATTCCGATATTGGAAGTATGCTCAAGGTGTCAGAGAGAGACCGTGAGATCATGAAGAGGGAAAAAACTGGAAGCTTTTGGACTAAGGTAGATGGAAAAGAACATTTTGTAAGCTTTCAGACAACCTCTATGGGATTAAAGTTGGTGTCTTACATTCCTCAGTCTGAAATTTTCCGACATACTCGTACTATGATCTGGCTTTTGATATTGATTATTTTATGCAGCTTGGTGTTGAATCTTCTGATTACATTTAGAGTCAGTGGTTCTATAAAAAGACCCATTCAGAAACTGATGGACAATATACAAAAAGTAGATTCGCAAAAGCTGATTCTGGAGACAGAAGGATATCATTATAAAGAACTGGAGCAGATTGCAAATAGATTTAACGGACTTTTAGAGCGACTTAATTCTCTTATTGATAAGGATTATAAGTCCCAGATTCTGATTAATAAATTCAGGCTTTATTCTCTGCAGTCTCAGATAAATCCTCATTTTCTTATGAATACTTTGCAGCAGCTGCAAACAGAAATAGTGTATGGAAATGTAGAAGAATCCAATGACATTATAGTGGATTTAAGCAAGATGTTACGATACAGTTTATACAATTATGAGGAGATTGTGCCTATTGGAATGGAACTTCAATATATTCAGAGCTATCTTGAACTATTTACCAGAAAATATGAAGGAGAGCTTCAGGTTAAATATGAGATAACAGAGGAAATTGAAGGTTATTATATGCTCAAAATGCTGCTTCAACCTATTGTGGAAAATTGTATTATGCATGCTTTTGGAGAAAATCCTCATGGTGCATTAATAAAACTTTCTGTGAAAAAAAAGAAAGACGAATTCTTATTTTGCATAGAAGATAATGGTGCCGGAATGACTGAGGAACAACTTGCAATTCTCATTGAGGATCTGAATATATCGGAAATTGATAACCGCAGGATTGGAATACGAAATATACACCAGAGGATACGTATGAAATATGGAGAAAAATATGGGGTTTGTATAGAGAGCAAAGAAGGGTATGGAACCAAATTTGAACTTAAGCTACCATTGATTAATCACTCCTGAATATTTACACCTGAAAATCAGAGAGGCTAAAAAACATGTTAAAGAAGGTGAGTAAGTGCTATGAAGCTTTTAATCACAGATGACCAGAATTCTGTACATATGTTTTTTGATCGTATGCTGAATTATGAAGAGCTTGGAATCACACAGGTATTTCATGCTGGAAATGGT
This sequence comes from Ruminococcus sp. 1001136sp1, assembly GCF_039841815.1. Lineage (NCBI taxonomy): Bacteria > Bacillati > Bacillota > Clostridia > Eubacteriales > Oscillospiraceae > Ruminococcus > Ruminococcus sp. 1001136sp1. The sequence goes on along the minus strand of NZ_JBDPGY010000007.1, from coordinate 148,913 downwards.
GAAGAAGCATTGGGAATTATAAAGGAAGAGTGGCCAGAACTAATGCTTTTGGATATTCGCATGCCCGTATTAGATGGTTTGGGGCTGTTGGAAAAACTCCAGGAATTTACTTTTGAACATCGGGTTATGATTCTGAGTGCATTTAGTGAATTTGAATATGCAAAAAGATGTATGCAGTTTGGAGTTAGGGAATATCTTCTGAAACCTATTGATATTCGGGAAGTGAAAAAAGTGTTAGGTCAAAATATCAGTGAGATTTTGGAAATACGGAAGAAAAGCATTTATCAAACTTTTCAGAAATATATGGATGATACAGCAGATGGTACAGAATATGTACCGGAAGAACTGGAGAGAATGGGATATGGAATTGTGTGTTGTGAAAGTGGAAATATTCCAAAGTTTATGTTTGAAAGTGAGGAGAAAAATAGCTATCAATCTGTAAAGTTTCTCAGCAGTGCAGATGTAGAGGATCTGGAAATCCGGATTTATGAGGTGAAAAATCAAAAGGAATGGGAATGCTTTTACGACTCGCAGAAAGACAAAAATGTGGACATGAGGATTGGATTTGGGTTATTTCATTTGGGAAAAGAACAGTTCCAACAGGCATTTATAGAAAGTATAGAGGCTTTGCGACAGAGCTTTTATAATCCGGGGACCTATTATTATGAGAGTGGTTATCTTACTCATTATCAGGGAACAGAAGCAGAGAAATTGTCAGAACAGCTGAAGAAAAGCTTTGAAACCGGAAATATACAGGAAATGAAACAAGCAGTAGAAAAGCTATTTTTTATTTTTAAAAGAGGAAACGTGCATCCGAATTATGTTCAGGATTTTTGCTATGGTTTTTTGATTCAATTGAATTCTGATTTTGTAGAAACATTGAAAAAGCTGAGAAGCAATGCTGTGATGGATTCTTTTCGTTCTGTAGATGCAGCTGGGGTAAAGAACATGTTTTTGAGATTAATGTTAAGTATGCGCTTGGATCTGCCGCCTAAGGATGTACAGATGGATGAAGATGTAGTTAGAAAAATTCGTCATTATATTGATACTAATTATGAAAAGGATATTTCTTTGACTACATTGTCTAAGCATTTTTTTATCAGTAAGTATCAAATTAGCCGTCTTTTTAAAAAACAGTTTGAGATTAATTACAGTGATTATATTTTGAAGGTGAGAATGGAAGCGGCTGAGATGATGCTTAGTAATTCAAAAGAAAAAATAGATGATATAGCAAAAAGAGCTGGATTTGAAGAAACCAGTTACTTCAGCAGGGTATTCAGTAAATATTTTGGAATGTCACCTGGAGAATACAGAAAAAAGAATATGTAATAGAGTAAAAATATATATAAACTAAAAAAGGAGAGGAATATGGCGAGAAAACTGTATTGTGAGGGTTTGGTAAATCCAGTGGGGATTGACAGGCTGCAACCAGAATTGTCTTGGAAAATGGTTGGTGAAATGGAAGCACAGAAAAGCTTTCAGATTCAGATTTTGCAAGAAAATGATATTGTTTTTGACAGTGAAATCGTATCTGGAATGAAAAGAAAATATATTTTACCCCAACCACTTAAGGAAAATTCAGAGTATCATTGGATTTTAAGATGGACGCTGGAAAATGGCGAAACAGGAGAAGAAAAGGCAGTATTTTCCACGGGAATCAGTGATCAGGATCATTTTAAAGCACAGTATATTACCGGAGGAACTGTATTTCGGAAAAGCTTTGCGTTAGATGAGGAATTACCGGAAAAAGCGATTCTGTATTTTACAGGTCTGGGATATGTAGAAAGCTATATAAATGGAAAAAAGATTACTGACAGAGTACTTTTCCCGTCTTATACAGTGTACGAAAAGACAGTAGAGTACACGGCAGTTAATGTTACAGAACAGCTGAAAAATGGAGAAAATGTTCTTGGATTATGGGTGGGAGGACATTGGCCTTTAGATGAAAAACTGCGAGCAAAAGATGTTTACAGCGAGGCTTTTTACCGTGGTCGGTGTGTTGGGTTTGCAGAGATGCATCTTACATTTAAAAATGGTAAAAAAGTGATTATAGGAACAGATGAAACCTGGAAAACCAGCATGTCACCTGTTGAAATGTCAAGTGTATTTGACGGAGAGCATTATGATGCCAGAAAGGAACAAGATGGCTGGAATCTTCCTGGTTTTGATGCAGCAGATTGGAAAAATGCATATTTGGCGAAGGAGCCGTTAGGGGAACTTGTTTATTCTTATACACCTGCAATTCGTGTGGTAGAGGAGTTGAAACCAGTAAAAATCTGGAAACAGAAAGATTGCTGGCTTATTGATTTCGGACAGAATTTTACAGGTTGGATACGTCTTTCTATACAGGAAAAAGAGGGAACGGTTATAAAAATTCGTCATGGTGAAGTACTCTATCCAGATGGATCATTAAATGTAGAAAATCTCCGATTTGCAAAGGCTACAGATATTTATACCTGCAAGGGAGGCGGAGAATATTACGAACCGAGATTTACATATCATGGTTTCCGTTATGCTGAAATTACTGGCCTTTCTGGTGAATTAAAAGAAGAGCAGATTATCGGAAGAGTTGTACATACAGATAATCAGGAAATATCTGAGTTTTCCTGCTCGGATGAAGCTTTTAACAATATTTTTAAGGCAATGGTATGGACAATGCGCAGTAATATGCACTCTATTCCAACCGATTGCTGTCAGAGAGATGAGCGTCAGGGATGGATGGCAGATGCAGGTATGGCTTCTGAATTTGGAATGCTCCATTTTGATTTGACTAATTTCTATCGTAAATGGTTTCATGACATCCGGGATACTCAGGAAAAGGACGGTTCCATGCCTTTGGCTGGTGCACCTGGATGGCCAAGAGATACATTTATCTGGAAAGTTGGCTATCATATGACATTGCGAAATGCCTATCTGTATACAGGAGACAAAGAACTTGTAGAAGAGAATTACCCAACTCTGCAAAAGTATGAGGCATACCTTCAGTCTACACTGGTAAATGGACTTTTGCCTTACGATTTTTATAATGATTGGTTGGCTTTGGAATTTGCAAACAATTTAATGATCGCCAATTCATTTCTAGCTGATTTTTATAAGTCACTGATCCTGTTTGCCGATGTGTTGGAAGATACACAGGGAAAAGAATTGTATAAAAACAGACTGATAGATCTGAAAGATGCGATTAACCGTGAATATTATGGCAAATGCATGGATAATCCACTTGGTACCGGATATTATGGAACCTGCGATACCTTAGCTGTTGCTCCAAGTGCTATGGCTTTGGAATTTGACATTGTACCGGAAAAATTTCGGGAAAAGGTGATTCGGGAGATGCTTTTTCAGGTGGTTGAATCAAAAGGATCCGTGCAGTATCCAACCGGAATCCTTACATCTGGAATTCTCAATCAGTGTTTGTCTGATCTTGAAAAAGATGATATTGTTTATCAGTTCTTTTGCCGTGAAGATTATCCGTCTCTGAAATTTATGCTTTCCAAGGGCGCAACTACTATATGGGAAAGATGGCAGTATTTGGTACATAATGAAATGAATTCACATAATCATCCTGCACTTTGTTCGCTGGGACCATGGTTTATAAAAGGAATCTGTGGCTTAAGAAAAGTGGAGCCAAAGAAAGATGGCGGTGTGCATTTAGAAATTAAGCCATTTATTCCAAAGAATATGACTCATGCAGAAATGACTTATATGACTGTATGGGGGGAAATTAAATTAAATTGGAAGAAAAATGGAAATAAGGTTTTATTTAGTGCAGAACTGCCGGGAGCCGCGAATGCAGACTTTGTCTATGGAGAAAAGAAAGCTGTCTGGAAGGGCGGCAACTATGAAATCGAGCTTTAAAAGGAGAGAAAATATGAGTAATCCAATTATTTCAGGATATTATGCTGATCCAGATATTCGCTATTTTGAAGGACGTTATTATATTTATCCAACTACGGATGGAAATAAATGGCATGGTGCTTCTTTTAAATGCTTTTCTTCAGATAATCTGAAGGACTGGACTGATCATGGAGAAATTTTTAATATAACATGGAATTCAAAGTGGGCAAAGGACTTTGCTTGGGCACCTACAGTGGGATATAAAAACGGAAAATATTATCTTTATTATTGCGCTGAAAAAAATATAGGTGTAGCAGTTGCAGAGCATCCATATGGTCCTTTTGAAAATCTGTCTGTGGAAGAACCGTTTTTATCTATGGAAAAGCTGGAAAATGGAGTAACTTTGGATCAGGTTATTGATCCGTATGTTTTAACAGATCATGATGGCAGAAACTATCTTTACTTTGGAAATTCCAAAACACCAGCGGTAATGGAACTGGAAGATGACATGCGCACTATTGTTTCAGGAAGTATGAAAAATATTATTTATGAGGGAGAGGCTGACTGCCGAGAGGCATTTATGGCAGTTTATGAGCAGGGAAAGTACCATTTTACATGGTCATGCGATGATACAAGAAGTGAGGATTATCATGTGAATTATGGAATTTCAGATTCACCAACAGGTCCGGTAAAGGTTCTTGGAACGATTTTACATAAAAATACTGAGAAAAATATTCTGGGGACTGGTCATCATGGCATGATAAAAGATCCGAAAACGGGAAGATATCTGATTGCGTATCACCGCTTTTCCCATTCACTTCCAGAAGGAGTAGATGGTTGGGACAGAGGTGCATTCAGAGAGATTTGTCTGGATTGGATGGATTTGTCTAAGGATGGTTTGTTTCAAAAAGTTGAAGTGACAGAGTAAAGAAATGTAAGTAAAAATGTCAGAAAATCCAAAAAGAGATTAAAGTGATAATCTCGTGGGTTTTCTGACATTTTAGGTTCGTGAAGTCGGATTATATAGCTGTCAAAATAGAGATTAGTAGAATTTCAATACATCCTCCAACTCTCTGCGTCTCGGACGGTTGGGCTCCTCATCGGCTTTTCCTACAGCGATAACGGAAACAATGGTTTCACTTTCCGGAATAGAAAGCATTTCGCGAATTTTATTCCCATCCCGAAGTCCCATGATCAGAGTGGAAAGACCAAGCTCTGTAGCTTTCAGAATCAGGTTTTCATTCTGAAGACCAAGGTCATAACAGCCCCATCCATTTCCAATCTCATTATCCGGAGTGCCGTCTGTCTGGAAACCGGCACGGTTATGTACGAAGGTAGTGACAATCAAAGCTGCATGCTCAGTTTTTACATCGTTATTCGCGTAACACAGGCATTCTTTACGAAGCTTCTGACTCATATCCTCGGATAAAACACAGTAATAACGACCGGTTTCTGTATTCTTCCATGATGGCGCTTCCAAAGCGACCTGTACAAGCTGCTGTATCTGCTCTTTGGTAACGTTTGTATGGGAACTGTACTTACGCACAGATCTTCTGTTCTCAATAAGTGTCTGAAATTCCATGAAAAAGCCCCCTTAAAGTATGTTTTGGCTGTATTTTAGCATAATTCATTGGATGTGAAAAGTTAAAATTTTTTGTAACCTTTCTCCCTCTTTATTTGTATAATTAGTGAAGGTACCCGATACAAGAAAATAACAGACCGCTGCTTTTCATACTGATCAGCAGCCAGAGGAGTTCTCATGAGACAACCAGTTCAACAGCTGATCCAGCTCTACCAGAACAATCTTTTCACCGCAGCGTTTAATATCTGTCAGAATCAGATGGATGCGGAGGATGCTGTTCAGGAGACGTTTGTTCAGTATTACACCAGTAGAAAAGAATTTGAAAATGAGCAGCACATCCGGGCATGGCTCCTTCGTGTGGTTATCAATAAGGCGAAAAATATTAACAGGACTTTCTGGAAGAAAAATAAATGCTCTCTGGAGGATTATATGGAAACTCTTTCTTTTCCAGATTCCCAGTCAAGAGATTTGTTTGAAGAGGTAATGAAGCTTCCGGACAAGTACCGCATTGTGATTCACTTGTTTTATTACGAAGATTATCTCGTCAGGGAAATAGCCGAAATCCTGAAGCTTTCAGAAAGCAATGTAAAGGTTCGGCTTTCCAGGGGAAGAGCCTTGCTTAAGGATTCTTTAAAGGAGGAATGGGAAAATGACGAATGGTGAAAAATATAAAAAAGCTTTTTCCGTATTGCAGACTTCAAAGGGCTCATTACAGGAGGTTGAAAATATGGCAAAATTACAGAAAAGAACAAAAATGAAAACTGCAGCTGCAGTGATTGTAGGCTGTATTATCCTTGGAGGAACAGGTACTGCATATGCAGCGAATGTTGGAGGTATCCAGCGCACGGTTCAGATATGGCTCCATGGCGATCAGACGCAGGCGACCTTAGATGTTTCCAATGACGGTACTTATACCATGGAATACTATAATGAGGATGGCACACTTCAGCAGACCGGTGGCGGTGGAGTATCTATTGATGCTGACGGAACTCAGCGCGCCCTTACAGCGGAAGAACTTATGGAAGAAATTAATTCCCCGGATGTAGAATATAAAGATGATGGAAGCGTATGGGTTTATTTTCACAATCAGAGTATTGACATTACCGACAAATTTGATGATAATAATGTGTGTTTTGTAAAGGTTACAGATGGAAAAGAAACATTCTATTTAACGGTGAAATATAAGAATGGGTACACTTTTTCAAATGATAAATATATAGAACCGTAGAGCTTTTTTCAAACACGCTCTAAAGCGTTTGGTAGGCGTGGAACAGCTGACTTTCATATATGGTGATGTCACCGACATGTTCGTTTGGATAATTGAATTAAGCAAGAATGGCGAGGGGCAAAGGTCTCTCGCCTGATTTACGTAAGGGGGATGAATATGATTTATGAATTAAAAGAAACATGGAGAGCCAGTGCTCTTTTTGCAGGCTGGCAGGATAGTGTGGTCTGGTCCGCATTGCAGGGAGTGATGGGGAAAATATATGTGGATTCTCTGGAAAAACCGGAGAGTGGTGTTGTTATGCTTGGGGATTTCTGCTTCCTAAGTGGAAAACCGGAATCAGAGATCATTTCCGGAGCTTTGACAAACAGTGCATCAGAGGAAGTGATTCTGGTGCCTCAAAATGCTGACTGGGCGCGGATAATCGTGGAGTGTTACGGGGAGAAGGCAGAGAAAGCACTTCGTTATGCAATCAAAAAGGAACCTGGGATTTTTGATTTAAAGCAGCTTCAGAAGGTAGCACAGAGTTTGCCAGGAGAGTATGAGATGAGACTGATCGATCAGGAGCTTTTTGAAATTTGCAGAGATACACAGTGGAGTAAGGATCTGACAGCAAATTACGAAAGCTATAGTCAATACAGAGAGTATGGACTTGGCGTTTGTATTTTAAAGGACGGGGAAGTAGTCGCCGGAATTTCCTCTTATTCTGGTTATGGCAGAATAAGTGACGAGAATCTTGGCTGTTATGGTGGAATTGAAATTGAGGTAGTAACCCGTGAGGACTACCGGAGAAAAGGTCTTGCATATATCGGAGCGGCGCGGCTGCTTCTGGAGTGTGACAAACGCGGGCTTTATCCAAACTGGGATGCAGCCAACAAAATGTCAGTAAGACTGGCAGAGAAACTGGGGTATCATTTCAGTCATGAGTATGTGGTTTATAAAGTGAAAAAGTAAGTTGCGGCGAACCTGGAAGTATGATAGAATATGAAAAGCTGAAACGAAGTATTGTATAATTGTGATTTTTGTTATAAAAAAGAAAAGAAAATACTCGTAATAGAATAAAATTGTTAACTGACAGATCGCGAAGCGACTGCGTTCATGAGCAAGTAACGAAGCGGATCTAGAGCGTCCGCTTTACAAAGCAGCGGAAGCATTCGGCAGAAAGAATGGGATGTAAGGCTGATCTTAAGTGGAAGTAGGAGAATTTATGACTGGATTTGAGAAGCTGGAAAACAGTTTAATAGATGTAATAAAGGAAGAACAGGCTAAGCTGGGTTTTAAGGAGGAGAAGATTCACTTATATTATCCGCTGTCTTCCCTGAATCATTTCTTCCTGGCACAGGACAGCGCAGATGAAATGGCAGCCCGTCTCCAGAACCTGCCGGAAGAATTGACTTCCAAACTGGGAGAAGTGAGGGTGTCTCATAAAGGGGACAGATTCTGCTTTTATATACCGGAGCCAGGAAGTGTCTATGTACATGAGAATATGAAAGAGAATGAATTTATTAAAGTACTCATTGAACTGGTTCAGAAGCATGAATGTACGAAAGTGAAATTACTTGACCTGTTTGCTTCTTACTGGGAAAAAACAGAGTGTCGGGAACTGGACAATGGAGAATTTGATTTCTATATCCGTTTTCTGGGTAAGGCAGATGACGCGTATTATTACTGCTTTAAAGATGAGGGATTCCACTTTATTTATCATAGATTTCTGCCAGAGGATTATGAGGATTTTGGATTTTGAACAAGCGTAAATCTTGATAAACAAGAAAACTTGTGCGTATATTGTAAAAAAGCTGTTGCTTGTTCATTACAAAGGAGGAGATTGAAATGGATTTGAAAAACTATTCAACAGGTGTCCAGCACATTGGAATTCCAACGAACGATATTGATAAAACTGTAGATTTTTACCATAAACTGGGTTTTGAAACAGCTTTTGAAACAGTTAATGAAGAGGCGGACGAGAAGGTTGTATTTCTGAAGCTTGGAACTCTGATTGTAGAAACATATGAGAATCATGCAGCAGTTCTTCGGGCTGGAGCAATTGATCATGTTGCACTCGATGTTAAGGATATAGAAGAAATTTATCAGTACATTAACCAGGCTGGTTTGAATACCACACAGGACAGTATTCATTTTTTACCATTCTGGGAAAATGGAGTAAAGTTTTTCACTATTGAAGGTCCGAACAAAGAGAAGGTTGAATTCAGTCAGTACTTATAAAGGATATTTATAACAGGAAGCCGGTACATTGCCTGAAACAATGTACCGGCTTTTATAAGGTGGATGGAAAAATGAAACAGTTAAAAAAATGGTTTCTGAATCTTTCGATTCAGAGAAAATATCTGTATTGTACACTAGGCATTACATTGGTTGTGCTTTTGGCAGCCAGCTTTTTCCAGTTTATGTCTGCATCTGAAATCGTAACAGAGCAGACTGTGAAACAGTCGGCAGGAGTGATTAATGAGCTGTCTGTTAATCTGGATCATTATTTCGATATGGTGGAAAATTCATTTGAGTATATCGCAAATAATAGTATCGTGCAGGAGGAACTGGAGTCAGATAAACCATATAAATCTGATGGCTCCGAGCTATATTCTTATTATTCAAGGGCTGGTCAGATTAGAAGGCTGCTGTTGCAAGGCTACACAAGCATATATATAAATGATATTCAGCTGTATGGATACAATGGTGCAAACCATCTTCTTTCCAATGACAGAGGTATCAATGAAGAAAGCTCCGAGATTTCCTGTACAATGGCTGAAAATGCAAATGGACGCTGTGTTTACTATAATGCAGCGGACGAAAAACTAATCTATGTGGCAAAGCAGATAAAAGATGTATTGACTATGGAGCCTCTTGGAGTTTTGCGGGCTTCTATAAAAATCAGCTATCTGAAGAAAATGACGCTTACAGCACAGGAGTCCTTGTCTGCCCATATATTTTTACTGGGCCAGGACAAAAATATTCTGTTGGAAAGTGCTGGGGAAAATACAGATTTGAAGGATCAGAAATGGGTGGATCAGATTAATGGAAATTCTGGAAACCTCCGGCTTAATCTGGATGGGAAAGCTTACAACCTCGTTTATCAGACAAGCTCTGATACGGGACTTACAGTTGTGGGAATGATTCCTACCAGTTTTTTGCAGAAAACGGCGCGGGAACTGGAAAAAACCACTGCGCTGTTAATCGGAATCAGCATTCTACTGTGTGTTTTTCTTGCAAACATTATGGCGCGTGGAATTACTGGACCTATTGAACAAACCAGTAATGCTATGAAAAAATTTGCCAAAGGAGATTTCTCAGTGCGTCTTCCGGAAGAGCGAACTGATGAAATCGGAGAGATGAATTCTGTTTTCAACCAGACCATTGAAAAGATTGAAAAGCTGTTGAAGCAGATTGTTGAGATGGAAATGGTAAATAAAGATATGGAATTTCAGGCATTGCAGGCACAGATCAATCCACATTTTCTTTATAATGTACTGGATACGATCAACTGGATGGCAAGAAAAAAAGGGGAAGAAAATATCTGCCGGATGGTAACTGCAATCAGCAATCTTATGAGAGCAAGTATCAGCAACAAACGAAGTATGGTACGCGTGAAAGAGGAAATGAAATACATTGAAGATTATCTTTTTATTCAGGAAACCAGATATGGAGATAAATTTACTTCGTATATGGAGGTAGATGAAGCACTGAATGAATTGGAAATTCCTAAGATGGTGATTCAGACTTTGGTTGAAAACGCAGTTGTTCACGGAGTTGAAAATGCTACCTGGGATTGTTTTCTCTACATTTCAGGAGAAATCCAGGATGATATGGCTGTATTCAAGGTAAAGGATGACGGTGTGGGAATGTCGGCAGAAAAGCTGGAAGCCCTTATGAAAATGGAGGAAGAACCAGAACATAAGGCAGAAAGAACACATACAAATTTGGGAATTTATGCAGTACAAAAACGTCTGGAATATGTATATCACGGAAAAGCTAAAATGACAATCACATCGGAACAAGAAAAGGGAACTCTGGTAGTGGTGGAAATTCCGTTGAAAAAAGCGAAGGAGATTATGGAAGATGGAACTTCAGGTAATGATATTGGATGATGAGTATATTATTCTGGATGGCTTGTGCTCTTTTCCCTGGTCTGATTATGGATATCAGGTAGCAGCTACTGCAAAAAATGGTCTGGAAGGACTGGAAAAGCTGGAGCATATAAAACCGGATCTGATTCTTACAGATGTTCGGATGCCCGGAATGGATGGACTGGATTTTGCGGAGCGGGCTCACGAGATGTATCCGGATACGGTTATTGTAATTCTGACAGGTTACGACAGCTTTGCCTATGCTCAAAAAGCAATCACTATTGGTGTGAAGGAATATCTGCTGAAGCCAATTGACTATGAGGAATTAAAAAATATGGCAGCCCGGCTTGCAGAAGAGATACATGCAAAAAAAGATGAACAGCAGGAGGTTCGGGATTTACAGAAATATTTTAATCAGTCTGTACCGGAACTGCGATCTAAATTTGCAGGGAATCTTCTCTATGGAAGGATCCAGGGAAAAGGTGTGGTGCAGGAGCAGGCGAAATCCCTTAAACTGACCATTGAGAAATATATTGTATGTGTTGGAAGAAAAATAGTCGGGGAAAAACGGCTTCACGAAGGTGATAAATGGATTGAAGAATTTGCCTGTATCAATATTTTTGAAGAAATTTTCAATAATTACAACATACAGGTATTAAGTGATTATAACACTGCTACAGCTGAGTATAATTTTATCCTTCTGTTTGCAGAAGCGGAAGAAAATCAGAAATGTATGGAACGGGCACTTCAGGCTTGTGGAAAAATTCAGGAAGAAGTGGAACGGTATCTGAAGGCATATATGAATTTTGGAATCAGTGATATTTCAGAAGATGAGTACCAGGCAAATGCCCAATACCGAAAAGCCCAGAAAGCCTGCAGACAGTGTATTTATCTTGGCACAAACATTATTCTGAAATATGAAGACCTGCAATATGAGGAACAGAAGGATTTTGTAATTACGCCGGGAGAAAGAATGCATTTTATGATGACTCTGTTTCAGGAGAGCTTCGAAAAAGCGGAAGATGAATTGCGTCAGATTTTTGCAGAAGCACCGGAAGATGGAGCGGCTGTTAAATTTGCAGCAATGGATCTGCTGTTTGGATGCATGAAGTTTCCATACACCTGTGCAGTAGACAGTGAAATACATAATAAAAACTGGAATTTTTCTGTTTTGCAGGATGGAGTAAAACGTATTTCTCAGTGTGAAACTACAGAAGAAGTTCTGTTTTGTATGTTTAATCTGTTTGGAACATTGATCAAGCAGAATACCGAAGGCTCAGATGAGCGGAACAGGAAGCTGGTTCAGAGCATTTTATCGTATATTGAGAAAAATTATGCTGAGGATATTTCAATGGATGATCTTACAGAGAAGTTTCATATCAGCCGAACCTATATTAGCCGGCTTCTGAAGAAATATGCAGGAAAAAGCTTTCTGGAATATCTGACAGATGTTCGTTTTAAGCATGTGGAGCAGTTAATCGCAGATGATCGTTATAAGCAATATGAAATAGCAGAAATGATAGGATATAAGGATTTCGGATACTACATCAAGGTATTTAAAAAGCGATATGGTATCACCCCAAATGAATTTCGTAAGCATATCTAAAGCTAATGGGAGATTTGTGCACAAAAGGAAACTGTGTACAAATCTCCCATTTTTACGTTTATTTCCAATTGTTTATAGAAGCACCAGAAGGTAAAATAAAATCATCAAAAGCGAGGAAACCTAAAATAAAAGGAGGAAAAGGAAAATGAAAAAAATGAGAAAAATGGTATCTCTTGCATTGACAGCAGCTATGACAGCTGGTCTTATGACAGGAATGGGAGCTATGACAGCTTCAGCAGACAGCGAGAGAACAAAAATCACTGCACTGTTAAAAGGAACGGAATCGACAGAGCAGTTTCTGACTTTTGATTATCTGCTAAAAAACTTCTGCGAAGAGAAAGGTCTGGACTACGAAATTGAGCTTGTAAACGATCAGCAGGATTACTTCACAAAACTGCAGATGTACATCAACAGTGATACACTTCCGGATATCTTTGGATGCCCGAATGGAACACTTTCTGCAGCCTGCAAGGATATTGATGCACTGGTTGATGTAGGTGCGGAACTGGAAAGAAACGGATATGCGGATAAATTAAACGGAGCACTTCGTGATTTCCTTACCGATGCAGATGATGGAAATCTGTATTTATTCCCACAGGCACTCTATTGTGAGTATTTTATGTATAGAAAAGACATCTTTGAAGATGCTGGAATTACTGAAGCACCAACGACCTGGAAAGAGTTTGAAGAGGATTGTCAGAAAATCGCAGATATGGGCGAGATTCCGGTAATTGTAGGAGGATCCGATGCATGGCAGCTTATGAGATATCTTTCCTTCTCTCCATGGAGAGTAACAGGTCCTGAATTTATCCAGGGATATCAGGCAGGAACAGATTCCTTTAGTGAAAACGAGTCTGCGAAATATGCTGTAAATCTTCTTTCTGATCTTGGAACAAAAGGATATTTTGAGCCCGGATTTGCAAGCGTAGACTTCACATCCGCAAGTAACCTGTTCTTCGGTGGTACAGGAGCGATTTTCTATACTGGTTCCGGACAGTTTAGCATGGCAGAAGAAATGTATGATAATGGTCAGCTTGGTTTCTTCCCGGTACCGGATACAGAAGGAATGGACAATATGTCTACAAACGTGCCTATTCATGCAGGATTCGCAGAAGCATTCAACAAGGCTACATATGATGATACCATGCAGGAATTCTTTGACTACATGTGCGAGAATTATTCTGATGCATGCTACAATCAGGTACAGATTTTTTCACCATTTAGTGATGAAACAATTCCAGAAGGACTTCCTCAGTTATTCTACGATGTTCAGCCAATGTTCGAAAATGCGGAAACAGCATGGACTTCCTGGGATGATAAACTTGATTCTGATGTGCTGACTAAGATCGTTGATGAGCAGCAGAAACTGGCGCAGGGAATTACTACACCAGATGAATTTATTGAAACCTGTGATTCTTTTGTTAAATAAAGGATTTTGAACATGCAGGAATGAGACTGGCGGATTAATCGTCAGTCTCTTTTAAAGAAAGGAGGGAGTCACATGCAGAAAGCGTTTGGAAAAAAATCAGTAATTTTTATGTTCCTTTTTCCTGCATTCCTTATCTATACTGCATTTGTTATTGTGTCCATTGTATGGGCAGGCTATTACAGCTTTTTTGACTGGAGTGGTGTAGGTGAAAAAATCTATGTGGGATTTAAAAACTATGCAGAGCTTTTAACACAGGATACGGTGTTCCGTTCTACGATATGGCATACGATCATTTATACCATTATCAATGTGGCAATTCAGGTATTTGGAGGTTTGTTGTTTGCAATCCTTCTTTCCAGAATCAAAAAAGGCAGAGTTGCTTTACAGACTTTATATTACATCCCGGTCGTAATTTCATCCGTTGCAATCTGTCAGATTTTTACAAAGCTGTTTTCTGTAACTCCAATTGGAATCGTGAATCAGATTTTATCATTTGTGAATCCTTCATTTAAGTTTATGGAATGGATCTCAAATCCTCAGGTTTCTCTGTACGTGGCAGCATTTGTAGAGGCTTATAAATATCTTGGACTGTATATGGTTATTTTCTATGCAGCACTGATTGGTGTACCGGACGAACTGGGCGAGGCAGCACTGATTGACGGAGCAGCAGTATGGCAGGAATATCTGTATGTAAAAATTCCGTACATTAAGCCGGTTATCATTGCCAACTGCCTTCTGGTATTAAATGGATCCTTAAGATCTTTTGAATTCTCATACCTGCTGACACATGGCGGACCTGGAAATGCTTCCGAGCTTATGACAACTTACATGTACAAACAGGCATTCAGCAGTATGAAGTATGGATACGGAAGTGCCGTAGCCATTATGATCGTAATCATTTGTATGGTAGTAGGATTATTGTTCCGTAAATTTTCAGAACAGGGGGAAGACGAATGAAAAAGAAAAAAATTTCCATTCCGGGCATTATTAAATGGATCATTGCGTTACTCCTGGTCATTATGCAGGTGTACCCTTTCTTCTATGTATTTACCTCCAGTTTTAAATCCCTAGATGATTTTAGAAAGCTTCCGGCATATGCACTTCCATCTAAGTGGGTATTAACAAACTTTATTAATGTTTTTACCAAGAGTCATATGCCCACTTATTTTAAAAACAGTATTATCGTTTTAATCGGTGTATTAGTTCCTTTGCTTTTATTTGCACTGATGGCTGGATTTGCACTCAGTAAAATTAAATTCAAAGGAAGAAAAGTAATCCTGAACTATTTCCTGCTTGGATTAATGCTTCCTATGCAGGTTGCCTTGATTCCCTTGTTCACTATTTTTAATAAAATGGGACTGATCAATACATATCCGGCAATTATTATACCTCAGATTGCATTTTCATTATCCTATTCTATCCAGCTGTTTTATTCCTTTAACAAGTTCTTCCCTGAGGAAATGCTGGAAGCTGCTATTATTGACGGATGTTCTCCAATGGGCTGCTTTTTCAAAATGGTAGTTCCAATGTCCTTGAACTCTATCATTACCGTAGCTACCATG
Source organism: Ruminococcus sp. 1001136sp1 (assembly GCF_039841815.1). Classification (NCBI taxonomy): domain Bacteria; kingdom Bacillati; phylum Bacillota; class Clostridia; order Eubacteriales; family Oscillospiraceae; genus Ruminococcus; species Ruminococcus sp. 1001136sp1. The sequence continues at coordinate 133,596 of NZ_JBDPGY010000007.1, read as the reverse complement.
CAGGCTGTTTTCTGCTGGAATGAATATATCAATGCTTATACATTTACAAGATCAACAGATATGAAAACAATTACACTGGGTCTGAATGACTTCGTGGGAAGTATGGGACTGACTGACTGGGGCGCAACCTTTGCGGCAATAACAGTTACAGTACTCCCAGTATTTATTTTCTATTTCTTCAGCAGCAAGAAGATGCTTGCAGGTATGACAGCCGGTGCTGTGAAGGGATGAGTATTTAAATAAAATTTGCAGATTAAGGGCAGATATATGCCTGTAAAGAAAAGGAGAATATATTATTATGCAGAAATTATACTATCAGTTTCCGGAAACCTGGTTCGGCGATTGTATGCCATTTGGACATGGGGATAAATTCTATTTATATCATCAGAGAGATACCAGAAAACCGGGACCATTTGGAGAGCCATTTGGCTGGGATTTAGCAACAACCTCGGATTTTGTTCACTACGAAGACTGTGGTGTGGCAATTCCAAGAGGAACTGACGAAGAGCAGGATCAGTTTATTTTCGCAGGAAGCGTTTTTGAAGCAGAAGGACAGTATCATATTTTCTACACTGGTTACAACCGTGATTATCCAGCTCTTGGAAAACCGTCTCAGGTACTGATGCATGCATATAGTGATGATCTGGTTACCTGGCACAAAACTCAGGATGCTCTTACCTTTACCCCACAGGAAGGTTATGATCCAGATGACTGGAGAGATCCGTGGGTGATCCGTGATGAGGAAAATGATCAGTACTTACTGATTCTTGGAGCAAGACTGCAGGGACCGAAAACAAGACAGACCGGTAGAACTGTTAAATTTACTTCCAAGGATCTGAAAAACTGGAAGTTCGAAGGCGATTTCTGGGCGCCGGACCTTTATACCATGCATGAAATGCCAGACCTGTTTAAAATCGGTGACTGGTGGTATCATATTGTGACAGAATACAGTGACAGAAGCAAAATGGTTTACCGTATGAGCAAGAGCCTGAATGGTCCATGGATCGCACCGAAGGATGATGCATTTGACGGCAGAGCTTATTATGCAGGACGTACTTTTGAACTGAATGGACAGAGAATTCTGTTTGGATGGGTTGCAACGAAAGACAAAGATGATGATGACGAAAACTTCATCTGGGCAGGAACCTTCATGGCGCATGAGGTATACCAGAAAGAGGATGGCACTCTTGGTGTAAGAATTCCGGAAACAGTATGGAATGCTTTTGACAAAGAGGAAAAGAAGGATGATTTCGCTATCGATACACCAACTAAGAGTTCAGAAGTAGTTGTTGGAAGAAATACCGGTGACATTTTCAAATTCGAAGCAGATGTGGAATTTTCTGAAGGCACAAGAACATTTGGCGTGAGATTTTATGAGGACGAGGACAAAGCAGAATCTTACCAGTTTGTATTTAATACTACAGAGAATCGTTATGTATTCGAGAAGAAACCGAACTGGCCATGGCCTGCAAATCAGAACATCGGACTGGAAAGACCAATTGATCTGATCCCTGGAAAGAAATATAACATTCGTATGATCGTGGATGATACAATTGCTACTATTTATGTGGATGGTGTGGCTTTGAATGCACGCGCATACAAGAGACCAGGGGAAAGCTTATCGCTTTTTGCATCTGAGGGAAGCCTGAAGGTTACAAATTGTAAGGTGACTACCGGGCTGAAGTGATAGTTTACGATGAAAGACCGGATGGTAACTGTAGAAGTTCTACAGATGCGGAATAGCTGACTTTCTCATATATGGTGATGCTGCTAGTAGGCAACATGTCCGTTTGCAAAATAATTTTTGAGGTATCATAAGATGATGCGATATATTTAAGGCTTTCACTTGGATGAAGTTTATTATGTATCGGTCTGATCTTATGATACCTTTTGGGTGTGAAGTTTTGCGCAAAATCCACAATATAAGTGTTGTATTATAACATGTAATGGAGAGAAAGAAGATTGAATTCAGCCAGTACTTATAAAGGATATTTATAGCAAGAAAGGGACTGTTGCGCGCCAGCTCCTCATTCTATGAAAGTTTCTTTAATTCTTAATGTATGGTTCGCGTCAACGCGAATAACTTTACTCAAGACGATTATTCCGTTTGAAATAGTAAATTCGAGTAGCTTTTTATTTAATTTTATTTCTTTAATTTCCGACAAATCAAGCTCAAGTTCTTTTAAATCAAGATATCCATAGAGTACTTTTAATAGAAATTTGCCATTTTTCTTTGAAATGGTTCCAAATCCGGAATCAACCGACCAGAAAAAGGAATAATTCTCTGTAATTAGGGGATGGAATCCTATTTTATGATGGTACAGATCAAAAATAAATCCGCTGTAAGCCAGAAGAAGTGCGTAGCTGGACAGCGAACGGGCATAGTTGCTTCCGCATTCCATTTCGTTCCATGGATTGCGCTTTTTTCCGTCATAGCGGCTTCTTACCGCCGCTACACAAGTTAAACCTTCTTTTTCATGTCGGTGCATGATCATATGGCTGGCTGCCTGATATTCGTATCCATGCATAGTTTCTTCTGCGTACGGAACAGGAATTTTTGGCTTAGCACGATTTGGCGGGTAAGAACAGATAATGGTTCCTTGTTCACTATTTAAGCCATATATTCTACAGGGATTTACATGTTCCCGCAGATTGGGAATAAAATTATATTTATAGATGGATTTGAGGGAAGATTCCAGTTTTGAGGGCTCAAAGATTTCTCCCAGATGTAGCAAATCAGCATGCCATTGTCCAAGAAGCTGATCAACAGAGCAGCCATTTCCAATCTGATATTTGATTTCACCTATTTCGTCATTCCAGTAGCTGGCAACAGCATCTGCCCCATGATCGGAAAATCCACTGTTAAACCTGGCCAGAAGCTCTTTATGGGTTAAGTCAATATTCTGACAGAAATATTCTCCATTAAATAAAGTCTGATTCAACTCTTTTTTTCCACGTTCAAATATTTTATTATATTCTTTTGCACATTCTGGCTCGCCAAGAATTTCGGCCATGACAACACAGGCTTTCAAGGCTGCTAGATACATACTGCTTAACCAGGAGTTAGGTCCAAAAAGTTCCATATCCAAAGTATGGTGCTGACGGCCGGTTAAAATACCGGTTTTATCTGGATCCCACAAATCGGTGTTTTGCGTACTCCAGGCAAATTCCAGGCTCTGCTTTACTTGTGACCAGATGGATTTCAGCCAGTTTAAATCTCCTGAAATCAGAAATTCCCGATATACGCGTAAAATAGTCCCAAATTGTCCATCAGCAGCAGGACGATGATTCGTAGGTCCAATTCCGAGCGGCAACTGAAGCCGGAATCCCATTCCTCCGTCCTTTTGCATGGAATATTTATATTCATTTGTTCTCGCCGAACGTTCCAGCCGTGGGAAGAGAAAAGCAAGCGCATATGCATAGGACCATACATGGGTACAGGTTCCCTCACAGGATCCCATATGTGCATGAACACCTTCAAATGCGTAGAAAGATCCGTCACTAAGCCGAAGACAAGTGGGGGATTTTAATACAGCTATATTGGCAGAAATGGCGTCAATTACAACGGCAGGTAAGGAAGAGGAAAACAATGCTTTTTTATACAGAAGAGTATTCTGGTAAAGCCGGTCAAAATTTTTTAGGGAATATATAGCACTTTCTTTGGAGTCCTTAAAAATTGTAGCATAGTAGTTTAGCCATTTTTGCTTTCTTCTGAATTCAATTTCTTCTTCTGTCAGACCAAGATGAGTGATTTTCCAGTGATTATTTATATATGGATTAGACCAGGAAAGCACAAAGAAGACTGTACCTATTTTGGAAGGCTGTATTTTTATGTGTGCAGCAAGTGTGGCAATATCAGAAGTATCATTGGAATCTGGATTTTGCCTGGAATTTTCATAATTACGTGTAGGCAGTTTCCCTGGTGAAGTAAATTCCTGCCAGAAGACAGAAGAATTGTCAAACCATCTTCCTCGGAACCAGTAATTTTGATAACTAACATCGGGGCAGATAGTAGCGATTGTCAGATCCCCATATTCAGTGGTGTTGCGGTCATTGGTGTTTGAAAGATGAATAAGTTTTATGCTATCTTGCTCTTCATAATAGTGTAATGTATTGGTACGGCAATAATAATTATTGCAGGAAAGTGCCAGGGTATAATCAATAGCTTTTTCAGTTGTATTTTTTATCTGTACTTTAAAAAATGCAGCTGGTATGGAACTGTCATCTTCATTAGTTGGAATAAAAGGATTAAAGGCCTCCATGGTAATTTCTCCGGGAAAATGGGCATGTTTAAACTGAAGCTGTGCTATTGGAAATTCACCTTTAAAAGTTACCTTTTCAAAATGAGGAAAACCGGCCATAGTACCTCTGTCCGGTCCAAAACCATAGCCAGTATATAAAGGTCTCTCCGTGCAGCCGATGTAATCTTTGGGATAATCTCCCTGCAAAACGCGGGCATCCAGCACTTCATGCTCAGTTTCCGCCTTCACTGCAAAATGGGTAAATTCGGCAGTTGAGTTCTTGTTAGGGCGATTTTTTATTTCTACATCAATGAGGCTTCCGTTACCGGAAAGGCCAATACAACCTGTTCCAATTCCACCTAAAGGGAAAGAAATTTGAGATGCTTTCTTTGAGATATACTTCATAAAAACCTCCTTTTGTATATTGGTGAATGATAAAGTTTTCTGACTTTGACATCATTATATAAAAGCTTGAAATATGAAAAAAGGTGATATTATGGAGTACTTTGTAAAATTGTGGGGAATTTCTAGGTTATTTTAAGTAATGCGATTTCTTAGAATATTCACTGGGGGTGATACCAGTAATTTTTTTAAATTGTTTGCTGAAATAACTTGCACTTGTAAACCCGGTTTTTTCTGCAACATAGGTGATATTTTCTGTTTTATTTTTCAGAAGTTCAATTGCTTTATTGATTCGAAATTGTGTAAGATATTCATTAATGGTAGTATTTTTATCACGTTTAAAGCAATAGCAAAGATAACTGTAATTTAAAAATAATGCTTTTGATATTGTGTTAATGGATAATTCTGAATCAGAATAGTTTTTTTCAATGTATGCTTCTACACAACGGGTGACGTTGGAATATTGGGGAGAAGCAAGAAAACGGTTGATAGAAGTTATGTACAAATTGGTGATCCAGTCCTGTAATTCTGCTATATTTTTTTTCTGATTCAACATACTAAGAATATTTTCTTCTTGAAAAAATGAAACAGACAGTTTCGTTTGTCTGTTCAGAGTTTCCGAGAGAATATTAACCAGTTCTATGGTATGTAAAAGGATAATATCCCATGGAAGCTTTTGATGGCAGAAATCATTGTATAGAGAAGAAAAAAAGTTCTCTATTTTATTGAGGCTTTGATTCCCAATGAGAGAGCAGATAATATTTTTCTTTTTGGCATCAAATACCTGAACCAAAGGACGATGTATTTCATTATAAAATAGAATATTTGTATTGCGAATCATGCAGTTTTGTGAAGCAATACAAGCTTCATTATAAGATAAATAAATCTTCTGGATTTGTGAATAGGAAGATCCAATCCCAAACATGCAAGGAAGTCCTTGAGAACTTATAAGGGTATAAAAGGAATCAATAAAAGCAGAAAGATCTGTTTGCAAGTTATCATCCGAAAAAATAAAAAATAAGCGTTGCTGCAAGTCCTGGCAAATTACAATAGATTGATTTGTATATAAGTTTTGAAGGTGTTCTTTCAGGGCATTTAATTGTACGATACTGTTAAAATCAGTTAACGCGCATACAGCTACCCGATAATTTGCAAAAATGGCCAAAGGAGAAGCTTCTGCTTCTATAGCATAAAGATCAGATTCAGCTGATGAACTAAAATTACAGTTTATAAGATCATTATAGTATCGTTCAAGTCGAAGCTGTCTGTTTTCATTTTGAATTGCTGTGTATTGCAAAGTCTGTTGTCTTTCAGAATAAATTTGTGCGGATAGATTTCTTAAACATTTTTCAAGGTTTTCGTAATTAATTGGTTTTAAAATGTAGTCAAAAACATTAAGTTTAATTGCTTTTTGTGCATATTCAAACTCATCGTATCCTGTAAGAATAATATATTTACAGGAGATGTTGTTTTCATTTAAGAGGGAAATTAGATCCAATCCATTCATTTTTGGCATATTAATGTCGACAATTGCAATATCCGGAGCCTCTTTGCTGATGGTTTCGAATGCAGAAAGTCCATTATTAGCTTCTCCGGAAACTTTTATGTCCAGAGAACTCCAGTTTATATTGCGTATTAAAGATTGTCTTTCAAAATATTCATCATCAATTATAAAAATTTTCAGCATATTCCTGTTTCTCCTTTTTCATAATATTCAATAGCGGGAAATGATAAAGTAACGCAGGTAAATTGATTTTGCTGACTGCCTATGGTAATGGAGGCTTGTCCATTATAGTGCAGATTCAGACGTTTTATAACACTACTAATGCCAAAATGGCAGTCACTGTCATCCGTTGACTCTGATAAGGACTGACGAAGTTCTTTTAATTTTTCTGGTGAAATTCCAATTCCGGTATCAAATACCTCAATTATAATAAATCCATTTTCAAAATAGCCACTGACACAAATGATTCCTTTTCCGTCTTTTTCTTTTATTCCATGATAAATGGAGTTTTCAATAAGAGGCTGCAGGGTCAGTTTTGGAACTTTGTATTTTCGTATATTTGGGCTGAAAGCCAGGACATAGTCCATAAATTCAATATATCTTAATTTTTGCAGGCATAAATAATTTTCTATCAAATCAAATTCCTGCTGAATTGAAATAATGCCGGAACCGTGACTAAGTGAAATTCGGTAAAAACAGGCCAGATGTTCAACTGTTGCCATAGCTTCCTGTTGCATATTGCAGCGAATCATGCTGTTGATCATCTCAAGAACATTGTACAAAAAATGGGGCTTTACCTGTTCTTGGATCATTTGCAATTCAAGCCTTCTCTTACTTCTTTGGTGTTGCTTTTGTTCCAGCATAAGCTGTTGGATGCGATCGAGAAGAGAGTTAAAAGTAAGACCTAATTCTGCAATTTCATCTCTTGTTTTTGGCTGAAAACGTACTGTAAGATTACCTTGTTTATTGAGATTCATGATTTTCTTTAGTTCCAGAATATGTTTGGTCTGAAGTCTGGAAAATACAAAAGCAATCAGCAAAGCAAGCAGAATTCCATATATTACAAAAGTAATCATGGGGGGAAAATGAATTGTCAGATTGTTTTTCAGATCCTGATAAGAGGATACCAGAAGCAAATGAATATCCAGGGGTGAAAAAAATCTTGTTGTTATGATCGTATAATCATCGGAAGTCTGCAGTATGACACTGCTGTCCTCCAAGAGGCGTGCATAGCTGATTTTCATTTCGGAAAACAGATTTGCATTTAGAGGAAGCTCTTTTGTTGCTCCAATAATGTTGTCACCTTCGATAACATAAATGTCATTTGTATATGTTTGGAGTAAGTCATTAAGAAAGATGTTTTCAACAAATAATACCACGTATCCAAGCAAAGTATTATCAGAATCGTATGTTGGAACTGTCAGGGCAAATACTTTGTGAACAGAGTGCTCCTTTAACAATTCCAATGAAAATGTTTTTGTCCAGTAGAGCATTGTTGGATTCATAGCAACAGGTTTCATAGTAGTTGAATTAAAAAAATAATTTAAACGATCCAGGTTAAGCTTTTTTTCCCCTACAAAGAAAAATTCAGGATCCATTACGGATAATGCAAGGATGGGACTAAGTGAATTAGTGTAAGAATCCAAAAGCGCCTGATTGTCCAACTGTTTGTAAAATTCTTTTCCTTTGTATTCCGATTCTTTTAGGGCAGTGTCTAAAAAAGTACATACATTAGAATCTTTAGAAACTATTTGTCCAATAGCTTCAATTGAAGACATGTAGGACTGTACGGAGGCTGAAAAGTTATTTAAAGTAGATAAGTCCTGGGTTCTTTTCTGCTCCAGAGAAGTGTTTAATGTAGTTTGTTTTGCAATAAAGAAAAAGGTGCAAATTGAGATAATGATCAAAAAAGCAGTTGTAATAAAATATTTAAAACGAATGGAATATATAGAAAATTTGTTCATATTATACCTCGCACTAAGAAATAACTTATTTTAAAGATATTATACATGATTAATTAGAAAATAAAAAGAATATAAGTTTAAAAGACGATAATATTACAAGCATACAAACAATAGTACATTTACTTTTCGTTATAAAGAAGATATGATAAATCCATCAAGTGAAGTATGCAAAGGCCTTTCAAATACGTTCATTCTGATGCCGCAGACAGGCGGCATGTCCGTTTGGAAAACGAAAACCACAGGAGGGAAGAAGATGAAAAAACGTGTAGTAAAAACCTTATTATGTATGTGTATGACAGCAGGTCTGGTAAGTTCCAGCTACGTGGTGCCGGTAATGGCTGATTCCGATGTAACTTTAACATTGGCAATGTGCGGAGATGGTACGACAAAAGCTTCTTTGGATAAACTACTTGAAAAATATACAGAAGAAACTGGAGTGAAAGTAGAAACCATGTTTATCGCAGGAAATTGGGGAGAGTACTGTACGAAACTTCAGACTATGGTTGGAGGTGGTGACGAAGTTGACTGTGCAATCCTGGCAATTGAGGGTGTGTCCAAATTTTTAAATATGGGAATTGCAGAGTCTATAGATGACTGGATTGAAGCGAATCCGGATGTTGCAAAAGAAATTTTAGATGATACCAGCCCTTCCTTCCAGGAGGTATTTAAGGATGATGAAGGAAAAACTTATGCATTTCCATTTTCTTTTAATAATGTAGTTATGCATATCAATACAGATCGTTTACAGGAAGCAGGTCTGGAGGCTCCAGGTGAGGATTGGGATAAAGATGAATTCCTTTCCTATTGTGAGAAATTAACCATTGAAAAAGACGGTGTAAAACAGTATGCTGTTGCAGTACCATACGGAGAATATTTCTGTGCAGAGGCGTGGCTGTATAATAATGGTGCCTCTTATATGAACGATGATTTTACGGAAAGTACTATTAATTCACCGGAATCTGTAGAAGTTTTTCAGCTTTGGCAGGATCTTATCTATAAATATGGATATGCACCAATTCCAGAGGAAAATGTAAGTCCTATTGCGCAGATTATCAATGGCCAGGTTGCAATGGCTTCTTATGGAAGATGGCCAACAGCCAATTATGTAGCAGATGATTTTTCTGACGTTACCATACAGTACTTGCCATCATTCAGTGAAAATCAGCAGATTGGTGGTGTTGATGGAATCTTCACCTTAAAGAATTCCAAACACATTGAAGAAGCTAAGAATCTGGCGGCATGGATGTCACAGGCTGAATTTGAAGGAGAATATTTATCCGTTGGAAATATCCCGGCACTGCATTCTCTGGCAGAACAAAAAATTTCTGAACTTGGAATTCCGGAAAATAATAAACTGTTTTATGTGGATTCCAATACTGATATTTATAAACCTGTAAGTGCACCGCCGCAGTTTACAGAATGCTCCAATATTGTTTTAACAGCTATTTCTGAAATATGCGTGAATCAAAGTGATGTTCAGGAAACTCTTGATGCAGCCGCAGAGGAAATGAATGAGGTTTTAGAAGCTAACAAGTAACGCGAGGGATGCTTATGAAAAATACAGGAAGCTATAAAATAAGGAAAAAGAGAAAAGACAATATAGCGGCATATTGTTTTCTCTTTCCAGCAATTCTAAGTTTTGTTTTATTTGTTGGAATTCCTATCATTCTGGCTGCTGTTTTATCATTTTTTGATTACAATCTTGTAAATGCGCCCAAATTTATTGGATTAAGCAATATCAGAAAGATGTTTGGGGATAAGGGACTTCAGAAATCTTTCGCAAATACTGTGAAGTTCTTATTGATACTTTGTCCCATCCATTGTGGGCTTGGAATGATACTGGCATACTGTGTGTATAGAACAAGAAAGCTTCAGTATTTTTTCAGAAGTGCAATTTACTTTCCAACGATTGTTACCACTGCATCTGTTGCCATTGCCTGGGGATATTTATTTTCCACCGATACAGGAGCCATTAATTATTTCATACGGCTCCTGGGTGGAACCAATATACCATGGCTGACAGACAAGGTGATGGTTTATGTAACAATAGCGATTTTCAGCTTTTGGAAATTTATTGGAACAACATTTTTGTACTATTTTATTGGTATGCAGAATATTCCGGAAAGTTATTATGAAGCTGCCAGAATTGATGGGGCGAATGTAACTCAGGAGTTTCGCTATGTAACATTGCCCCTTTTGAGCCCGACTCTTTTCTTTGTTGTGATTACTAATATTGTTAGTGTGTTTCAGATTTTTGATGAGCCTTATTTGCTTACTAACGGTGGTCCCGGATCTGCAACAAAAACAATAGCACTGAAAATTTATCAGACTGCATTTCAGGATATGAATATAGGATATGGTGGTACAATATCATTTCTTTTATTCCTTATCATACTTGTAATAACGGTTATTCAATATATCGGACAGAATAAATGGGTGGTGTATGATTATGAATAAAAAAATTAAAAGCAGGATACCAAGGATTATATTATATGTTTTTTTAATCTGTCTGTGTATATTAATGCTGGCCCCCTTTGCCTGGATTATTTCCACATCATTGAGATTGCCAAAGGATTCGTTTAAACTACCGCCATCATTTTTTCCTACAAGCTTTCATATAGAGAATTACAAAGAGGTATTTAAAATTTTTCCATTTGGGTTGGTGTTGTTTAACAGTTTAAAAATTGCGGTGGTAGTTGTTGTTCTTAATACATTTATCTCTACCATGGCGGGGTATGCATTTGCCAGAATCGATTTCAAAGGAAAAGATATTATTTTTATAATTCTTTTATCTGGAATGATGATTCCCGTGCAGGCGAAGCTGATTCCAACATATATTGTAATGTCCAAAATGGGACTGGTGGGAACTCATATGTCTTTGATACTTCCAGCGATTATCAGCCCTTTAAATATCTTTTTTATAAGGCAGTATATGAAAACTATTCCGGACAGTTATGAAGATGCAGCTTATATTGACGGTGCAGGAAGATTTCGGATTTATTTCAGCATATTTTTGCCAATGTCAAAGTCGGTTATTATCATGACCGCATTGCTGACTTTTTTAAACTCTTGGAATGATTTTATCAATCCCCTTATTTTTATTTCAAAATATGACAGAATGACAATTCCGCTGGGAATTAAAACATTAAGCGGAGCAATGGGTACGGGAAGCGTGGCTGTTGTTCTTGCTGGTGTAACAATGTCTTTATTTGTACCAACATTATTGTATTTATTCGGGCAGAAATATATTATGCAAGCATCTGTAATGTCCGGTTTAAAAGCTTAGGAGAGAAAAGATGTTTAATAGTAAACAGATAGAAAAAAATACAAAGATATATACCAATCGTCATGAAGCATTTCGGGCATTGCTCGGAGGCATTGGAACTGGAAATATTTCATTAGATAATACTGGCGCTTTTAATGATTTTGAAGTGTTGAATCATCCGGATAAAGGGCTTAAAATTCCATATACATTTTTTTCCCTATATTATGCAGAAAAAAATGGGGAAAATAAGAAGTGTTGTATACTTGAAACAGAACCCAGGGAAAAGTATTGCAAAGCCTTGGGGTATCCTTCCGGGTATTTATATGGACTTCCCAGAATGGAATCCTGTAAAATAAAAACAAATTATCCTTTTTTTGTTTATGAATTTGAAAAAGAAGAATTGCCGCTGGAAGTGAAATTGCAGGCATATACGCCTTTTATTCCCCTTGACAGCCAAAATTCCGGGATGCCAGTTGCACAGATGAAATATTCGGTTACAAATCGTTCAGACCAGACTGTAAACGTATCCGTGTGTGGAACTATGTATAATTTTACAGGTTTTACATCTTATGATGGCTATGACCGCTTGTATCAGGATGGGATTCCGGTTAATTCTTTTATAGAAAATGATGGGTTGTCCGGATTATATTTTGAAAGCAGTGAAATTGATAAGAAAAGTGTGAATTATGGAAATCTTGCTCTTTTTTCATCAAATGAGAATATTACAGTTAAGCCCTACTGGCAGGATGGCGGTTGGTGGGATGGAGCAGAAGAGTTCTGGCAGAACTTTTCAAAAACAGGAAGATTAACAAGGTGTGTCAAGTCGGAAGCGGTTGGATCTAATGTCATTGGATCGGATGCACCTAGAAAAATAGGATCTCTTTGTGCATCAGAAGTACTGATACCTGGAGAAACAAAAGAGTTTGTATTTTACCTTGGTTGGTATTTTCCAAACCGTTATGGGTGGTGGCCTGACGGGCATTGCCGTGAGGCGGAAGAAAAGGAGCATAATAAAATATGGCAGAATTATTACAGCACCATTTGGAAAAGTGCAAAGGATGTTGTGGAATATTTCTTTAAAAATGAAAAGGAATTGTGTCATTTTAGCAGTTTATTTTCCAATGCACTATACAGTACAACTTTAGATCCTGATATTATAGAATCTCTTGTTTCTTCCATTACGGTATTAAGATCAAATACCTGTTTCAGAATTTCGAATGGTCATTTCTTTGGCTGGGAAGGCTGTTTTGAACATGCTGGAAGCTGTGCGGGAACCTGTACGCATGTATGGAATTATGCACAGACAATGGCATTTTTATTTCCTGATCTGGAACGAAGTGCAAGGAGAATAGAGTTTTTGGAAGAAACAGATTCAACCGGGAATATGGCATTTCGTGCAAAAAGATTACTGGATGGGAAAAAATGGGATATGCTTCCGGCAACAGACGGGCAGTTAGGTAGCATTTTAAGAGTTTATAGAGAATGGAAGTTTTCAGGAGATGATAATTTCCTAAGAGAAATCTGGGATAAAGTGGTTCTGGCACTGGAGCATTCTATTGAAATCTGGGATCAGGACAAAGATGGAGTGTTGGAGGCACAACAGCATAATACATACGATATTGAATTTTATGGAATCAATTCTTTAACAAATTCTATTTTCTATGCTACTTTAGAAGCTGCATCCCAAATGGCGCAGTACTTGGGAGATGCACAAAAAGCGAAAACGTGGCATGAGTTATTCTTGCATGGACGTAGTAAAATGGATGCTTTGTTATGGAACGGAAGCTATTATGAGCAGTTGCTTAGTGAGAAAATCGATACTTACAAATATCAGTATGGTATGGGCTGTTTGTCTGATCAGTTGCTGGGACAGGAATTGGCACATCTTTATGGAATTGGTTATATTTTACCAGAAGAGCATGCGAGAAGAGCTGTTTATGAAATTTATAAAAATAATTATTGTAAATCTTTGGAGAAACATGAAAGTGTTCAAAGAACCTATGCATATCCAGATGAGGGAGGATTAGTGTTGTGTTCATGGCCAAAAGGTGGAAGGCCGAAGCAGCCGTTTGTGTATAGTGATGAGGTGTGGAGTGGAATAGAGTATCAGGTTGCAGTACATTTGATTTATGAAGGCTATATTGATGAAGCAATGGAGATTGTTCATACCATCCGGAAACGGCATAATGGGACAAGACGAAGTCCTTATAATGAAAATGAATGTGGAAATCATTATGCAAGATCTATGGCTGCATGGGGACTTTTGGTTGCGCTTAGTGGATTTCGCTTTGATTTGTGTAAGGACAATATTGAATTTCATCCGAAAACAAATGTTGAAAAGTTTTTATGCTTTTACAGTACAGGAAAGGAATGGGGGATTTATAAGGAAGGAGAGATTATTCCATTTTATAAGAAAAAATTATCATGAAGAAGTATCTCTATATATAGTCAATCAGCAAATTGTAAATTTTGTGTAAATGCTAATTTTTATAAAATGCAGAAAATTGTGATAATCAAAGTTTTTGAAAGTTAGCCCACTCTGTTAAGGACGATTTCGTTATCGATACATCAACTAAGAGTTCAGAAGTAGTTGTTGGAAGAAATACTGGTGACATTTTCAAATTTGAAGCAGATGTGGAGTTCTCAGAAGGAACAAGAACATTTGGTGTGAGATTTTATGAGGACGAGGATAAAGCAGAATCCTATCAGTTTGTATTTAATACTACAGAGAACCGTTATGTATTCGAGAAGAAACCGAACTGGCCATGGCCTGCAAATCAGAATATTGGACTGGAAAGACCAATTGATCTGATTCCGGGAAAGAAATATAACATCCGTATGATCGTGGATGATACAATTGCCACCATTTATGTGGATGGTGTGGCATTGAATGCACGTGCATTCAAGAGACCGGGAGAAAGCTTATCCCTGTTTGCTTCTGAGGGAAGCCTGAAGGTTACAAATTGTAAGGTGACTACAGGGCTGAAGTGATAAGTCACAAAAAGGCAGTTTTTTAGGTTACATTAAACAGATGCATAATTTTATAAAAAAAGACATAGGGTATCATAAGAGATGTGGTATAAGCTTCAAATCTTATGATACCATTTTTATGGATTTTGCATAATGTAAAAATGTTAATATTGTTATAAAAACAACGAGAGCATAAATGAGATAGCGGCGGCGGTGTGGATTGTGGTTTTTCAAAGATAGCAGTTATTCAGCTATAAGTAAGTAGCGAAGCGGATCTGTAATATCCGATTAACGCATCTGAATCCGCTTACGGTTATAAACCAGATGCAGATACATGGCATCCTGTGCGCGGAGCGGGTCATGTGCGGCAATGGCATCCGCAATCTCACGGTGGGTCTCGATGGTTTCTTCCAGCAGTGTACCTCTGGTGGTCTCTACAAACAGAGGGATTGAGCTGTTAATCACAGGAACCAGTCTTGGAACCACAACGTTTTTGCTGCTCAAAGCAATGGCTGCATGAAAATCTATATCCTTTTGTGTATGGTCTTCATGTTTTTTTAATAAGTCTTCTACTTCATCGCAAAGCGCGGTGATTTTTTTTATGTCTTTTTTATCGGCGCGTGTGGCTGCCATTGCAGCAATAGGGGGTTCAAGGAGAAAGCGCACTTCCAGAAGGTCATTGATCAGCTTCTGCTTATTTCCAATAAAGGTAAAGCCCAGTGGGTCATCCACCATTCCGGGGGAAGAGGCAATATAGGTACCAGAGCCCTGGCGGATCGTAACAATATTTCGGGATGCGAGAAGCTTCATGGCTTCCCGTACAGAACTTCTTCCTGCATTCAGACGCTCAGAAAGAATGGTTTCATTCGGTAATTTATCTCCTGGCTGTAAGTTTTCTTCTAAAATAAATGCAATAATATCCTCTGATATTTTTTGGGGAAGGCTTTTTTCTTCTGATAACAAATTCATCATATGATTTGCTCCGTTTCTGATAGTTATAATTCTTACTTTTTATGATAAGGTTTTTTTGATTCAATGTCAAAATGATAAAATATACAAAAACAGATATATAATTTTAGATAAAATTCCAGTATTGCATTTTTAGTGAATTGAATATATGATAAATACATCAGATGAATTCTAAGAAAAAAGACATTAAACAACGTAAAAAACATAAAAACGACGAAATAGGTCAGACGAATTCATAGGAAGAAGGCAAAATATCAGATGAATCAAGGAGGTAAAAAGAAAAATGGAAGAAACAACTTTTGCGGCGGATCCAATGAGACTGATGATCGCGGCGGCGGTGGGAATTGTGGTTCTGCTGGTACTGATCATCAAATTTAAGCTTCATCCGGTTCTGTCAATGATGATTTCCGCTATCATCATCGGAGCGGGAGCAGGAATGCCGCTTACGATGATTTCGGACACGGTAGAAAAAGGTGTTGGAAAGACACTACAGGGAATTGCGCTTCTGGTAGGCCTGGGTTCCATGTTTGGTGGAATCCTGGAGGTAAGCGGAGGAGCCCAGAGAATCGCAGAGACATTGATCAGTAAATTTGGCCAGAAAAAAGCCGGTTGGGCACTTGGACTTACAGGACTTGTAATTGGCACCACCGTATTTTTTGAAGCTGGTGTTGTGGTATTGATCCCATTGGTGTTCAGCGTTGCGAAACAGACCAGAAAATCCACCCTGTATTATGCGATTCCTCTTCTTTCCGGTCTGGCAAGTGGCTACGCTTTTGTTCCACCTTCTGCTGGCTCGGTACTTGTGGCAAATGCACTTGGCGTGAATCTTGGAACCATGATCATGGTAGGAGTTCCGACAGCACTGATCTGCATGATGGTTTCCGGAATTTTCTGGGGAAGCTTTGTTGGCAATAAGATTTACACAGAGCTTCCGGCAAATGTGGAAGAGATTAAAGACGATGGAAAAGACCTTCCGCCTTTTGGACTGGTCTTAGGGGTAATCCTGATTCCACTGGTTCTCATCCTTCTCAGTACTTTATCTAAGTATATGCCGCTTCCGGAGGGAGTAAAGGATGTTCTTGGATTCATAGGAAAACCATTCCTTGCATTAACCATTGCGACACTGGCATCTATGTATTTCCTGGGAATCAAACGGGGATTTACCGGTGCGCAGTTAAAGAAAATCCTGGATCATTCACTCAGACCTGTAGGTATGATTCTTCTGGTTATTGCCAGCGGTGGAGTGATCCGATGGATGCTTCAGGATTCCGGCCTTGGAAATATTATCGGACCGGTGCTGGAGAAGAGTGGGCTTCCATTGATCCTGATCGCATTTCTCATTGCGCTTCTGGTCAGAGCTTCTGTGGGAAGTTCGATTGTAGCGATGACAATGGCATCCGGAATCATGGCGACTATGCCAGCAGTAATGGATACCAGTATGATTTACAGAGCTGCCATGTGCTGTGCAATCTGTGGTGGCGCAACTGCACTGAGCCATGTGAATGATGCAGGCTTCTGGCTGGTAACCTCATTCCTTGAGATTGACGAAAAGACAACCCTGAAATCCTGGACGATCATGGAGACACTGATCGGTGTTGCGGCACTTATTGTAAGCTTTATTGTTTCAATCTTTGCATAGGAGGCAGGACGTAATGATAAAGATACCGGTTTATTTAAGAGATATGTGTGATGCCAAGCATCTGGTGCAGGCTGCATCAGGATGTGAGAAAAATGTAGATTTGATCTGTGGAAGATATATTGTAGATGCGAAATCAATGCTGGGGGTGTTCAGTCTGCCCACATTTGATGATGTAGAACTTGGAGTAGAAGAAGAGGACGAAGCGAAACTCAGGAAAACACTGGAAAGTTTAAAGCTTATCAGAGAATAAAAAATGGAGGAAAAAATCATGCAGTTAAAAAGTCAGGAAATGAGAAAACTTGCACCGGAGCTTGATCCGCTGCGTATTGGAACAGGATGGACAAAAGAAGATCTGGGAAAGGTTCAGGTTATGGTTGAAAGCACCTATGGTGACAGTCATCCGGGAAGCGGACATCTGAATATCCTTGTAGAAGAAGTCCGCAAAGGAATCGCAGAAGAAGGCGGTTTCGGAGCACGTTATAACTGTACCGATATCTGCGACGGTGAAAGCCAGGGAACAGATGGAATCAACTACAGTCTGGCCAGCCGTGAGATGATCGCCAATATGATCGAGATCCATGCAAATGCTACTCCTTTTGACGCAGGTGTATACCTTTCAAGCTGTGACAAAGGTGTTCCGGGAAATCTGATGGGACTTGCCAGAGTAAACATTCCTTCCGTATTTGTTCCAGGTGGAACCATGAATGCCGGACCGGAAATGCTGACCCTGGAGCAGCTTGGAATGTACAGCGCAAAATTTGAGCGTGGCGAAATTGATGAAGAGAAGCTTGACTGGGCAAAATGCAATGCGTGCCCAAGCTGTGGCGCATGTTCCTTTATCGGAACTGCATCTACCATGCAGATTATGGCAGAGGCACTAGGACTTGCACTTCCAGGCACAGCCCTGATGCCTGCAACCAGCCCTGACCTTCTTGACTTTGCAAGAGAGGCAGGAAGACAGGCAGTGAGAATTGCTCAGATGGAAAACATGCGTCCTTCTGACATTGTAACTATGAACAGCTTTGAGAATGCAATCCTTGTCCATGCTGCAATTTCAGGAAGCACCAACTGCCTGCTTCATATTCCGGCAATCGCTCATGAATTTGGCATTGAGATCACTGGTGATACATTTGACAAGCTGCACAGAAATGCAAGATATCTTCTGGATGTACGTCCGGCAGGTCGCTGGCCTGCAGAGTGCTTCTATTATGCAGGTGGTGTACCGGCAATCATGGAAGAGATCAAAGAGCATCTTCACCTGGATGTCATGACTGTTACAGGAAAGACATTAGGAGAAAACTTGGAAGAACTGAAGAACAACGGATTCTATGAAAAATGTGATAGATGGCTTCAGGAGTTTAACAAACGTTACAATGTAAATGTTACGAAGGAAGACATCATCCGTCCATATGACAAAGCAATCGGAACAGATGGAAGCATTGCAGTCCTTCGTGGAAACCTTGCTCCGGAAGGTGCCGTGATCAAACACACTGCATGCCCGAAGGAAATGTTTAAATCTGTTCTCCGCGCAAGACCATTTGACAGCGAAGAAGAATGTCTGGATGCAGTTCTGAAACATAAGGTTCAGAAGGGTGATGCAGTCTTCATCCGTTACGAGGGACCAAAGGGAAGCGGAATGCCGGAAATGTTCTATACTTCTGAGGCAATCAGCAGTGATAAGGAACTTGGAAAGAGCATTGCCCTGATCACAGACGGACGTTTCTCCGGTGCATCTACCGGTCCGGTTATCGGACACTGCAGCCCGGAGGCTGTTGATGGCGGCCCGATCGCACTTGTGGAAGAAGGCGATCTTATCGAAATCGATGTTATGGAAAGAAAACTAAACATCATCGGAATTGCAGGAGAACGTAAGTCTATGGAGGAAATTGACCAGATTCTTGCAGAAAGACGTAAAAACTGGAAACCACGTGAAATGAAATACAAAAAGGGTGTCCTGAGACTTTTCAGCCAGCATGCTGCAAGTCCGATGAAGGGAGCCTATCTGGAGTATTAATTATGAAGCATAAATTTATTACCATCGGCGAGATCATGCTTCGCCTGACTCCGCCGGATTATGAAAAAATCAGAACAGCAACATCTTTTGAGGCAAGATATGGGGGAAGTGAGGCCAATGTGGCCCTCTCCCTTGCAAATCTTGGAGTAGATGCCTCATTCTTTACAGTAGTTCCGGGAAACAGTCTTGGAAAAAGTGCTGTACGTATGCTGCGAAGCAATGACGTAAATTGCGACAGCGTAGTTTATTCAACAGAAGAAGAGACACCGACACATCGGCTTGGAACCTATTATCTGGAGACGGGTTACGGAATCCGCCCGAGTAAAGTCGTTTATGACAGAAAACACAGTGCTTTTTCAGAGTATGATTTCAGCAAAACAGATGTGAAGAAACTTCTGGAAGGATACACCTGGCTTCATCTGAGCGGAATCACTCCGGCACTTGGAAAAAGCTGCAGTGAACTGATCCTGACCTGCCTGAAAACAGCAAAGGAGAATGGCATGACCGTCAGCTTTGACGGAAATTTCAGAAGTACATTGTGGAACTGGGAGGAAGCAAGAGATTTCTGTACCCTCTGCCTTCCATACGTAGATGTTCTCTTTGGAATTGAGCCTTACCATATCTGGAAAAATGAAGAAGATCATACAGCAGGTGATGTAAAGGATGGTGTTCCCTTCCAGCCAGATTGTGAACAGCAGGAAAAAGTCTTCAGGGCCTTTGCAGAGAGATATCCGAATATCAAATGCATTGCAAGACATGTGCGTTTTGCACACAGCTGCAGTGAGAACAGCCTTATGGCTTATCTCTGGTTAAACGGAAAGATTTATGAAAGCAAACGGCTTACCTTCCATATTCTTGACCGTGTTGGAGGTGGAGATGCATTTGTAAGCGGTATTATTTATGCACTGATGAATGAATATACACCGGAGGATATTGTGAATTTTGGTGTTGCAGCCAGTGCAGTGAAGCATACCATTCATGGTGACGGAAATATTACAGATGAGGTTTCCCTGATCAGACATGTGATGGAAATGAATTTTGATATAAAAAGATAACGAAAGGAAATTCAAATGATGGATATAGCAGAGAAGTTTCAGAAGCTTGGTGTTGTTCCGGTAGTTGTGCTGGAAGATACAAAAGATGCAGTACCCCTTGCAAAGGCACTTGTTGAAGGTGGACTTCCATGTGCAGAAGTTACATTTCGTACAGAAGCAGCAGAAGAATCAATCCGTCTGATGACAGAACAGTTTCCGGAGATGCTTGTAGGAGCAGGAACCGTTCTTACCAGAGAGCAGATAGATGCAGCTGTTGCAGCCGGTGCGAAGTTTATTGTAAGCCCTGGATTTGATCCGGAGATCGTAGATTACTGTCTGGAAAAAGAAATTCCTGTTTTTCCAGGCTGCATCACACCGTCTGAGGTCGCACAGGCAGTAAAAAGAGGCCTTAAGGTTGTAAAATTTTTCCCTGCAGAACCGGCCGGCGGAGTTGCCATGATCAAGGCTATGGCCGCACCTTATGTGGGAATTAAGTTTATGCCCACTGGCGGTATCAATGCAAAAAATCTGGAAGATTATCTTTCTTTCGACAAAATTATATGCTGCGGCGGAAGCTGGATGGTAAAAGGAGAGCTTGTAAAAAACGGAGAATTTGACAAGATCAGAGACCTGACAGCAGAAGCACGAAAACTGGTTGATTCCATCCGAAAATAATCGGAGGTATTACACATATTCATATTCACAAAAAACAGGATCCTGCATGAAAGCAGGGTCCTGTTTTTGTGAATATGAATATGTGTAATCTTATGAAATGAGTATCAAAAGGTCTTTTGGCACTGGTATCATCTTATATCAGTCAATCTTCAGAATCAGCTCCAGCACCCGTCTTGCACAGTGCTCTAATTCCGGGCGGCCAAGCTGTCCCATTTCCATGGCCTTTTTCACACGCTCGGGGAAACCGGTTCCCATTTTTACGTCATTTCCGGCCTTGATTTCTTTGTAATGTTCAGCTCTTGTCCACCAGTCGGTTGTAACCATGCCCTTGAAGCCCCACTCGCCGCGGAGAACATCTTCCAGAAGCTCGCGATTCTCAGAAGCGCGGTGACCATTGATTGCATTGTAGGAGGACATGATGGTCCATGGCTGTGCCTCTTTTACAATGATCTCGAAACCTTTCAGATAGATCTCACGAAGTGCACGCTCGGAAACACGGGAATCGCTGTGCTTTCTGTTGGTCTCTTTGTTATTTGCTGCGAAATGCTTCACAGAAGCTGCAATGTGCTGGGACTGGATACCTTTTACCATAGCTGCGCCCATCTTTCCGGCAATCAGCGGATCCTCGGAATAGTACTCGAAGTTTCTTCCGCAAAGAGGATTTCTGTGGATATTTACTGCTGGGGTAAGCCATACAGCAAGATTGTTCTCCTTCACTTCTTCGGCACCAGCCTGTCCAACCTGCTGAACAAGAGCCGGGTTCCAGGTGCATGCAAGAAGTGTCGCGCAAGGCCATGCTGTTGTGTTCATGCTGCATTCCCCGCTGATACGAAGTCCGGCTGGACCGTCTGCTGTCATAATGGATGGAACGCCGTAATCCGGAAGATTTCCAAAACCGAAGGTATTGGAAACACCTACGTTTGGCTGTCCTCCAAGAAGATGAATCAGATCGTCATCGCTTAACTGTGCCATAAAATCATCCAGGGAAAGCCTGCCTTCTGCTACATCAATAAACTGCTTTCTGCCAAAGTTGTCGAAAAGTGTGCCACGTGCACAGCAGCGGACTGCAGGGGTAATACCTTCCTCAGTGCCCGGCTCCATTTTCTCAAATACGCATTCGTTCATGTCATTGCATGCAGACTGTGGAAGCTCCTCAAAACTGCCGTCAGAGAGCATACGCTCTTTCAGGCTGGTTGGAACAAGATGAGCTGTCAGCTGCTTTGTGATTACATTTTCAGCCAGTTCCATTGTCAGGATGCTCTCCTTAGTGTCGCGCACAGAAGTTCCAATATAGAACTTATAAGTACCTTTTTCCAGAATATATGCGGATTTCTTGATTTTTCCAAGGTCATCGTAGGAAGCCATGTCAGCCTTTGCAAAGGAAAGGCGGATCTGCTGTGTCTCGCCCGGCTGAAGAAGACGGGTTTTTGCAAAAGCGGCAAGCTGGCGGGCTGGTTTTTTCAGAAGTCCCTGTGGAGCTTCGAAATAAATCTGGACAACTTCTTTTCCAGCCAGGTTACCGGTGTTGGTTACCTGAACCTCAGCGAAAATCTGATCCTCTGTTTCCCACATAGCGATGGTGTCCAGGCCAAAGGTGGTGTAGGAAAGTCCATATCCAAATGGATAGATTACTTTTTTTTGTGCCCCTGGAAGAGTTTCAAAATAGCGGTAGCCTACATAAATATCTTCCGTATAGTTTACATAATCAAAAGACTCATGGAAGTTGGCAGTGGATGGATAATCATTTACGTCTGCGGCAAAAGTGTCAGCCAGCTTACCGGAAGGATTTCCTTTGCCGGTGAGAAGCTCCGCCATGGCAAGTCCGCCTTCCATGCCTCCTTGCCATCCAAGAAGAGCGGAGGAAATCCGGTCGTCATTTTTTACCCAGGAAAGATCCATGATTCCGCCGATGTTGAGAACTACCACGATATCATCGAAGCGTTCTTTTACCATGGAAAGCATTTCTTTCTCACGGGCAGTGAGATAGAAGTCGCCATCCGGGAAAATTTCGCCGGAAATTTTCGGCATGGTGGTTTCCGTATCCCATGGATTAAATTCGTTGTTGCATTCAATACTGGAACGGTCCCAGCCTTCGCCGGAGAAACGGCTGATCACAACAACAGCAACGTCAGCAAATGCTTTTGCGCCGTCAGCAAGTTCTGGGGAAAGCTCTGGCTCTATCGTCATTCCTGGTGCGGCACCCTTTTCATACTGGTGCTGGATATCGGTGCGGTAAAATGCGGATAATGGCTCATAGATCTGAACGGCGCCTTCCTGCATTTTCAGCCCGTCGTAAAGGTTGTGTACATAAGAAACCATAACATCGCCGCTTCCGCCGCCTCCTTTTACATAATCGAAGCTGCCCTTGCCGAAAAGGGCGATGCGTGTGCCCTCAGCAAGAGGAAGCAGATAATTCTCATTTTTTAAAAGAACCATACCTTCCTTGGCGGCTTCTTTGGAAAGAAGGATATGTTCTTTGCTTGCGGTAACACGGCCGCTTTCCTTAAGGGGAAGGTTTGGCTGGAATTTAACTCTGGTCCATTTGTTCATTGTGGGATGTCCTCCTGTAGATAAATTTATAATTAGAAAGTTTTTTTCGTGTAGTTGCCTTGATATTGCTATTGTACTGGAAAAAGCGGTGGTGTACTAGATGGTTTATTGCTTCTTTTATAGGTCTTTCTTGATATTATAGATGAAATATTATATATTATCATAAAGAATAAATGGTATATTTTGATTTTGAACCTGTAGCATAAATGTTGTATTTTGATTTTAAACCTGCAGCATAAGTGTTGCGTATTATGGAAGTCGGGAAATTTGAGTGAAAAAAGAAGGTGAGGCATACTATGAGAGCGGAATATGAAAACGTGCTGGATGATCATTTGGGGAAAATCCACTTTACATATGTAAATACCTGGGATGAACTGTTACCGGCGCACTGGCATGAGCATTTGGAAATTATTTATGTGCTTGGCGGCGAGATTACAGCATCTATTAATGATGTGAGTTATGAGTTGGAAAAAGGGGATATTTTTCTGGTAAATTCCAATGATATCCATTATACCTACACGCATGAGGATGCCAGGTATTATCTTTTACAGATCCCGCCGGTTCATCTGGAAAGAATTTCTGCAAAGTGGAAGGGACTGAAATTTCAGGAGCTTATAAGGTCGAAATCAGCTGACGCATGTGTTCAGGGAGAACAACTGGAGAATGTGCAGGGAAAGGGACTTGTGGAGATGAGGGAGAATCGAAAGTCTACAAATCGGGCTGATGATCTGTATGATCAGTTGAGAGACGTATTTCGGAAAATTGCAGGCTTTTATGAAGAAAAAAAAGAAGGCTATCATCTTCTGGTGCTTTCTGCTGTTTACCGTTTACTTTATTTTCTTTATACAGAAGGAATCAGGAGTGAGGAAGATACAGAAACCGCTCACGGCACTCTGCGAGACTTGGAGCGGATGAAGTTATGCATGGAATTTGTCCGGGAACATTATGGGGAAAGAATTTCCCTTGCCGATGCTGCAGGGCTTTTGGCCATTACACCAGAGCATTTCTGTCGCCTTTTTCGCAAATATACAGGACAGACCTTCCTGGCTTATGTAAATCAGATCCGCATGGAGCATTTCCACACAGATCTTCTGGAGACAGATAAAAATATAACATTTCTTCTGGATAAAAACGGGATTACCAATTACAAAGGTTTTTTGCGAAAATTCAAGGAGGATTATGGGGAATCGCCGAAGGAAGTAAGGAGAAAACAGCTGGGAAAAAAGCAGGAATGATTTTTCCGGAGGGTTCTGAAAATAACAAGCAGGACAGCCTGAAGGTCTGTTCTGCTTGTTGGAAGCTGACGCATTATAACTGCGCTTTATTTTTTACCAGCATTTCATGAATGATATTCTGTGTATAAGCACCCAGATGTTTTTTGTCCTCTTTTTCCAGCTGGTCTATGTAGATTGGTTTGCCATATTCCAGGATAACGTGGGTTTTCTTAACTCTTGGAAAATGGTTTTCCCAGATATCAGCGGAGCCGCTGATCGCCATCGGGATGATCGGACAGTTTGTCTTTGCGGCAATTTTGAAGCTGCCCTCATGGAATGGAAGCATGTCCAGTTCATCTTCATTTTTGTTTCGTGTACCCTCTGGGAAAATGCAGATGGAAATGCCGGATTTCACTTTCTCAATAGCAGTGAGAATGGTTTTCAGTCCCTGCTTCAGGTCATTACGGTCAAGAAACAGGCAGTGAAGACGTTTCATCCAGGTAGAAAGCAGAGGAACCTTTTCCATCTCTTTTTTTGCGATATAGCCGGTACGGATGGGGCAGCGTGGATAAGTGAGCGGTACATCAAAAAAGCTTCTGTGATTTCCGATATAAAGAACCGGCACATCAGTTGGTACATTTTCCTCTCCGATAACAGTCAGCTTCACACCGGATATCCATAGGATAAAACGAAATACTGCCTGAACGATCCGAAGAGAGCTGATTTCCTTTGCCATAGGATTGAATTTGCCGATGATCCATTCTACAAAGAGAATGGGAATGGATAAAATCAGGAATCCAACCACTACGATCACGCATAAAATAAAACGAATCATATGATTTTCCTTTCTTTGATCTGTGCCTCATGCGTAGGAAGCATGTTTTGGCATATTGTTTATGTCTATTATATGTAATTTGAAAAATTCTTGCAATAAATCTTTTTTATTCCTCATACAATAAAATAAATGGAGATTGCTGTTTGCTGTGTTTAAAGGCTGAGCATCAGATGAACAGCAACGAGACATCTGAGGTGGCAGAATGAAAAAAACAAAAGCAGTTCTTCTGGGAGTAATTTTGTGGTCACTGCTTTTGATCAGTGGATGCAATTTTATCCGCATTGAGGAAGAGCCGCGGAAGCCTCTGGAGTATTCCATTGTAAAAAATGAAGAGATACCGGCAGAACTGGCTGCCCTGATACAGGAGAAAAAGAAGAATGAATTTCAGCTGACCTATCAATGTGAAAAAGACCTGTTTCTTGTAAAAGGATACGGGGAGCAAATGAGCGGAGGTTACAGTATTTCCGTGGAAGAACTGGGGTGGACTTCCCAGGCTGTTTTTTTCCGGACAATGCTGCTGGGGCCATCAGACGAGAAAATAACGATCAGTCCGCCTTCCTATCCTTACATCGTGGTGAAGACGGAATACCGAAAAGAACCTGTGATTTTTGAACGCTTTACTGAAAAAAGCGAAAATGATGCAATATAGCAGTCTGGTGAAAAAAGGAGTGGAAAATCGTGGAATTAAGAAAAGAAAGTGTGCAGATGCTTCAGATAAAAAGCCGTGCAGCCAGCCAGGTAACGTTTGATACAGATTATAATGTACCAGATGCAAAGCCGGATGTGGGCCGACTGATCCAGAACAAGGGTGACGTTTCCATGGATGAAGTGCGTCTTAGCGAAGGAAAGGCATTTATCAGCGGAAACCTGAACGTGGATATTCTCTATGTGGGGGAAGAAAACCAGAAGGTGAGCAGTCTGGGGGCAAAACTGCCTTTTGATGAGACTTTGAACCTGGAAGGGATTGCAAGTGGGGATAAAATGTGCCTGAAGTGGGAGATTGAGGATCTCAGCGTGCACATGATTCATTCCCGAAAACTAAACATAAAAGCAATTGTCACCTTTTATGCAGTGGTAGATGAAATGGCAGGGATTCAGCTTCCGGTGGAAATCAGTGAGGAGGGAATTTCAGTAAAAAGGAAGAAAGTCCGTTTAATGAGTCTTATGGTACATAAAAAGGACACTATGCGGATTAAGGATGAAGTGACTTTAGTGTCCAATAAACCGAACATTGAACAGCTTTTGTGGTATACCATCGATGTCCGTGGAATGGATCTGCGTCCAGAGGATAATGTGGTGAAGGCAAGAGGGGAGCTGTCAGTTTTTGTCCTGTATTCGGGAGAAGATGAGGAAAATCCGCTTCAGTGGGCAGAGTATGTGCTTCCGTTTAATACGGAAGTGGAGTGTACTGGTTGTATGGGAGAGATGATTCCAAATATTGGCTTTTCCGTTATGCATCAGAGCATTGAAGTAAAACCGGATTCCGATGGGGAAGAACGGGTAATGAGTGTAGACACGGTGCTGGAACTGGACATGAAGCTTTACCGCGAAGAAGAGCATGACCTGATTCTGGATGTGTACTCGCCTTTGAAAGAATGCATTCCTCAGGGAAAAGAGATGTGTCTGGAAAGCCTCCTGGTACGGAATGACTCCAAATGCCGCGTATCTGACCGTATTGAACTGAAGGAAAGCCAGGGGAAAATCCTGCAGATCTGTCACAGCCAGGGACGTGTAAAGGTTGAGAAAACGAAAATTGTAGAAAATGGAATCCAGGCTGATGGAATTGTATTTATGAAAATTCTGTATATTACAGGAAATGATGAAATGCCATTCTATTCTGTTGATGGAATGATCCCTTTTTCCCATATAATTGAGGCAAACGGGATCAACGAGGACAGTATCTTTTTTCTGCAGGCAGATCTGGAACAGCTGTCAACGTCTATGATCGACAGCAATGAGATTGAGGTGAAGGCTGTGATCAGTCTCAATGTGCTGGTGCTTCAGTGTGAAAACCGGATGATCATAAGCAAAGTGGAGGAGCGTCCCCTTGATATGGAGAAAATCCAGGCAATGCCGGGAATCACGGTGTATGTGGTGAAAAATGGGGATTCTATGTGGGATATTGCGAAAAGATTTTATACTACAGTGGAGGAAATCTGTGAGCTGAATGAACTGGAAGAGGACAGAGTTGTGCCTGGAATGCCGCTGCTGTTGGTGAAGAAGGTGGAAGGGTAAGGCTGCTTTCTGTTTACTGCATATATTTGGAGAAAACCTTTTCAAACATGCTCTGGTCACGTTGTGGACAGTAACGATATATATAGAATGAGAAATTTCCTCGCATAAATGTATTGAAAAAAATACAAAAATATTTTACAATAAAAGCATTGATAAAATTGTATACAAAGTACAAAGAAACTGCTGCTCTTAGAGCCTGCCAGAGGTTTTATGTGAGCGGCAGCTACAAGCGGAGGAAATTATGCGTTTACGTGCACTTGCAAAGATAAATCTGGGACTTGACGTGGTTGGAAAACGTGATGACGGATATCACGAAGTCCGTATGATCATGCAGACCATACAGATGTATGACGTGCTTGAAATTGAGAAAAAAAAGGAGCCGGGAATTGTCCTTACCACGAACATTCCTTACGTTCCTACTGACGAGCGGAATCTTGTATATAAAGCGGCGAAAATGTTAATGGATGAGTTTGATATAAAAGAGGGGCTTACCATGAATCTGGAGAAGTTTATCCCGGTAGCAGCCGGCATGGCTGGTGGAAGCTCTGATGCGGCAGCTGCTTTTGTTGGAGTGAACCGCCTGTTTGGACTGGGACTTTCTGAGGAAGAGCTGATGAAGCGTGCTGTGAAGGTTGGAGCTGATGTTCCTTATTGTGTGATGCGCGGAACTGCTCTTGCAGAGGGAATCGGGGAGAAGCTGACCAGACTTCCCAGAGTACCTCACTGCTATGTTCTGGTGGGAAAACCAGGAGTAAATGTTTCAACCAAGACTGCTTATGAGAACCTGAAACTGGACGATCCTGCTGTGGTTCATCCGGATATCGATGGTATGGTGACAGCTGTCAGAAATGGTGATCTTGATGGAATGATTTCCAGAATGGGAAATGTATTTGAACCGGGAATTATCAGCAAATATCCTGTGATCCAGGAAATCAAAGATCTGATGGAGAGCAACGGAGCACGTAAGGCCATGATGAGCGGAAGTGGTCCTACTGTATTTGGCATTTTTGATGATAAGGAGAAAATGGATCGGGCAGCAGCTGTTCTCAGGGAGAGCAGACTTGCGAAGACTGTTTTTGCCACAGATGTTTTTTAGCGGAGGAAAATACAAATGACAAGTGATTTTACAGTGCATATGGATGAGTATCTTCCACTTAGGGAGGTCGTTTTTAACACATTGCGTCAGGCAATCCTGAAGGGAGAACTGAAGCCGGGCGAAAGACTTATGGAGATTGCCCTTGCGGAGAAGCTTGGGGTGAGCAGAACTCCTATCCGGGAGGCCATGCGTAAGCTGGAACTGGAAGGGCTGGTTGTGATGATCCCGAGACGTGGAGCCCAGGTTGCCAATATTACAGAGAAGGATCTGAATGACGTTCTGGAGGTCAGGATCACTCTGGAAAATATGGCCATTGAGAAGGCCTGTGCTAATATGACAGATGCGGATATCCGGAAGCTGGAGCAGGCGGCTGAGGTTTTCCAGACCAGTACGGCGGAAGGCGACCTGGTAAAGATGGCTGAGGCGGATGTGAATTTCCATGAGGTAATTTATGAAGCTGCTGATAATAAAAGACTGATGCAGGTTCTGAATAATCTTCGCGAGCAGATCTACAGATATCGTGTAGAATATTTGAAAGAGGATGAGTCCAGAAACCGTCTGGTGAAAGAGCATGAGAAAATTACCAGGGCGATTAAGGAACGGGACGTGAAAGCGGCACAGGAGCTGTCTTTTGAACATCTGGAAAATCAGCGGATGGGAATTATTCAGGCGATTCGGGCAGAAGAGTAAACTGAGTGGTTTTCTGGGAGCGGAGCGGGCACATCCTGCCCGCGTTCCTCTTTTTGGGAAGTTGAGAGAAAATGAATATAATTGTTTTTATGGGAGATACTGGGAGAGATAACCAGTGTCTTTTTTTGTGTAATAGGAAATTTCATTGGAATTCCCTATTACACAAAAAGCCCTACCGGGCAGGATTTTCTTTTGTTGCCTGAAAATGGAAAAGAGGAGCAGTGTTGGATAAAAATGATAATATTGTTATGATTTCAAAGGATATTCGAGCAAATGAACGGTATATAAGAGAACGCCTGGCAGATTGTGGAGATATTCAGATCCGGAAGATGCGGCTGGGGGATGAGCGGAAGGTTGACTGCCTGATGGTCTATATTGAGGTAGCGACTTCCAATATGATGCTGGAAGACTCTGCCATTGGAAAAATGGTGGGGCATTTCTGGGAGATTTCACCTGGGGAAATGCAGGAATTTGTGGAGTATAACAGTCTGGGAATTGCGGATGTAAAGAAGCTGACTGACATGGAGCAGGTGTTCGCAGGGCTGCTTGCCGGAAATGCGGTTTTCTTTATGGACGGATTTGACCAGGCCATGAAAATTTCCAGTGCCGGTTATCCAAGCATGGGCGTAACAGAAGTGGAGATGGAGAAGGTTCTGAGAGGTTCCAGGGAAGGCTTCTCTGATTCTGTGAAAATAAATTCCGCGTTGATCCGGAAGCGGCTTCGGGATACCAGATTAAAGGTAGTGGAATTTTATATTGGGGAGAGATCACATACACTGGTCCAGATGGTGTATATGGAAGATCTGGTGCAGGAGGAATTTCTGGAGCAGGTGAAAGAGCGGCTTGGAGAGTTTCGAATAGATGGAATCCTGGACAGTGGAATGCTGGAACAGCTGACGGAGGATTCCTGGTTATCCCCTTTTCCGCAGTATCAGACTACGGAAAGACCAGATCGTGCAGCGCAGGAAATTTTAAATGGAAAAGCAGTGCTTCTCTGTGACAATTCTCCGTCAGCGCTTATTTTGCCAGGGATTTTTCACAGCTTTATGGAAAGCAGCGAGGACTGGTATAACCGATTTGAAATGGCATCATTTCTTCGAATACTGCGCTATGTGGCACTGGCAGCTGCTACATTGCTGCCGGGACTTTATCTTGCAGTGATCCGGTTTCACACGCAGATTCTTCCCACGAACATGCTTCTGTCCTTTGCCCAGGCAAGAGAAGGCGTGCCATTTTCCAGCATTGCGGAGCTTGTTCTGCTGGAGTTATCCTTTGAACTGATTCGGGAGGCTGGTGTACGGATTCCGGGAGCGCTGGGAAATGCTATGGGAATTGTGGGAGGACTGATCGTGGGATCTGCTGCTGTGGAAGCGAATCTTGTAAGCCCGATCGTGGTCATGGTTGTGGCAATCACGGCACTTGGTTCTCTTGCAATCCCAAATGAAGAATTTGCCTCGGCATTTCGGATGCTTAAATATTTCTTTTTGTTTTTGGGAGGATATCTGGGGATTTTTGGAATTGTGACAGGAGTATATCTGACAGTATCACATCTGGCAGGACTTCTCAGCTTTGGAGTTCCATACCTGTCGCCCTTTGTCAAACAAAGTACGGATAATGGGACTGGAAGCAAAATTGTGAGAGTGCCATTTAAAAAGAGATGGAGGCGCTCTCCATATGCCAGAAAAAATGAGCGAGTGAGACTGCAAAAAATCCGCAATAAGAACAGGAAGGAAAGGTAACCGAAGTAAATGAAATTTGCAGAAAATAATCGAATCTCCCAGCGGCAGCTCTACAGGCAGATTGTGATTGCGTTTATTGCACCATTAATATTATGCCTTTTCGAAAACAGAAAAACTCTGGGGCTTGGTGGGCTGGCAGGGACTGCAGCAGCCCTTGCAGCTGTGCTGTTTTATGTGATTTTCCTCATCCGTCTTCGTTATGCTTTTGCCAGGCCCTGCAAAACAGCCGGTGTGGTGTGGGGACGGCTGACAGCGTTGTTTTTTCTTATATACTGTATTTTTGGAGCCGCATTTCTTTTGAACCTTCTGGGAGAAATTGTTGCAGTTAGTCTGGGAACAGGTATAGGAAAAAAATGGCTATGTCTGATCACATTGCTGGTTTGCAGTCTGGGCACGCAAAAGGGGATTCAGAGACGAGGCAGAATGGGAGAAGTGTCAGGAG
The DNA here is from genome assembly GCF_039841815.1 of Ruminococcus sp. 1001136sp1. NCBI lineage: Bacteria > Bacillati > Bacillota > Clostridia > Eubacteriales > Oscillospiraceae > Ruminococcus > Ruminococcus sp. 1001136sp1. The sequence goes on along the minus strand of NZ_JBDPGY010000007.1, from coordinate 102,118 downwards.
GCGTGGTACTTGCAGCGGTTATGCTTATGTTAGTCCTGGCTGTGGGACAGGGAAAATGGGAGTATTTTCAGGAAATGGTATGGAATTCCTCTTTCTCAGGAAGAAAAATTATGGAAAGTGGATATGATGTGATATGTGCATTTTCCGGATTGGGGCTGCTTCCCTTTGCATTGGACAGTGTAGGAAACAGTAAAGATACAGGGAAAACTGTAAGTTTTGCCGTTTTTACCCTGGGAATTTTGCTTATTCTGACGGAATTGCTGCTTCCTTCAGTATTTGGATGGGGGCGCCTGAAATATGAAAGCTGCCCGATTTTGCCGCTTCTGGCAGGTGCGGAGCTTCCAGGGAATGTATTGGCAAGATTTGATGTCCTCTGGATGGGATTTCTTTTATACAGCCTTTTATTTTCTATTGGAAGTTTTCTGCATTATGGTCATTTAATTGTGGAAAAAGCAGATATGGGAACTGGAAAGCTGTGGATATCTATTCTGGTTTTTGCCGGAGCCGTGTGGGATATTGAAAGATGGGGAATCCGGAATAGTTTTCCATTATATTTGAAATATATTTTTGTGCCCGGAATGCTGGTGCTTCAGATTATTTTTTTTATGACAGGCAAAAAGAAGTGGAAAAAGAAGCTTGCCGTAGCGTGTGTCAGTGCATTGTTTCTGTTAGCCGGCTGTGGTGGTGTGGAACCGGAGAAACGCATGTATCCGCTTGCACTTGGAGCCGATATTACAGAGGGGAAATATCTGCTGACTTACGGAATTCCGGATCTTCCAAAATCTACAGGACAGGAAAAAGACGGGGAAGACCAGGGGAATGCTGCTCCGTCGATTCAGGGAGAAACTTTCCGTGAGATTGAAAATATATACAGCCGGACACAGGAAAAATATCTGGATATGGGACATCTGGAAATTCTGGTTCTTGGAGAGAGTCTGTTGGATGGAGGGCGTTGGGAGCAGGTTCTTGAGTATCTGAAGCAGGAGCCGACTATAGGTGAAAATGTTTATGTGTTTCGCTGTGCTGCGGCATCTGAAGCAGTAGCCTGGGTAAGCCCTCAGGACGTTTCTCTGGGAGAGTATCTTCTTGGGCTGCTGGAAAATAATCCAAATGGAAGCCCGGGACAGGCAGTAACGCTTCGTGAGGTTTATCATGAGTTTTATGAACGTGGTGCTTTGTCTGAATTGCCAGAACTGAAAATTTATGGAAAGGAATTGGAAGTGAAATTTTAGCCGAATCAGGTAAGTACCAGGGCGTGCAGATTGCGGGAATGATTTTTCAAACAGGCTCCAGAGCGGCTATGAAAAGCAATAAGCAACTAGTGGGTATGAATGTGATTATTCCAGGCTGGGACAGGGAATACTTTTGTTAAGAAAAATATGGGAGGTACTTTTATGCTTTGTCTGAGAAAAAACAAATATCATATAGCGGCAGCACTTCTGACAGCTGTATTACTTTGCCCATGCAGTGAAAATTTTAATAAAACTTCCAACCTTCTTGCATGGTGGGGAACTATTTATCCCCAGTTCTGTTTTATGGAAGCACCGAGGACGGAGAACGGTCAGAAAGCAGAGCCAAGATTTCATTTCTGGATTGTGGATACACTTAACGCTTTGATGTAGTACAAGCACTTAACGCTTTGATGTAGTACAAGCACTTGCACCGCCGCTCCTTTGGTGTTAAAATGAAATACAGATTGCAAATATCGCTTGACTATGAATTTGGAGATAGATAAATGAAAATAGACAGAGATGCGCCTGTTGGTGTGTTTGATTCCGGTATTGGCGGACTTACTGTGGCAAGGGAGATTATGCGGAATCTTCCAGCAGAGAAAATCGTGTATTTCGGCGATACTGCCAGAGTTCCATATGGCAGCAAATCCAGAGAGACTATTATAGGATATTCCCGTCAGATAATCCGTTTCCTGAAAGAGCAGAAGGTGAAGGCGATTGTGGTGGCCTGTAATACAGCCAGTGCGTTTGCCCTGGAGGCAGTTCAGGAAGAATTTGACATTCCCATTCTTGGAGTGATTGAAGCCGGTGCCAAGGTAGCTGCGCAGGTTACCAGAAATAAACGGGTGGGAATCATCGGTACAGAAGGTACTGTTGGAAGTGGAATCCACGCGGAGGTTCTGAAAAAGATCGATCCGGAGATTACAGTGATTGGAAAGCCATGTCCCTTATTTGTACCGTTGGTAGAGGAAGGCTGGACTCATGATCCGGTGACAGTGGAAGTTGCAAGCAGATATCTGAGGGAACTACAGGAAAAAGATATTGATACACTGATCCTTGGCTGTACCCATTATCCACTGCTCCGTTCTACCATCGGACAGATCATGGGAGAGGGGGTTACTTTGGTGAACCCGGCGTACGAGACGGCACTGGAGCTTGGCAGACTTCTGAAAGAGCAGGATATGCAGAGCACCGGACAGGGACAGTCTGATTTCCCATATCGTTTCTATGTGAGCGATCTGGCAGAGAAATTCAAGGGCTTTGCCAATTCGATTCTGCCATTTGATGTGGAGAAAACGCAGAAGATTGATATTGAGAAATATTGAAAAAGAGAAAGAAATGGAAAAACAATGGAAAAAGAAGTTTTAATTCACGTAAAAGGTTTACATATGATGGACACACCAGAAGGTGATGAGCCAATCGAGATTGTGGTTCCGGGAGAGTATTATTTCCGCAACGGTAGTCATTATCTTCGCTATGAAGAAATGCTGGATGAGCAGGGAGATCCTACTGTAAATTATATCAAGATATCCTCCAGGGGAATGGAAGTCCGAAAAAAAGGACAGGTAAATACACATATGGTTTTCGAGCAGGGAAAGCGTAATATGGCATTTTATACCACCCCATTCGGAACTCTTGAAATGGGAATTTCAGCGACGAATCTGGAATTGGAAGAAAGTGACGGGCAAATTGCCATGAAAGTGAATTATTCTCTAGACCTGAATCAGGAGCATGTGGCAGATTGCTGTCTGGATATTCAGGCGCAGGGGAAGAATACAACTGGGTTTGTGTTGTAGGAACTGTTGGGTAGAAGCATTACAGAAATTAATTTTAACAAGAAGACAGCAGGCGTTCGTTTGTTAGAATGAACTCCTGCTGTTTTTTTTATTGTTATTTGAATCGGTAGCAGTGGACGAATCTGGTATTGGAATCAATATTTTCAGATGAAACCAGTGGTCACTGGCGCTGACATGCACGGCATTCATGAATTTGAAAAGGGTTCCATCGATGACGCTGGTTATGGTAATCCCATGTTTCTGGCAATATATGGTTTTCATTTTTTATGTAATGATGTAAACAAAAAAGGTGCGACTTAAAAGTTTGTTTTTAAGCTGCGCCTTCTTTGTTTGTATAAAAATCAGAACGTTCTGCGCGTGGTAGATTAATTTAACCTGAAATAGCACGTGCTTTTTCCGCGCCCTTCTTTTTTTAATTCACCAGCCGTAACCAGCTTGCGTAAGGCACTTTCGATGGAACTGTCACTGAGTGTAGGACAGAATTCGCGAATATCCTGTTTGGTAAAACGTCCGATTTTATTTTTGCTGGCACGCCGTACCATTTCAAGGGAAGAAAGTTTGGTTTCCACAAGCGCTACACGGTCTTCAAAGTCTTTATATGCTGCCAGGATTGTTCCAAGAATATATTTGATAAAAGGCAAGACATTTTCCGTCCCTTCATGCCATCCGGTTTGTGATTCTGCAAGGGCATGATAGTAGAGATCTTTATTTTGGGCAATCTTAGATTCAAGAGAAATATATTTGCCAACATAGAATCCATTTCGATACAAGAGTAACGTGGTCAGCAATCTGCTCATTCTTCCATTTCCATCGTTGAAGGGATGGATACAAAGGAAGTCATGGATAAAGACTGGAATTGCGATTAGTGGTTCTACTTCCATATTTCCGATTATCCGGTTATACTCTTCACAGATTTTATCCAGAGCTTCTGGTGTCTCATATGGGGAAAGTGGTGTAAACAATGTTTCAACATGACCGTCTGGGTATGTGGCACTAATGTAGTTTTGTACAGTTTTTGTGTGACCGGCAATTGGATTGTTCATGTGACTATAAAGTATTTTGTGAAGCTGCAGGATATAATTCTGGGTGATCGGAATAGCATCAAAACTTTCATGTATAATATTTAACACGTCACGATATCCAGCTATTTCCTGCTCATCACGATTTTTGGGGGTTGTCTTTTCTTCGACGAGTTGGCGGATTCGTGTATTTGTAGTGACTATGCCTTCAATGGCATTTGATGCTTCTGTGCTTTGAACTTTAGCGATTTCTACAAGCTTTTCAAGTTCTTCGGGGCGTTGTTTCAGGTATAATTCCTGTTTACCAGCTTCTTTATATATTGCAGCAACGAGCCCGAGGATGTCTGAATCCCATTTTTGCTCTTTGAGTGAGGAGTAATTAAAGATTCTCATTTCGCACCTCCTATCTTTTTCCCTTAAATAATACCATAAAATAAGGGAAAGAACAATAAAATAAGGAAAAATTCCCTTAATATTATATCACAAATAAGGGAATAATATTCAGACAAGCTTTTTGAGTGATACGAAAGCGTAATCTGTAGCTTTTTAAACGTGGGATGTTGTGGACTATTGGGAAAATTCATTTTATACTATAGTTAAATTATGAGTAGATTTACAAGAAATGAGAATTGGTTATTGTTCAAAGATTGTGAACAGCAATAATTTACGGGAGGAAAACGGAAATGGAAAATACATTTTGGATCTGGTATCCGGGAGATTTTGAATTATATCATGCCATGAAGCAGAATTTCAGCCGTGTGGAGAGAGGTTTTGGATGGCCGGCATTTTGGAAGAGTGAGGGCTTCCGCAACCGTGTGGCTTTCCGCCGGACTTATGAATTGGAGCAGGAGACCAGTTTTACTGTATTTTCCAATGCGATTGGTCATGTGCTTGTAACCAGGGAGAATGGGGAGAAGAAATATCCATTTGGAAAGAAGATTACAGTAGCACCTGGAAAGGTGCGGATCTCTATTCATGCAGGCTGTGTGGAGGCATTTCCTTGCGCTTATGTGCAGGGTGAGGTGATCCATTCTGATAAAACATGGAAGGCAGAGGATTATTCCCAGCCATTAGTGCCGGTTGGAGTGTGTAAGTATTTTACCAAGCCGGGACAGAATCCTACTGTGTGGGAATATACAGAAAAAGAGTGCAAGCCGGTGAAAATCAGCGAGATAAACGGTGGCGTGCTGGCAGAGTTTGAGACGGAACTGACGGCGGCGGTTTATGTGAAAAGTAAACGCAGTAATTGTGTTGACAGTACAAGCGAAGATGAGGATTTAGAGGTTTTTTGCGGTGAATCTGAGGACGAAGCTCTTGACCTTGAGCACTGCTACTACAGCTGGCAGCCGAATCCGGTTACAAATCGATGCCCATGCTGTGCAGTCCGTTTTGCATTCATTCCGAATTGCAAAGCCGAAGATGTGGAAATCACAGCATTCTATCAGTATGTAGATTTCCCGAAACGCGCTTCCTTTAAGTGTAATGATGAGAAACTAAATAAAATCTGGGAGGTGGCGGAGCATACCTTCCGTCTTTGCAGCGGTATCTTTTTCCTGGATGGGGTGAAACGTGACAAATGGATCTGGTCCGGAGACGCCTACCAGAGCTTTTTTGTAAATCAGTATCTGCTGGCAGATCCTGATATTGACCAGAGAACTCTTCTGGCACTTCGTGGAAATGATCCTATGACAAGACATATCAATACCATCATGGACTATTCTCTGTTCTGGATCCTGGGCGTGCTTTATCATTATGAGGCATATGGTGACCTGGAATTTGTCCGCCAGGTTTATCCGAAAATGTGCTCCCTTATGGAGTTCTGTGAGGGTCAGCTGGATGAAAACGGATTTCTTGTAGGTCGTGAAAATGACTGGATCTACATTGACTGGGCTGATATGGATAAGACTGGCGCCCTTTGTGCAGAGCAGATGCTGTTCGCAGCATGCTGGCAGACCATGGCGAAAGTGAGTGCGGCTCTTGGAGAAGAAAATCCGGAATACATGGAGAAATATGAAAAACTGATCGGGCAGATCCGTAAATTCTACTGGGATCAGGAGAAAGGCGCATTTATTAATTCCTTTGAATCCGGTAAGAGAAATGTGACCCGTCATGCCAATATTTTTGCAATTCTTTTTCACATTGCAACACAAGAAGAGCAGGAGAAAATTCTGGCAAATGTAATTAAGAATAATGCAATTCCGGCAATTACAACTCCATATTTCAACTTCTTTGAACTGGATATGCTCTGCCAGACCGGAAATCTGGAATTTGTACTAAATAAGATTCGCAATTACTGGGGCGGTATGCTGGATCGCGGTGCAGTTACCTTCTGGGAAGAATTTGACCCGGAGGCACCAGTAGAAACCCAGTACGACATGTACGGTGACCGCTTCGGAAAAAGCCTCTGCCATGCCTGGGCTGCCAGCCCGATCTATTTCCTGGCGAAGTATTTCATGGGGCTGAAATTTACCGGAGTTGGTGGAAAAGAGTTTGTGGTAGAACCGCATACTGAGTTTTTTGACAGCTTTGATTGTACATTGCCTGTTGCTGAGGGACAGGTACATATTGTGTGGGATGGAAACGAGCTGAAGGTGGAGAAGACAGCTCACAGACTTGATTTATAAAGTTCTGTGGGCTGTTATTAGCGTTAAAAAAAGGACTGTTCACGCTAATTCTTCCACAGAGATAGGAAAAAGCAGTAAACTGTTAACAGTTTGAGAATGCCGAAAAAGTAGTTGGTTTAAGGACAGAGATTTCAGAAAGGAGCAGTTTACTGTATGCAGAAAATTGATTTTAACAAGGATTGGATATGCAGGTGTCTTACCCGGGATGAGGCTGCTTATCCGGTGACTTTGCCACATGATGCAATGCTGAGTGAGCCGCGTACTCAGGAGAGTACCGGCGAGGGAAATATTGGATGGTATATTGGTGGGGATTACGAATATACCAAGAATTTCTTTGTGCCAGAGGAGTATAAAGATAAGAAAGTCCTCATTGAATTTGAGGGGATTTACCACAATGGTGAAGTTTACATAAATGGGAAAAAGGCGGCTTACCGTCCTTATGGTTATACCAATTTTTATGTGGATACAGAGGGCTTTTTCCAGTATGGAAAAGAGAATGAGATTAAAGTCATTGCGCGCAATGCTGACCAGCCAAACAGCCGCTGGTATTCAGGAACCGGTATTTACCGTCCGGCTTATCTGTATGTTGGGGAAGAAAAACATATTCCGGTAAACGGTGTGAAAATCCGTACTTTAAGCTATGATCCGGCGAGAATTGAGGTCGTTGTGAAAACTTCTTCGCCGGGAGAGGTTTCCCTGAAGATTGAGTTTGAGGGCTCTAAAGTACTTAGAGTAATTGGTGAAAGTACAAAAATAGGAAATGTAAACAATGACAAAATAATATCATCAGATAATAAAAACATGCAGCCAAATGAATCAGTACAGACTGGAAAAAATGGTCAGAAGAGTGAATTGGCGCAGGTGGAAGCGGAAAAAAATAATCAGGAAGCAGCATACCAGGCCATCTTCCAGCTGGATATTCCAAACGCAAAGCTCTGGGATACAGAGCACCCGAATCTCTATACCTGTAAAGCAATTTTCGGTGAAGACGAAGTAACTGAAACTTTCGGAATCCGTGAATTGATCTGGAATCCGCAGGTAGGAATGACCATTAACGGAGAGCGTGTGATTCTTCGCGGTGCATGCTTTCATCACGATAATGGCGTGCTTGGTGCATGTACGTATCCGGAAGCAGAAGAACGTAAAATGCGTATTCTCAAAGAAAATGGATACAATGCAGTCCGCTCTGCACATTATCCTTGCTCTAAGGCACTTCTGGATGCCTGTGACCGTGTGGGAATGCTGATGATGGATGAATATGTAGATGTGTGGTACATTCATAAGACTAAATATGACTATGCCGGACAGCTTGCGGACTGGTGGAAACAGGATTTAAAAGACATGGTTGACAAGGATTACAACCATCCAAGTGTGATTATGTACTCCACAGGAAATGAGGTTGCAGAGACCGCCCAGAAGAAGGGAATTGCCCTCACCGGCGATATGACAAACTACCTTCACAGCTTGGATTCCACCCGTCCTGTTACCTGCGGAATCAACATTTTCTTCAATTTCTTAAGCTCCATAGGACTTGGCGTTTACAGTGATGACAAGGCAGAAAAGACAGCTGCTTCCAAGCCGGAAAAGAAGAAAAAGCCGGTAGGAAGCGAGTTCTATAATACTCTTGCCTGTCTGGTTGGAGACTACTTTATGAAGTGTGGTGCCACCCTTTATCCATGCGATTTAAGGACGAAGGATGCCTACGCAAACATGGATATCGCAGGTTATAATTACGGTATTTTCCGCTACAAACATGACCTGAAAAAGTACCCGAACCGTCTGATTCTGGGAAGTGAAACCTTCTGTAAGGATGCGTATAGTTTTTGGGAAATTGCCAAAAAAAACAAACGGATTATCGGTGATTTTGTGTGGGCAGGATGGGATTATATCGGAGAAGTCGGGGATGGTGCAGCAGAGTATTCTGACTATAAATTTGAAGATCCAGCCACGAGAATGACAGGTGGAAACGGGCGAATTGACCTGAATGGAAAGCCGCGTGCAGAGGCTGCATATACCCGAGTTGCTTTTGAAAGAGAGACAGGTCCGTTTATTGCAGTTGATCCTGTTTACCAGAAAGAGAAGCTTCGTCTTACCGGCTGGCAGCTGACAAAGGCTCTGGAAAGCTGGGCATGGGATGGCTGTAACGGAGAACCGGCGAAGGTAGAAGTTTATGCAAGGGCTGCACAGGTTGAGTTGTTTATCAATGGCAAAAGTGCTGGTAAAAAGAAAGTGAAAAAATGCCGTGCAAACTTTAATATCACCTATCAGAATGGGGAGATAACGGCGGTTTCTTACGATGAAAACGGAAGAGAAATCAACCGTTATTCATTACATACAGCAGGAAAAGAAACGGTTCTTCAGGTGCGCCCAGAGGAGAAAACCGTGAAACCGGAGGGCCTTGCATTTATTCAACTGCAATACACAGATAGCAAGGGAATCTGGAAACCAATGGAGAAACATAACATAAAAGTAACAGTAGAAAATGGTGTCCTGAAGGGACTCGGAAGCCCGGCTCCTTATGTAAAAGGGAATTATACTGACCATACTGTGGCGACTTATTATGGTGAGGCAATGGCAGTTGTACAGGCAGATGGAAACGGACCGGTGAAGGTTACCGTGGCAGATGAAGAACGGTTTTATGTGGTGGAAATTCCATGTGAATGAAGTGAAAGACCTATGATTTAAGGTGGAAAAGAGGTTGAAAAAATGAAGAAAAAAGGTTTTATCATAGGTGGAATCTGTCTTGCTGCTATAGTTGGTATTCTCGGTTACAATCATGAAGCTGTTCGTGTGGTTTTTCATAATGTATACTCTCCATCAGTGAAATTAGATGATTCTTCCAAATGGAATGGTGGAAAAGCTTATGAGAAGCTGCCATATTCTGAGGCTTCCGAAAATGATTATCTGGATCTGTATGTGCCAGACAGTGAAGAACCTATGCCGTTGATCATATTGGTACATGGGGGCGGCTTCGTATACAATGACAGCCAGTCCCGTCAGGCGCAGCTGATGTACCACTATTTCCGCGATCATGGATATGCATGTGCATCCGTTAACTATCGTCTTGCCCAGGAAGCAGCCTTTCCGGCAGGAGTGGAAGATGTGAAATCAGCGATCCGTTTTCTTCGTGCAAATGCAGAGAAATATGGATACGATCCGGAGCGTTTCGCAATCTGGGGAGAGTCAGCTGGGGGGTATTTATCAGTGATCTGTGGCGCTTCCAATGATGAGGAATTTAATAGTGTTCCATTTATCGGAGAAGATGAGAACCATCCTGTTTCCAGTGAAGTTCAGGTGATTCTGGACTATTACGGCTGTATGGAATTCGGAACTATGGAAGATGATTACAGGGAGCTGAGGATTCCAAAAATTGTCCGCTGGGCGGCCAGCCTGTGGCTTCAGGGGGCAATTAAAGATACCGGCTACGAGGATGTGGAATCTTATTGGATGCGCAAGGATGTAAAAGCTCTTACTGAGGATGAGAAAAACAACTATAGTCCATTGTATTATATTGAGAAAAATCTTACGAAGGAAAACAGCCCGGATATATTGATCTGGCATGGTGATGCGGATTTAAATGTTCCGTATCTGCAGTCTGAGAGACTGAATGCGCTGCTGACAAGAACCGTTGGGGCAGATAAGGTGGAATTTAAGCTTTTTCATAATTATAAGCATGCGGCAGATCAGCTGTATAGTGATGAAAATCTGGGAATCCTGAAAGAATATCTGGATGAGAAATTTGCATAAGGGAAGTCGCATACATTAATATGAGCGTGATTACCGGAGAATCGGCAGACACATAAGCTGACAGAAACGAAGAAAATATCTGGCACAGGGCAGAATTGCCCCGTCAGATATTTTTTTGCCCTCAAATAAAAAGGTTTTAACAAAATCTGTCAAAACCTTGAAAAAGCTAAATGGGTTTGATATGCTGTCTATGTATATCTTTTGATGAGTTGTAAGTCATTGTTTACAGGTAATATTCTGTGCGGGTAAATTTTGCACAGAATTGCAGCACAAGGTGATCATTGTGCACTTAGTGAGCAGTGCTATTTTATGTAGTAGGGAGAAACTATGAAAATAGAAAAAAAACTATGGATCACCCTGTTCGTATTTGGATTGTTTGCAATTGGTTTTTCAGGTTGGATATTCAGTCAGAGTACAGCCAGGGAAAAATTGCTCTGGGATAATACGATTAGGTTTGAAACAAAAAAACTGACAGATGGAGAAATCAAATCAGAGAATATTGCTCTGCCCGAAGACTTCGATGATCCCAGATCAATCTTATTTAAAACCACACACACCATTGCAGAAGTGTGGCTGGACGGAGAAAAAATATACGAATACGGAAATGAAGAAGATGCTCCCAGCTTTATGAAGTCACCGGGAAGCTGCTGGCACATTGTGAATATTCCGGAAGACAGCGCTGGTAAAAGTCTTGAGGTCAGAATTATTCCAGTATATGACAACTATTATGGAAATGAAGTCAGCATTGTATACGGAACACGAGGCAATTGCGTTCTGAAAATTTTAATGGACAGCTTTAAAACCCTGTTACTCAGCTGCGGGATTCTGTTTGCAAGTATCATCTGCCTGCTGCTTTATTTGGGAGCAGTGCGAAGAAAAAGAAGAGACAAGACAGAAACGAAGATAGAGGTCTTTTTAAACCTTGGATTTTTCTCATTGCTGATTGCAGTATGGACACTGGCACAATGTGGATTCCTGCAGTTTTTGATTCCGGATGGAAGAACTTTGTATTTTGTAGATTATTTTTCATTCTTCCTTTTCCCGGTACCCTTTAATTTTCTGCTATATGATACCTGCAAAAGCAGATACCACAAAGGTGCATTGATTTTTCCCATTCTTTATCTTGCGAATATGGCAGCTGACGTTCTGCTTCAGTGTACGGGAATTATTGATATATTCCGGCTGCTTCCCGCAACCCATGTTATTATGGTTGCCAATGCAGTTTACACAGTTGCCCTCATTCTTTACGAGGCCAGAAAAGAAGGCAACGATGAAGCCAAGAAATTCCAGTATCCTATGTGTGTGCTCATAGTATTCGGAATGGCAGAAATGTTCCTTTATTATTTGAGGAAATTTCAACAGACATCCATTTTGCTTCCCATAGGAACCCTGCTGTTTATCATTATGCTGATCTGGATCCAGGTTTCCCAATATTACGATCAATACATCCAGAAACAAAAGGTGATCTATCTGCAGAAAATAGCCAACATGGATATGCTCACAGAGGCCATGAACCGAAACGCTTACGAGGACATGGTGAAATATCTGGAGGAAAGTGATATTAAACTTCGTACAACAGGTGTAGTTCTGTTTGATCTGGATAATCTGAAAGTGATCAATGACAATTTTGGGCATGAAAAGGGAGACGAAGCGCTGAAGCTATGCTATCAGGGTATCAGTCAGGCATTTCAGAATGTAAAGAACTGTTTTCGGATTGGCGGCGATGAGTTTGCATATGTATATCATAGCGATGAGAAGGATATGATTCCGGAACGGCTGAAGGCGCTGGAGCTGATTTTGAAAAAAACAGCGGAAACGAACAAGCTGGAGTATCCACTCAGCATGTCAGCCGGATATGCTTATTATCAGCCTGATATAGATTTTGACTTTAAAGATATTGTAAGACGAAGTGATACCATGCTGTACCGTCAGAAGCGCAGAAAGAAGGTGGCACGGTCAGCAGGTCTGGACAATCTGCTCTCCCGTATGAGTAAGCAGTCGACAGAGGAGATCACAGATGAGGTGATCCTGCAGGAGAAAAAGTTTCAGAGCATGTCTGTGGATGAGCTTTGCAGTGTGATCGATCTTCTTAGTCCGACTACAGATAATTACCCATATGTGGTTGACTTTCGGTCGGATTTTTATTACATAGCAAATCAGGCTCTTGAACGCTTCTGTATTCCCCAAAATGGTTTTCATAATGTAATTTCGAAGCATAAGGAATTTGTATATGCACCGGATTATGAAAAACTGAAAGCGGAATTTGATGATCTTCTGGAAACAGACCGCTGCACCCATAGCATGGAATATCGTTGGCTGGATCTGAAAAAAAAGCCGATCTGGATTCATTGCAAAGGGTATCTGGTCCGTGACGATAACATGAAACCTCTTTACATGATTGGTTGTGTGAACGAAATTGGAAAGAGACAGAAGGCAGATAATGTAAGCGGACTATTGGGAGAGTCTGGTTTCCGGGAGTATATGAACCAGCTGGATACTCCTTTGGAGACAGGATATCTGCTTCGTATAGGAATCGATCATTTTAAGGAAATCAATGATAACTTCGGACAGGAGTACGGTGACTTTGTACTTAAGAAAACGGCGGAGTGTATTTCAGGCTGTACATCAGAAGGACAGAAGGTGTACAAGCTTGTGGCAGATGAATTTCTGATTCTGGATGTTGCTTCTGACGAAGCGAAGGATGCGGATAAGCTTTATGATAAAGTGAGAGAGGCAATAGACAGATTTATTGAAACCAATGAATTTAAAGTCATGTATACGGTTTCAGGAGGAATTGTACCATTTGCGGCATTAAAGGGAAATCAGTGTTCAGAAGCATTGAAGCTGACGGATTTTGCCCTGAATGAGGCGAAGAAGCTGGGAAGAAACCGTTGTTATATATTTAATGGGGAAACCTACAGAAAATTTCTTCGGAAAAGGGAGATCACCCAGGAACTGCGGGAAGCTGTAATTAATGGATTTCAGGGCTTTACAGCTTTTTACCAGCCTGTATTTGCTGAAGACAAAAAAGTGCCTTATGGAGCAGAAGCTTTAATGCGTTTTACCTCTGAAAAATTCGGAATGATTTCACCGGCGGAGTTCATTCCCATTCTGGAAGAAACAGGTCTGATTATTCCTGCTGGCCGCTGGATGATGAAAGAGGCTATGGGAAAATGCAGTGAGATCAGGAAGATACTTTCAGGGTTCCGGATGAGTATTAATATTTCCCAGGTACAGGCCTCTAAGTCTGATGTGATTCAGGATATCAGTGCAGAAATGAAAAGGACAGGGCTGCCGCTGGAAGCGGTGATCGTGGAATTGACAGAGAGCGATCTTCTGGAACAAAATATAAATGAGAAGCATTTTCTCACAGAACTGAAGCGAATGGGAATCAGTCTGGCGCTGGATGACTTTGGAACCGGCTACTCGAACTTCCATTATCTCAGCGAGCTGAAACCAGAGATCATTAAGATCGACCGTTCTTTCACTGCGAAAGCAGTTGCAGATGAGCAGGAATATTATCTTCTGAATCAGTTTTGCACCATGATTCATAATCTGGATATGAAGATTTGTATCGAAGGTATAGAAAGTGCCCAGGAATGGCTCAAAATCCGAAAGCTGTGCCCGGAATTCACACAGGGATATTTCTGGGGGAAGCCTTGTGGGTATGAAGAGTTTGTGAGAAAATTTGTACAAGAAAAATAAGAGAAATCCGGTACAAAGTGTATAAAAATGCTTTGTGCCGGATTCTTTTTATGTGTGTATAAAATAATCTGCTACAGCACATAAAATTAAAAAAATGTAAAATACAAAAGTTTTAAAAATACATTTTAAAAACTTGAAAAAATATCAGTGATAAGCAGTTAGGAAATGAGTGAGAAAATGGAAAAAATGATAGAGATAATTTGATACTGGATGTTGATGGCAATAAATTAGATAGATTTTGCAAATTGACGTTGCGTGGGATTTAACCTATAATGAAATTAGTTTTATGAGTGAAATGGGGGAAACTATGCGCGTTGATGAGGTCATGACAGAAATTATACAACGGTGCAGATTGTATGGGGCACAGAAGATAATTCTGTATGGATCCCGGGCAAAGGGAACTGCGACAGAGCGGAGCGATATTGACATTGCAGTGTCTGGAGTCGCTTCACACGAAATTCTTGATTTGCAGGAGAATTTAGAAGAGATTCCAACATTGTACACAATTGATCTGGTTGATCTTGATACTTGTCAGAATCAGCTGTTGTTGGAGGATATAAAACAATATGGACGAGAAATTTATAAGAAGATTTGAGTCGTTTAGAAATTCACTGGACTCTCTGGCGGAGGCGAAACAGCGTGATTTGTCAGATTCTTTTGTACTTAGTGGAACCAGTGCTAAATTCAGTATTACATTTGACTTGGCGTGGAAGGTTATGAAAGATATTCTGGTACAGTATTATGCAATAACTGGATTTGTCACTGGCTCACCAAGAGAAGTTCTCAGAGAATCATTTCAGGCGAATCTGATTACTGGTGATGAGTGGATGGATATGCTGAAAGTAAGAAATCAGCTTGCACACGACTATGATGGAGTGATTGTGAAAGAACATTGCGGGACAATTGTTCATGTGTATATTGATAAATTATATGATTTCAAAAAGGCTGTTGAAAAATTGCTGAAAGAATAATACATCGACCGGGGCATGCCCGGTCGGTTGTTTTTAGGGAGTTTGGGTTATGGCTAAGGTGTATTTTGTGAGGGAAGAGATTAGTATAGAGATTCCGGTTGGAACCAGCGTTCTGGAGGCGGAGATTCAGGCGGGGCTTGCGCCGGATGTGCCTTGCGGAGGGCAGGGAACCTGTGGGAAATGTCTGGTGAAGGTAGATGGAAAGCCTGTGCTGGCATGTCAGACGAAGGTGGAAAAGGACTGTCAGGTGGAGATTCCCGGGAAGAAAAATAGAGGTAAAATTTTGAGCGAAGGATTTTCCAGAAAGGTGAATTTCCAGCCAGAATTGCAGGTGAAAACAGTGTGGCTGGAGAAGCCGGAGACTGGGGAAAAAAAGTCAGAGTGGGAGCGGCTGGTGGAAGACGTATATGGAATCTCAGACAATAAAAGAACGTCAGATGTAGATTATGGGTGTATAAAAACAGATGTAAAACTTGCCGGAAGTCTCTATGAAAAACGAAGCTTCAATCCAGAGTGGCAAGTAGCCTATACAGATGAAGAAATCCTTGATTTAAGACCAATTGTTGGCGTCCATGAAGATTCTGTCCATGGAGTGAATAGTAGTGGTGAAAAAGGTGATGGGATTTTTACTGCGGCAATCGACCTTGGAACGACTACAATTGTGGGGTATCTTCTGGATGGTAGAACTGGGGAAAACTTGGCAGTAGAAAGTAGAATGAATCCTCAGATGCAGTATGGCGGAGACGTAATTCAAAGAGCCAATTATGCGCTGGAACATGGCACAGAAACGCTGAGCAAGTGCGTGCAGAAGACAATAAATAAAATACTGGAAAGTCTTATTGTAAAAACTCAAAAAGCTCCCAAAATAGCAAGTGGAAGGAAAAAAGTGAATGATCAAACTGTCAATGGCAAGACGAAAAGCGCTGAATGGATGCCTGGAGTGGAAGATATCTATCAGGTAAGTCTTGTTGGAAACACCTGTATGCACCACCTGTTTCTTGGAATTTCCCCGGCTTCTTTGGTACATGCGCCATATACGCCTGCAATCAGTCAGTCCCTTACTTTGCGCGCAGCCGATTATGGTATTCACATCCACCCAAAAGGCCAGTTGCTCCTTCTTCCGAATATCGCCGGATACATAGGCGCAGACACCAGTGGCTGTCTTCTGGCTCTTCGACAGGATCTGAAGGATGAAATAACTTTAATGCTGGATATCGGAACTAACACAGAGATGATCCTTGGAAATAAATATGGCCTGGCAGCCTGCTCCGCGGCATCTGGCCCAGCCTTTGAAGGGGCGAAGATCCAGTGCGGAATGCGGGGGCTTCCGGGAGCTATTGATCATGTAAAATATGAAGATGGAAAATGGCAGTATACCACAATTGGCGGTGAGAAGCCTGTAGGCCTATGCGGTTCCGGGCTGATTGATCTGGTGGCAGAGCTTCTGCGTGCAGGTCTGTTAGAGGAAAATGGAATTCTTCACAGTGGGCAGGAAAGATCAGACACGTTTATGCTTGTGCCACCACAAGAAACTGTTTTTGCCCAATGTGAGCAGAATATGTCAGAGGATGCGCAAAGTGAGAAAACGGAGTGCCTACAGAGAAACGAAAAAAATGGGAGTGGGCAGTCGCGTTTTGAGAATGATTGCGGAGTCTGTCTTACCCAGAAAGACATTGGCGAGGTTCAACTTGCCAAAGCAGCCATTGCCGCTGGAATCCAGCTTTTATTAAAGAAAAGAAGCATAGAAGAATCCCAGATCCAGACCGTGTATCTGGCAGGTGGATTCGGCAATTATATGAGTGCAGAAAACGCAGCCCGGATTGGTCTGATCCCGGAAAGCTTTGTGAAGAAAGTACAATGTGTGGGAAATATCGCCGGGGAAGGTGCTAAGATTGCATTGCTAAATAAGAATGAGCGTCACGAGATTGAAAATGCAGTGCGAAACATGGAATTTCTGGAACTGGCGGCCTGCCCGGAATTTCAGGATTGTTTCGTAGATGAGCTGGGATTTGAAAGGTAAAGAGATTTCCGTGTTTATTACGGGAAATTTTGTGCTGATTTTATAAAAATAGAAGCAAGATATAAAATAGGAACAAGATATAAAAATAGAAGACAGAGAATTATAAAATGTTTTTGCATATTGTTATCTGTGGATAATAATGATTTAAAAAGGATTAGAGACATGAATTTCAAAGACTTAAAACAACTATGCCTGTCCCACGGTTTCACCAACGTGGTACCCCTGGCTTGCGATACCATTGAACTAAAGCCAGAAGTACGCCAGATGTGCGCCTCCGATTCCTGTCACAAATACAACAAATGCTGGAGTTGTCCGCCCGGCTGCGGAACCTTGGAGGAATGCGAACAAAGAGTAAGAAAGTATAAACTTGGAATCTTGGTACAGACAGTGGGACAGCTGGAGGATTCCATGGATGGGGAAGGTATGATGCGCACAGAAGCTATGCACAAAGCCTCCTTTTACAGCCTGGAAAAAGATCTGCGGAAATTTTACCCGAATATGCTTCCAATGGGCGCAGGCTGCTGCACAAAATGCAAAACCTGTACCTGTCCGGACGCTCCCTGCCGCTTTCCGGACCAGGCCTTTTCCTCAATGGAAGCCTATGGAATGCTGGTCATGCAGGTTTGTCAGGCAAACCACCTTGACTATTATTATGGTCCTAGAAAGATTGCGTATACCAGCTGTTATTTATTAAAGTGAAACTGAGAAGATGAAATGCAGGTGGTTAGATATTTCGCAAAGAAAAGTTGTATATGTGTCAAGTGAAGGAGTGTAAGCACAAAGAAATGAAAGTTTATATAGTATTTTACGATGCTTTGCTCTGAAATCCTGCATATGCATTAAGCTGTGAAATTATTCACAGTAAGATAGTATAATCGAATGAGAAAATAACAGAAGAGGAATTTCCCCCAATTGATATAAAATGAATTTGTAAAAAGCAAGTCCTTTTAGCGGAGGACTTGCAGCGGAGAGAACGAAACTGTTACAGCTTGCGGAGAAGATTGTGACAGAAAATTACAAGTTACTGGTCACGGAGTGAACAGTAGCAATTACAATTTCATATTGGAGGGAAAATGCCATGATTATTATTGGTGAGAAGCTGAACGGATCCATTCCGTCAGTTGCAAAAGCCATTGCTGAGAAGGATGCGGACCTGATCAGAGAAAGAGCCAGAATGCAGGCAGAAGCGGGAGCCACATTTCTGGACGTATGTGCCTCAGTAGAAGAGGCTGTAGAAGTAGAAACCTTGAAATGGATGATCGACCTTGTACAGGAAGTGACAGATACACCAATCTGTGTGGACAGTCCAAGTGCCAGATCCTGCGTTGCAGCCATTCCATTTTGTAAAAGACCGGGACTTATTAACTCTGTTTCCCTTGAAGGAGACAAAATTGACACGATTTTTCCAGTGATCGCAGACACAGACTGGGAGTGCGTAGCCCTTCTCTGCGATAACGATGGAATTCCGGATTCCGTAGAGCGTCGTATGAAAATTTTCTTTGGAATTATGGAAAAAGCGAAACAGTACGGCATTGCACCAAGCCGTTTACATATTGACCCACTGGTTGTAACCCTGGGAACAGACCAGACTGCGCTGACTGTATTTGCAGACTGCTGCAGAAGAATCAAATACGAATATCCGGAGATCCACATTACAAGCGGACTTTCTAATATTTCCTTCGGACTTCCGGTGAGAAAAAATATTAACCAGGCATTTATGGTTCTTGCTATGAATGCTGGTATGGACAGTGCCATCGTAGATCCGACCAACAAAAACATGATTGGTATGATCTATGCAACAAACGCACTTCTGGAGCGTGATGAATACTGCCTGCAGTATATTGATAAATTCGGAAACAAAGCATCCGAGGAAGCCGCTCAGCCGGCTCCTGCATCTCCGCTTGATGAGAAAATGCAGAAGGTTTTCAAATTAACCCAGGATGGAAAAAATAAAGAAATCGGACAGGCTGTCCAGGAGGCACTTGATGCAGGATGTGATCCAACTGCAATCCTCAACGACGCCATGATCGGCGCCATGGCAGTTGTTGGCGATAACTTTAAGAAAGAGATTATTTTTGTACCACAGATGCTGGCTGCAGCCAGAGCCATGAAGGCTGGTGTGGAAGTACTGAAGCCATATCTTGCAACTGGAGAGGCCGGAAGCGCAGGAACCATCATTCTTGGAACGGTTGCCGGAGATCTTCATGACATTGGTAAAAACCTGGTTGGAATGATGTTCGAAAGTGCAGGCTTCGAAGTAATTGACCTTGGTGTTGATGTGCCGATCCAGACTTTTATTGATGAGGTAAATAAGCACAAAGAAGCAAGCATTGTAGCACTTTCCGCTCTTCTTACCACTACAATGCCGTCACTTCGTGACACAGTAGCAGCACTTCTGGAACAGCCATTCAGAAGCAGGATTAAGATCATGGTTGGCGGTGCGCCGATCAGCCAGGAGTTTGCAGATGAGATCGGAGCAGACGCATACACAGAGGATGCAGCTTCTGCGGCAGAGTGTGCAAAAAAATATGCGGAATCCGGATTCTGTGCAAAGGCAGCAGCCGGGGAATTTGACCAGGTTTCAGTAAAGGGCGAGGAAAGCGTAACTGCAGGTGCGGAAGACAAAGAGAAAAATATTGCGATGACTGATGTGCAGACAAAGTCAGAGCCGGATGCAGAAGAAACTCCGGAAGATGATTCCTACGAAACATCCGAAACCAATGGTACCTGGGTACGCAGACCGCTTCATGAGGCACCTCATTTTGTGAAGGATAAAGTGGATCTGAGCAAAATTCAGCTTCCAAAACCTGGTGAAGGCTACAAAGTAAATATGGAAGCTGCCAAAGAGAAATTCCGCAACTACTGGGCGCATAAGAACACGGGAAGACCGCTTATGTGCGTAATCGCAAGAAGACCTGAGGTGGAGCAGTACTCCGACGGAACACCTGTAGAGGGCGGTTATCTGGATCAGATCTGTCAGGGAAAATACTATAATATGCCGGAAGAACTGAAGTGGAAAGATATGGAGGACAAATACCAGAACCCTCAGAGAATTGTTGACCGCTATCGTTACTTCTGCCAGACACATGCATTCCTTGGAGAGAGCTTTCCGAATCTGAATATTGATTTTGGACCAGGCTCACTTGCTTCTTATCTTGGTTCTGAAATTGGGTTTAAAGAAGATACAGTATGGTTTAACAAATGTCTGGACGGCTGGGACGGTGTGCCGAAGCTGACCTTTGATCCGGAGAATAAATGGTTTAAGAAACATCTTCAGCTTGCAAAGGATTGTCAGGCACTTGCCGGAGATGACTTCTATGTGGATATGCCGGATCTTATGGAAAACATTGATGTTCTTGCCTCTCTTCGCGGAGCGCAGGATATTCTGTTTGATCTTCTGGATGAGCCGGAAATGATCGGGGAAAGAATCCAGGAGGTAACGGACATTTATTATGAATATTATGACCGTTTTTATGATGTTATCAAAGATGAAGAAGGCGGAAATGCATACACCGTATTCCAGATCTGGGGACCAGGCAGAACGGTGAAGCTTCAGTGCGATTTCTCAGCAATGATGTCACCGGAAGATTTCCGTAAATATATCCAGCCGTCCTTACGCAGTCAGTCTGAAAATGTGGATCATGTACTTTATCATCTGGATGGTCCGGCTGCAATTAAGCACATGGATGCGCTTATGGAAATTGAGGGAATTGATGCTCTTCAGTGGACCAGCGGTGATGCCGGTCCGGACGGAACCCTTCCGGATTGGGATGTGATCTATGATAAAGCAATTGCAGCAGGCAAATCCATCTGGGTAAAGGTATATTCCGGTGAGTTTGAAGACTGGATCCGCAACGTAGACCGAATTGTAAATAAATACGGTTCCCACAGCCTTTTCCTTCTTTTCCCTGAAATGTCCATGGAGCAGGCTGCTTATCTTCTGGATTATGCGGACCGCAACTGGAGCGATGTGAAGGGAACTTTTGTAGAGTCTCTGGGACGCTGAAACATATGCAATCCTATTGACGGAAGCAAACTCATATTCAAATTAAGTTTATTTTGTTAACTCCATAATAAAAACCACAAAGCGCCGGCAGGTAAATCTGTCGGCGCTTTGCGTTGTCTGTATGAGATATACAACGTGCAATAATTCATATAAAACTAATAGGAATAATTATAATATTTGTGCAATTAGTACAAAAAACAATAAGAAAGTATAAAGTAACAGGAAGAAAATAGAAGAAAAAGTTTTTTTAAAAGATATAATTGAAATTAATACGCGGGGGAAACACAAAAATTGAATGGGGAAAAGAGGTATTTCAAACTATGAAACAGAAAGCTATGGATGTAAAACTTGTTGTAAGACCATTGATCGGTTGTCTGACACATACTCATTTCTGGGAGGGACCGTGCCGTGCCGGACGAAAAGAAGACATGACTGTAGAGGCAGAGACAAAGGTTGCTGATGAAACCTTCAAAAGCTCTGTAGAGGCCCTGAAGGACGTGATTAGCGAGGTTGAATTTAAAGAGGCATTGGATGTAAGATATAATGAATCCTTTGTTGTAGAAAAAGAAATGTTCGACAAGATCGGTGAAGATGTAGATGAAATTGACTGCTTCCTTTGCATGGGATGGAGAATTCCGAAGCTGGAACGCTACAGAAAACCGGTCATTATCTGGCAGAATGGAAATGAGGGCATTGATTTTGCAGCATATTGCCGCTCAATTGGCGTGGAAGCATATGTGGCAATGGATCTTCAGGATGTAAATGAGATTGCACATATTCTCTGGGTAAGAAAAGCAGTTCGCAATACAAGAGCACTTGTGCTGACCGCAGGTTCCCAGCCTACATTTGGAATTCAGAGCCTTATCCGTGATCCGGAGGTTCTTCGTCAGCGTTATGGATTTGAAGTGATCAAGCTTCCATTCACATCTATTTTCAAATATATGGATGAGATTACGGATGAAGAGGCAAAGCCAATTGCGGATAAGCTGATTGCTGGTTCTACAGATACTCAGGTAAATACCGACTGGTTTATCAATGACATTAAATATTATCTTGCAGCAAAGAAAATGATGGATATTTATGACTGCAATGCATTTTCCACAGCCTGTCATGAGCTTTGTACGACGGAAATTCCACAGAACCGTAAATTTACACCATGCATGTGTCATTCAATTATGAAGGATGAGGGAATTCCAAGCGGATGCGAGGAAGACTTGAATGCACTTATGGCAATGCTGATCATGCAATACGCTGCAAACCGTCCGGCCTTTATGGGAAATCCAAATCATGAGACAGATGAGCTGCTCAGGATCCATCATGCAGTTCCGGCCCTTTGTATGAACGGATACGGAACAAAACCGCTGGAATACAAGCTGTGGGCATTTACCGGACAGGGCTTCGGCGGTAAGCTTCAGGTTGATTTTACACAGAACGAAGACGATTATATTACACTTGGTCGTTTCAATCCGGCAGGTGATACCATGTGCATTAAGAAAGGAAAAGTAATCCGTTCGGAATATGTCGAGACCTATTGCAGCCCGTATTACTATATCCAGATGGATGATGCAAGGGAGTTTATGCACAATCTGGCTGGCTTTGGACATCATCAGGTTCTGATTTTTGGTGATTATACCAGGCTGATCAAAAAAATTGCAAAGGTTATGGATTTCAATATCCTGGAAGGATGAGTTAGATGATCTATCTGAACAATGCGGCCACTTCCTGGCCCAAGCCTTCCTCTGTATGTGAAGCTGTACAGGCGTGTCTTATGGACACGCCTGCTTCGCAATTCCGGGGAGGAAGCGAAATTTTGAAAAAAGATACAGAAGAAAGGTGCAGGGAAAAGCTTGGAAAGCTGCTGGGCATCCATGCTCGTGACCGGATCTTTTTTACCTCAGGTGCTACGGAAAGCCTGAACACAGTGCTGTGTGGATTGGATTACGGAGAAGAGGGGTGTGGAATCCTGGCAACCCAGACAGAACACAATAGTGTATTGCGCCCGCTTATGAATCAGCCGGTATTAAAGAAGCATCCGGTAACAATCATTTCCTGCCTGGAAAACGGAGCAGTTACCCGGAATGCACTGGAAAGAGGTCTGAAAGAAGCTATGGAAAACACAGGAAAAAATCCGTCAGCTCTTATTGTAAATCACTGTTCCAATGTGACCGGATATGTGCAGGATATGAAGCTGATTGGAAATTTTGTAAGAGAAAATAATCTGCTTCTGATTGTTGATGTATCGCAAAGTGCAGGCTGTATTCCGGTGGATGCAGACAGCTGGAGGGCAGATGGGGTTATTTTTACAGGGCATAAAAGTCTTTTGGGAATACAAGGCACCGGGGGCTTTTTCATAAGAAAGGGGCTGGAACTGAAGCCATTGAAGTATGGCGGCACAGGGCGGAACAGTCAACAGCTTACTTATGAAGACGGTGATTATGAGTATGAGGTCGGCACTCAGAATCTGCCGGGGATCAGGGCACTTCTTGCCGGTGTGGAATTCGTGCTGGAAAACGGCGTGGACAGGATAAAGAAAAAAGAAGAAAGGATGATGAAGCTTTTGTATGAAGGGCTTGGGAAAATTCCGGGGGTACAGGTATATGGCAGCTTTGCGGAATGTAAGGGACCTGTTATGAGCCTGAATTTTCAGGGGCTGAAGGCTTCGGATGCGGCATATATCCTGGAAAATGGTTATGAAATTACAGTGCGCGCCGGACTTCATTGTTCCCCCCTGATTCATGAGGCAATGGGAACAAAAAATAGTGGAACTGTGAGAGTGAGCGTTTCCTGGTTTACGAAAGAAGAGGAAATCCTTGCATTTCTGGAGGCAGCAGGCCAGATTGCAGTATCATTGAGAGGAGCCGATTAAATGAAAATTCTTGGAAAACAGCCGTCAAGAGAAAAGTGTGCAGAATCAGGCTGGTTCGCAACGGATTACCTTCTGGATGCGCCTATAGACAGAGCTTTTATATTAAGTCTGAGACCTCTGGGAAGTTTTGTGTATCTGGATATGCTGAAAGAGCCTTTTTTCAAAATAGAAAATGATTATTATATGATAAAGGGAGTGCAGGGAAAAGATTATTTCAGAATTGCAGTTCATGGGAAGCATGAGGATGAGCTGCAAAGGTTAGAAGAATTTTTGTATTCCGGTCAAAAAAAAGAATAAGTTACTGCTTACTCCGTGTTCCTGTTCACGGAATGAACAATAACATAATCTTTAAGGCTGATTGCATGCAGAACACAAGTCTGCTATACTGTGCTCATGAGATTATTACAGGGGGCAGAGTATGAGACTGGAACGAGACAGCATTCCTCTTGATAAAGAATTTCCTTTTCAGATATCAGAAGTGGAGCTTAACCCTTCCAACAGTCATCCGGGAACCTGGCACTGGCACAGCTATTTTGAGATCACCTGGGTTCTGGAAGGAAAGGGAAACTATTTCGTCAATGGACAGGAATATACCATGGAAGAGAATGATATTATCATTTTTAATAATGTAGAGCCGCATGGCTGGAAGCTTCTGGGAGGCAGAATGAAGCTTTTGGTTATGATCTTTTCGCCGGAGTTTGTAGCAGAGAAGATCAGTACTTTTGATACGGAATATCTGCGGCCCTTTGTTGAGCGTGGAACTAATTTTAAGAACAGAGTGGGCCATGAAGAACCGGTGAATACGGAGATCCGTACCAGCATACAGGAGATTTACCAGGAATGGCAGGAGCGCAAGGAGGGCTATCCGCTTATGATTAAGGCGAATGTTCTGCGGATTCTGACCATGCTGATCCGGGCTTATCAGGATGAGACCAAGTCCGGTGAAATGCTTCGGGAAAAGAAAAATGCCATGAAACGTCTGGAGCAGGCTTTTACTTACATAAACGCTCATTATTGTGAGAAGATTACACTGGAGGAGGTTGCAGCGTCTGTTTATATGAGCTCCAACTATTTCTCCTCCTATTTCCGTAAGTTCACCAACATCAGCTTCAGTGATTATGTGACACGTCTGCGTGTGAACCGGGCCCGGGAGCTGCTTCGGGAGGATGGGGCAAATGTGACTGAGATTGCCCTGGCATGTGGGTTCAATAATATTTCCAATTTTTACAGATTATATAAGAAGCATATGGGAAAAACTCCCGGATATGAGAAGAGTAAAAATAATTAAAATTCAGGAGCAGATAAGACATAGACCTTTTTCAGGCTGGCATGTTAGGATAAAAGCAGGAAGCTTTGTCCTGATGTGCCAGCTTTTTATGTAATGGAAAATTTCGTTGGAATTTATTATCACGCAAGAGGCTCTTTCAGACAGACAACGTAAAAAAAAGGGGATTGAAAAACGGAGGGAATGGAAAATGATAAAAACAGACAGGTATGTACAGACGGAAGCGGCAGGAATGTTATACCGGCTGATTCCGGTTACAGAGGAAATTATCCGCTGTGTAATTGGAAAAGAGGAGATTAAGGGAAACGACTCTCTTATTATTGAAAAAAAGGAATATCCGGCAGTTGAGTTTGCAGCAGAGGAAAACGAAGAAAAGCTGGAACTAAAGACTGGAAAAGTTCTGGCCTCTCTGGAACTTTCATCTGGAAAAATAGAGTGGAAGCACGCGGACGGAACCAGGTGGTGCATACAGGATAAGGCAGATTTAACAAAAATTGATGTAGTGCGGTATACAACTGGAGGTGAGAAGCCGGTTATCAACCGTGTAAAAACAGTTGACGGTGAGCGTAACTTTATTCAGAATCTGAAGCCGGAGAAGGTGCGCGACGGTTATCGTGCAAGGGTATTTTTCGACTGGAAAGAGGAGGAAGAGATTCACGGTCTTGGCCAGGCGGAGGAAGGAATTTACAATTATCGCGGACACAATCAGTATCTTTACCAGCACAATATGAGGATTCCAATGCCTCTGTTTGTTTCTACAGAAGGATATGGAGTGCTGTTTGACTGCTGTTCTTTGATGACTTTTAATGATGAGGGAAGGGAGTCTTACCTGTTTTTGGATACAGTGGATCAGATCGATTATTATTTCATGGGCGGCAATACCATGGATGGAATTATCCATGCTTATCGCTATTTGACAGGCAAGGCGCAGATGCTGCCGAAGTGGGCTTATGGTTATATCCAGTCCAAGGAGCAATATTATACTTCCAAAGAATTAGAGGAAATTGTACGCCATTACAGAGAAATCGGGGTTCCGCTGGATTGTGTGGTTCAGGACTGGAATACCTGGGATCCGGGCAACTGGGGGGAGAAGATTCTGGATCAGTCCCGTTATGGGGATAACAAGGAGTGCATGGAGCGGATTCATGAGATGCATGCCCACAGCATGGTCTCTGTATGGCCGAATATGAATGCCGGAGGAAAAAATCATCAGGAATTTTTTGATGCCGGATATCTTCTGTATGATTATGCAACCTATGATGCTTTTAATGAAAAAGCAAGAGAAATGTACTGGAAACAGGCGAAGGAGGGGCTGTTTGACCAGGGCTTTGATTCCTGGTGGTGTGACTCCACAGAGCCGTTTTCCGGTCCGGACTGGGGCGGTGCGGTGAAAAGAGAGCCCTGGGAGCGTTTCCAGCTGGTTGGAGGTGAGCACAAGAAATACCTGGATCCTGCTGTGGCCAACGCTTTTGCCCTGGAGCATGCAAAGGGAATTTATGAGAACCAGAGAAAGGCTCGGGAGGATATGCGTGTACTGAATTTGACACGTTCCGGTTATGCATCTGGTCAGAAGTATGCAGCTATGCTGTGGTCTGGAGATACCTGCGCGGACTGGAAGAATCTGAAGATCCAGATCGTAGAAGGTTTGAATATGGGACTGAGCGGTTATCCCTATTGGACCTTGGATATCGGAGCCTTTTTCACAGTTGCAGATAAGTGGCAGAACCGTGGATGCGGATGCAACACGGATCCGGAGACCAAGTGGTTCTGGCAAGGAAAATATAATGAGGGTGTGAAAGATAAGGGATATTGTGAGCTTTATACACGCTGGCTTCAGATGGGAACATTTCTTCCTATGTTCCGGTCTCATGGTACAGATACGCCGAGAGAAATCTGGAATTTCGGGGAAAAGGGCACTATGTTCTATGATGCTATCGAGAAATTTATCAAGCTGAGATATCATTTTATGCCTTATATTTATTCGCTGGCAGGGGCAGTACATTTTGAGGATTATACCATTATGCGAAGCCTGTTGTTTGATTTCCCGGAGGACAGAGAGGCGCGAAAGGTGGAGAATGAGTTTATGTTTGGACCATCCCTGCTGATCTGTGCAGTTACGGAGCCTATGTATTATGGTCCGGAAAGTACCGTGCTTAACAGGGAAAAGACATGGGAGTGTTATCTGCCGGCTGGTACGATCTGGTACGATTACTGGACAAATGAGAAATATGAGGGCGGCCAGTATGTGAAGGTGGAGACACCTATTGACCGGATCCCGATTTTCGTGAAGGCGGGTGCGATCATTCCGGTGGCTGATGGGCTGGTTTATGCAGAGCAGGAGCCAGAGAAGCCGGTACAGATTATCGTTTATCCTGGGGCAGACGGAGAGTTTGTGCTGTATGAGGATGAAGGAAATAACTATAACTTTGAGAATGGGGCGTATGCGACGACCAGATTCCAGTGGAAGGATGCGGCAGGACAGCTGGTGAATGGGCGTAGAGAGGGCAGCTTCCCGGGAATGAGGGAAGCGGTTTATGAGACGGTGATTATAAAGTAGGATACTGCGGTGCGGGAAGCGAAAGTGGAAAGAAGGAAAGATATATGGTTGTAGAGAGAAATAGGGCTGTATTTACTGAGGCTCCGACGGCTGTGCCAGATGGAAATGTGGATGTTTCAGGGGGCGGACGATGGAAAATCTGGCAGAATGCGGGGACGAAGATTGACGCGCCGATTTTGGGAAATGGAGATTTGCTGGCGGCAGTGGCCGGGGATGGGAGGTATCCACAGTTCTGGTTTACGACCAATGACTTCTGGCAAATGGAAAGTGCGGCGAACTGGGAATTCTTTCATGATAACAGTTCTGCCAAATGTGATCCGGCGGTAAGCGGCGGAAGCCCCAGACCGGTAGGGCGTATGGTGTTTGATATTCCTGCTATGGAGGGTGCCAGGTGGTATACGGAGCAGAAGTTTGCCACGGGAGAAACTATAACAATATTGACAAATTCCGCCGGAGAGAAATGTTCTCTGAAAAGCTGGGTGGCTGCAGATGAGAACATTCTTGTGGTAGAGTTTGAGAGTGAGACAGATCTGGATGTGGAATTTGATTTTTATTTTCCGGATGAAATAGGAAAAGGCTGCGAAAAAGCTGTAGATGTCTGGGGAAGCGGTGAGTTGGAGAATATCCAGAACGGAATGTTCGCTGGACTGGTGACGGGACGTCCGCTGCAGGTAAAGAAAACCGGCGGTGGGATTGTAAGTGGATACCGGCAGTTTTCAGATCATGTGGATATTCCAACTAAGGTTGGTTTTGCTGGGGGCTTTCTGAAGGAAACGAAAGTAATTGGCGGCGTTGAAAGTTTGGGTTCTTTAAAGAAAGAATCTATTATATCCACTGAGGAAAGTGGGAATAAATCAAATAAAGCGGTATTTACAGAACCTTCGGCGGGAAACGGTATTTTAAAGAATGTTGAGGCAGTTAAAGCATTTGGAAATACAGGGAAGCTAAGTGACAGAAGCACTCACAGAAAAATAAAAGCCGGTGAGCGGGCAACCTTCGTTCTGCCAGTGCGCTCCTGGGCGAAGTGCAGCAGACCTTATGAGTATGCCTTTTCCAGGGCAAGGTGGATAACGGAAGAAGATGTGGAAACTCTTCATGAACGGCACCTGGTATGGTGGAAAAAGTTTTGGAGTGTTTCCGAAATTTCCCTGGATGATCCGGTGATCGAGCAGAGATATTATCTGTCAAAATATATGCTGGCAAGTGTATCCCGGGATCCGGAATATCCGCCCAATATTCTGGGAATCAGTACTTTTGACCGTCCGGCATGGAATGGAAATTATAAGATTAATTATAACCATCAGTCTCCCTATCTGAATCTGATGGTCTCCGGACATTTCCAGCAGTCCGATCCTCACGATGCGCCTTATCTGAAACTGATGGAAATTTCAGATGAGATGTGTAAGCGGCTGCTTCACCATGAGGGACTTTATTATCCTCTGGGTCTGGGACCTCACGGCCTGGTAAGTGAGGCTCTGCTTTTGCATATGAAATCCCCAGCCATTCACGGTGCTTTGAATATGATCTATCGTTATGGAATCACGGAGGATGAGACGTATGCACAGAAGGTTTACCCCTATCTTCGCGGTGTGGCAGATTTCTGGGAAAAGGATCTGGTGTGCAGAGATGGCGTTTACCATGTAGTTGGAGATGGCATGCACGAGCGCACAGATGGGAACATCCGTGACAATGGCGTTCCGGAAGATCCGGTGAATACATTAGGTTATCTGAAAACCTTCTTTACCTGGATGCCGAGAATCAGTGAGGCACTTGATCTGGATGAGAAAAAGAGAGAAAAATGGCTGGAAATCGCAGAAAACCTGGCACCTTATCCAAAGGGGACAATTCGGGAGATTCAGGAGAATCCAACTCTTTGGAAAGAGGTGGATGTGAAGCTGGAGGATCTGCTTCCGGAAGAAATGCTGGACAAAGAGATTTATTATGATGAAGGTATCGGTGGCAAATGGTCTTTCCATTTTCCGGGAAATGTGATGCAGATATATCCGGGCAATGCAATTGGGCTTGGAAGTGCCCCGGAAGAGCTGGAAGTGGCGCGAAATACAGTGCAGATACATGCACTGGTGGAGAATGCGCTGGGAGAGCTGGAATACAGGAAGGCACTTGAAGAAGCAGAATTTGCAGATAAAGATAATGCAAATAACTTGCTGTTCAATAGCAATGGTGAATTAGAAAATGGCGAAGCTTACAGCAATGGAATGGAATCTGGTGGAGTAAAAAATCCTCATTTCTACAAGGCTGGTGCTTTTAATGCCTCTAACCTAAGCTGTCTGTTTTTCACTGCCGCAGTACGTGTAGGCTACGCTCCGGAAATCATCTGGAAAGAAATGCGCGATATGATCCTGAACCGGGGAATCCCAAACGGTTTTCTGAAGGAAAATCCTCATGGAATCGAGCAGCTGAACACCATCCCGGATGCCATCCAGGAGATGATGCTGCAAAGCTGCGAGGGCATGATCCGCATTTTCCCAGTATGGCCGAGAGCTGAGCATCCAAACGCCTTTTTCCGGAATTTCCGTGCCTGGGGAGGGCTTGAGGTAAGCGCTGCTTTGAAAGACGGTGAGGTAGGGCGGGTTAGCATACTCAGCCACAAAGGACACCCATGCAGAGTGGAAAACCCATGGCCAGGAAAATCTGTGAAGGTTTCTTATGAATACGGAAGACCGGATGAAGTGCACTTTGGAGAGTACTTAAATATAGAGCTGTATAAAGAAGAGCATGCAGAATTATTCCGGATCTAGAGCCTGTTTGAAAAATCATTCCCGCAATCTGTACGCCCCGCTTTGCGGTATATTTCACCCGAATTTGGTTGCTGTAGCCCGCTACGGCGCCCTCATCCGGGCGAAATCTCCCACAAATTGTGACGCACATCTTGCAGAAAGCCTTTTTCAAACACGCTCTAGAGCGTGTCAGAAGGCCGGCAGGGAACAATCCCTGCCGGCCTTCAAAGCTTTACCCCCGGAATTCCAACGGGCTTTTACCTGTATGTTTCTTAAAAATTCTGCTGAAATATCCCTGATCATGATAGCCGCACATTTCCCCGATCTGTTTCACGGACAGCCCAGGCTCATGGACCAGAAGATGCTGGGCATGGCTCATGCGCAGGTTGATCAGATATTTGGAAGGGGTACAGCCATAGACTTGGCAGAAAATTTTGGTCAGGTAGCTGGGACTGTAGTTCATGTTATCTGCGATCAGGTTCAGATTAATGTCCTCGCTGTAGTTTTTTACAATGAAATCTTTCAGTAATGTGGCGATCTGAGTTGGTTTCATGGCAGCAGTCCGGGCATTAAACACCTCTTCGTAATCATTTCCGGCAATCTGAAATTCCTGTTTGATCTTGGAGAGAGCTTCTTTAAGCTCCTCTGAATCAACTGGCTTCAGCAGATAATCAGAAACCTTTAAAGTGATGGCCTTTTTTGCATATTCGAAATCTGAAAATCCACTGGTGATAATAAATTTAGTAAATGGAAACTGCTCCCTTACTTTTGTGAGCAGGGTGATTCCATCCATCACAGGCATACGGATATCCGTAACTACAAGATCAGGGCTTAGCTTTTCTACCAGAGCCAGAGCCTGATCGCCTGTTTGTGCAGTTCCTGCCACCTGAAAATCCGGATCCGCTTTCTGGATTTTCTGGACAAGATTTGTGAGCAGAAGTTCTTCATCCTCCGCAACGATGACAGTGTACGTCATGCTATTTTGATTCCTCCTTGCTTATTCACTTATGCAGTCAGCTTCATCTGCTGATTTGTCTGTCTTGGAAAAATACCGTCCAATAGACACGATTCCGTGCCCCTCAGCGGTATTTCCATATCTGAAAATAATGTCTCCTTTACAGAATATTTTCCATCTGAGATATACATTTATAGTTCCCAGACCGTTTATCTTCAGTTCCGGAAGTCCCGGATTCTGAATGGCTTTCATAATGTTGGCAGTGATCCTCTCTTTGGCTTCCTCTGTAAAGCCAGGACCGGAATCCGTCACTTCAATTTGCCAGCTTCCTTTCGTGACCACGCTGGTGATCGAAATGTTCCATGGCGGTGCACAGTTCGAACCATAGCGAATGGCATTTTCCACAATAGGCTGGATGATCAGCTTGGGGACTGGTTGGGAAAGAAGGCTTTCATCTACATGGATACTGTAATTCAAGCTGGACTGATAACGGACCTTCATACAATACAGATATTTCTGTACATAATCCAGTTCATCCTTTAAAGTGACCGTTGTCTCCGCGGTATTGGTAATATAACGCATGATCCGGGAAAGATTCCGGCACATTTTTACCACGGTCTCAGAATCTCCGTTCTCTGCCAGAACTATAATGCTGGACAAGGTATTGTAGTAAAAATGAGGATTGATCTGTGTCTGCAAAGCCATGCTTCTGGCTTTCATTTCCTGCTCCTTAGCCTGATTCAGCTGCTCCATGGAATCTTTCAGATTATCGCTCATCAGCTGAAAGGCCTGGTAGAGCTCTTCCAGTTCATTAACGGAAACCGGATATGCAGTTACCTTTTCCTGTCCAAGTGTATCAAGCTCCATGCGCTGAATAATATGCTTCAGATGCTTTACCGGTTTTACGACTGAACGGGAAAGCCGGTAGGAAATAAAGATGGAGACTGTCAGAAACAGCGCAACAATTGCTGCAAGAATACGAAGCAGATTGTAAACCGGAGCCAGAACTACAGATTCCGGCTGAATGGTAAGATAGGTATAGCCGGTATAGGCGGATACGCACTCTGCGGCATACTCTGTCCTGCCTGTAAGCGGGCTGGTAAGAGTGAGAGCTGAATCATCGACCTTGGTAAGTTCATAGTAGGGCTGAAGTGCTGCTTTGTATTCCTGGGAAATATCGTAGGGATAGATCAGATCGCCATTGCTGTCAAAAACATAGATGCTGGCAGCATCTTCATGGTTCTTTTTTTTATAAGTGATGATACTTTTAAAAACAGATTTGCACTGCTTGGCTGTTTCAATCACACCCACGCCACGTTTATATTGATTATTAAAGGATCGGTACAGGGAAATAAACCACTGGTCATAGGTGGCTGTTTTTGTATATTCTCTGGTACAGTAGGGTGGAGTAAGGACTTTTTTTCCCTCCAGTTCACGGGCGGCCTCAATCCACTCATCCTTTGAGCCATCCGTCTTTTTGACTATAGTTGAGATGCCGGCTTCCAGAACATATCCGGAAAAATCATAGAGATTTACCTGATCTGCCTTCAGCTCGGTTCCGGAAAGGGAAATAAACAAATCTGACATGGCAGAAAGCATATCGCTGGAAATGTTTAAGTTGAAGGAATTGTCCAGAATGGTTTTGGATTGATTGCTGTAGTTAATGTTTACAGATACTGCATCCAGATTGCGGATCGCGGAATCTACCTGAGTCTGAAAGCTGGAATTGAGAGTGTTCATGGCACTGATCTGACTTTGCTTGAGCTGTCTGGAAACAAAAGCATAGAAAAAAACAGCAAAAGAAAAAAGAATCAGGCAGGCCAGACTGATATAGGCAAAAAAAAGCTTGGATTGTAAACTGCGTGATTTCATCTGGCGATACCTCCTGTAATTGTTTTGCCCGCGCTGCTGACTATATTATGAAAGCAGATGCAGAAATCCATGTGTGAAACATTAAAAATCAGTATATCATATTTGTTTAAAAAGTACAAATAAATGCTCGAAAACAGAGAAAATATATATAAGAATTTCGGGTGACTTTTCGAAGAAACATAAGCTTATGTGAAAAAAGTATAATATGTGGTGAAAAAAGTACAAATTGAAAGTAAGAATATCCATGGATTAAAAAGCATCTGGCTGATAAAATAATATCATCAAAAGAACAGAGGAATCAGCGGAGATTCCTGAATGAGGTAAATGCCATTTTATTAAAAGGAGGATATGTAAATGAAAAGAAAGAGTTTTGTGGCAGTGGCTTGTGCAGCAGCAATGATCGCGTCCATGACAAGCGGACTTACCGTATTTGCAGAGGAGACTGCAGATTTTTCCGGTGAGGAGCTGAGTATTCTGGTATCAGCAGGCTGGATGGATAACAGATATGATGCAACAATCGAGCGTTTTGAAGATACTTATGGTGTAACAGTTGACCTTCAGACTATTCCGGCTGACCAGTATTCTGATCTTCTTCAGTCAAAATTAGCTACTGATTCCTGTGCAGATATTTTCTGGATTCAGTCCAACCCATTTGCAATCGAGTCTACAATCGTTGATCCAGAGAAATACTGTATTGATTTCACAGGAGCTTCCTGGGAAGATCTTATGCCGGAAGCAAGAAAAACATCCTGTGTATACAATGATAAATTATACGGACTTCAGATCTGGCACAATTCACCAGAATATGTAATGGTTTATAACAAAACATTGTTCGAAGAGAATGGTTGGGAGATACCATCTACTTATGCAGAGCTGAAAGACCTTTGCGCTAAGATCGCAGAACAGGGAATTACTCCATGGTTTATGCCAGGTGCAGATGGATGGCAGCATCAGCTGGCATTCTTCCAGATCGGTGGTGTTTACGAAGAAGCTACACCAGGACTTTACGATGCTTTGAATACAAATCAGGCTACATTTGCTGACAATGAGAAAATGCTTGAGGTTCTGAACGAGTTCAAAGAGCTTTCCGATGCAGGATATTTCGGAGAGGACTGGATTGGAACTGACAGCACCAACCTGACAAATGAATTTGGCGACAGAAACATTGCAATGGCTATGGCAAACTCCAGTTACATTCAGCAGATCAAAGATGACACAGGCACAGAGGATGAGTTTGGTATGTTCCTGATCCCACTTGGCGATAACACCTGGTATCCGACCAACCCGGCTGGACCTACCATGTTTGGTTACAAGGGAACAGAGCATGAGGATCTTGTAAAAGAATTCTTCAATTTTGTTACAACCACAGAGAGTCTTCAGGAAATCCTTGACAACTCTCCTGCATACACAAACGTTGATATGAACGATGATGCAATTGAGCAGCACTGGCTGCCAGAGGAAGAAGAGTTCCTTGCAACAGTAGATGACAGCAAGAAGAGCGTATCTGTTCTTCAGACTGGTACCAAATATACAAACGACTACTGGATGCAGTTCGGTCAGGATATGGTTGCGTTCTGCCAGGGCGAAATGGAAGCAAATGACGTTCTTGCAAATATGGACACCAACCGTGCAGAGGCTGCCAAGACAGTTGGCGATGCAAACTGGAACTAAATAAAGTTTTTCGGTAAGAAATTGACATAATTATTTAAGCATAAGATATTTAATAAGGGTATATCTTCAGTGCGAAGGAGTGATTCCTTCGCACTGTTTGATAAAGGGGAGGTATCGCCTTTGAATAAGAAGAAAATTTATCCACAGTGGTTTCTGATACTGCCGCTGGCTTTGTACATTATCTTTTTCCTGCTTCCCAGTATAATGGGTGTTGCATATTCATTCACTGACTGGAATTCAAGAAGTGTATTAAATGGTATTCATTTTGTCGGACTTGACAATTTTAAAGAGATTTTCACATCAAACAAAGATTACTTAAGCGGTATTGGAAATACATTGAAATTTACCATTATTTCCAATATTGTGAAGCTGATTCCGGCACTTCTGATTGCCATCATGCTTCAGGAAGGACTGAAAGGAAAGGGACTTTACAGAACACTTTTGTATCTGCCGTCTATCCTTCCTTTTGTTATCATTGGTCTTGTTTTCAAGTCCATTCTCAACTATAACAATGGTCTTTTAAATGCAATTCTGGATGGTCTGCATCTTGGAATCCTGAAACAGAAATGGCTTTCGGATCTTGGCGTTGTGTGGAAATCCATTTATGGTGTGGATGCATGGAGAGGTATTGGTTATGTAATGACGATTTTCCTTGCCGGTCTTAATACCATTCCGAGATCCTACTATGAGGCAGCTGAGATCGATGGGGCAAACTTCTGGCAGAGGCTTCGCTATGTGACACTTCCAATGCTCAGCGGCGCCATTATGATCAACCTGGTATTTGGTATTACCTATGGTCTGAAGGTATTTGATATTGTTTATGTTCTCACAAACGGCGGCCCTGGACATGCAACAGAGGTTCTTACCACCTATGCATTCCAGCTTTATTCCAGAGGTCAGTACGGTATGTCTTCTGCTTTGAACAGTATTCTGCTTCTGATCACAGCAATTGCTGGTGTTGTAATTGTTAAAACGTTAGGAAAACAGGAGGTACAGCAATGACAAAGAAAAAAGTTCAGAATCTGCTGAAGCATCTGGTCTGCATCCTGCTGTGCCTGACCGTTATCCTGCCTTTTTATATGGTAGTTATAAACTCTTTCAAGAGTAAAGGCGAGGCTTCCCGAATGAGTCTTGCCCTGCCGAAAGAATGGCTGTTTTCCAATTATACCGAGGTTATTGACAAAGGAAACCTGATCCAGGGATTTTCAAACAGTTTGCTTTACGCACTGGTTGCAACTACTTTTGGGGTTGTGCTCTGTGCAATGGCTGCCTTTGTAATGTGCCGCAAGCGTACCAGATTAAATGTATTTTTATATTATTTCGTACTTTGCGGACTGTTTTTCCCGGTTAACTATGTAACATTGGTGAGAGTATTAAGCACTCTTCATCTGAACGATACGCGACAGGGAATTATTATGGTGTTTACAAGCGCCATGATTCCGTTCTGTGTGTTTACTATCCGCAACTTTGTGGTTTCTGTTCCGGTGGAACTGGATGAGGCAGCAGTCATTGATGGCGCAGGTCCTATCAGCCTGTTTTTTAAGATTATCATGCCTCTTCTGAAGCCAACTATGGTGACCTGTTTTATCCTGCAGTTCATGGGTGTGTGGAGCGATTTCCTGACTCCATTGTATCTGTCAAGCAAGAGTAAAATGTTCCCGATGACTATGGCTGTTTATCAGTTCTTTGGAAAAAATAAAAGCTACTGGAATTACATTTTTGCTGATATTGTACTTACCTGTATTCCGGTTGTAATCGTGTATATGATCGGACAGAAATATATTGTGGGCGGTATGACTTCCGGTGCGGTGAAAGAATGATCTGGGGCGCGCAGCGAGGCTGCAAATTATAATTGAAATTCCTTCTAAACCGGGAATGGTTCTTTGAATGTTAGGATTTGGAGAGCTGTTTCCGGTATTTTTTTGCCTAAAAGGTGCCTACATTTGCCAGAATGCTGAAAAATAAGAAGAAATCTGTTATCTTTATCTGTGAAGAATTT
Source organism: Ruminococcus sp. 1001136sp1 (assembly GCF_039841815.1). Taxonomy (NCBI): domain Bacteria; kingdom Bacillati; phylum Bacillota; class Clostridia; order Eubacteriales; family Oscillospiraceae; genus Ruminococcus; species Ruminococcus sp. 1001136sp1. The sequence continues at coordinate 65,055 of NZ_JBDPGY010000007.1, read as the reverse complement.
TATTGTATGCAGTCTGCGGTTTCTGAGCTGCAAATTGCGGATTTTTCAGGAAATGATCCATGAAATGTGGTAAAGTATCTGGAGAAAATGTAGGAGTGGGAAAATAATGAGGCATAAAATTGAGATGACAGCAGATGAAAAAATGTGGAACCGGATCAGCCAGATTCCCGCAGTTGTTCTGGTGCTGCTTTCCGGAATCGATATTGTCCGGTTTGCAATTTTGGGAGATAAGACAGCATTTATTACATTCAGTATGATCGCGGTGGTTTTTATGCTGGTGGCGTATATGGCATGGAAAAGCAGAATGCCATTTTTATATCTGCTGATTGCAGCGGCAGCTTTCATTCTGTATTTTAATACCAATTTTTCTACCAGTACATATTATTTTAACTGGTTATTTCTGGCAGAGGCTATTGTAGCCACGCTGGGAGGAAGCCTGGGGACAACGGTGATGATCTGGAAAAAAATCCCTATGGGGCGTGTGGCAGTTTTACCGCTTGCGGCAGCAGTTCTGATACTGGCAGGATTTCTGGGATTTTGGAAAGTAAGGTATGATGCAGGACATGAAGCGCAGGGACTGGCAAGAGATGAACTGTGGGCAGTCCCTGCAAAATATGATGGGGAAGAACCAGAACAGGCTGGAACCGTGGAAGAAGTTGTATACGATACCAGGGCTTATGCCACTGATGGAAGAAGCGTGAAAAAGTCAGCTTATGTATATCTTCCATATGGTTACAGTAAGGAAAAAGAGTATAATATTCTGTATCTGATGCATGGTACAGGTGATGATGAAAAATACTGGCTGAAAACAAATCCGTATAACAAAACCATGCTGGATAATATGATTGCAGATGGAGATATTGAGCCTTTGATTGTGGTGACACCGACTTTTTATGTGGAAGATGACTGTGCAGATGATCTGGATCAGCTGACCTATTCTTTTGCAAAAGAGCTGCGAAATGATCTGATGCCTGAGATTGAATCCTCTTATTCTACATATGCAAAATCGACAGATGATGCGGGATTTTCCAAGAGCCGGGATCACAGAGCCTTTGCCGGTTTGTCAAGAGGGGCGGTAACGATGTATCATTCTGCGTTGTGTCAGAGACTGGATTATTTTTCCTGGTTCGGGGCATTCAGCGGAAGCAGGACAGACAGGACTGCATTTGAAGATACCATTCAGACAGGCGATTTTGCAGAACTGCCAATTCATTATCTGTATGTGGCAAGCGGCAACTTTGATTTTGCCCTGCCGGGACAGGTACAGGATTACCAGGCACTGCTGGATATAGAACCCAGATTGCGGTCTGGTGTAAATACCTGTTTTGATGTATTTCCAATGCGGTATCATTCTATGGGAAACTGGCATCTGGCGCTGTATAATTTTTTACAGAAGATTTTCTAGAGCGTGTTTGAAAAAGGCTTTCTGCAAGATGTGCGTCACAATTTGTGGGAGATTTCGCTCGGATGAGGGCACCGTAGCGGACTACGGCAACCGAATTCGGGTGAAATATACCGCAAAGTGGGGCGTGCAGATTGCGGGAATGATTTTTCAAACAGGCTTTAGAGCCTGTTGCTGCGAACAGGAGAACAGCAATGCGCTTTTTGCACAGTTGGCGCGTGTTTTTTGGCAGGTTGCGTTTGGAATAGCGCAGCCTGCTTTTTATTTGGTAGAATTAAGCTGAGAAGCAGCATTCGGTTATGAGTAAGTAGCGAAGCGGACCTGGAATATCCGCTTGACATTAAAAGAAAATTATAGAAAATTTCAGGAGGAAATCATGAAGCAGTCATTTAACGAAAACTGGATTTGCTACAAAACAGGAGATAAAGAAAATGCATTTGCAGTAACTCTTCCGCATGATGCCATGCAGCTGGATGAGAGAAGCGAGACAAGTGCCGGCGGTGTGAATACAGGATGGTATGAGGCACAGGATTACACTTACGAGAAAACATTTATCCTTCCAGAGAAAGCGAAAGACGAGAAAGTGATCCTGGAATTTGAGGGCGTTTACCGTAAGGCAACTGTATATCTCAACGGCGAAAAAGTTGCATATCATTCTTATGGCTATCTTGGTTTCTATGTAGATGCAACAAAATATGTAAAATTCGGGGAAGAAAATGTGATCCGGGTGGAAGTGATCAATCACGATCAGCCTAATAGCCGCTGGTATTCCGGTACCGGAATTTACCGTCCGGTGTGGCTGTATATCGTGCCGAAGAAACATTTAAGATTTGACAGCGTGAAGATCACTACACTGGATTATAAGGAGCCGAAAATCCGCGTGGAGGCATGGCCGAATGCTGCCGGTGAGGTGAAAGTGGAAATTATGGAGAAACAGATTGTTACCAGAAAAGCTGTGGCTGGCGAAAGTGCAGACCAGACAGACGAGACCATAGAGCAGTGTATTGACGAAAATGCAGTACAACCAACCGTTCAAAATTCTGACAAAGCATCAGATAAGATCATCGCCTTGGAAATTCTCCAGGCAGATGGTAAATTTTCTAGAGAAATTGCTCTTCCGGGAGCAAACCTTTGGAGTCCGGAAGCACCGAATCTTTACACCTGTCGCGTAACCTTCGGCGAGGATATTCAGGAAGAAACCTTTGGAATCCGTGTAGTAAGCTGTACTCCGGAAGAGGGCTTCTGTATCAATGGAAAACGTGTCCTGTTAAAAGGTGGCTGTATCCATCACGATAACGGCCTTCTTGGTGCCTGTGCGTATGAATTTGCAGAACGCCGTAAAATCCGCATCCTTCTGGACGCTGGCTATAATGCAATCCGTTCTGCACATAACCCATGCTCCAAAGCACTTCTTCGCGCCTGTGACGAGATGGGAATGCTTGTAATGGACGAATATATTGATGGCTGGTATATCCATAAAACAAAGTATGACTATGCAGATGAGATTCTGGAAAATTACAGAAAAGACTTAAAAGATATGGTGGATAAGGACTATAATCATCCATCTGTGATCATGTATTCTACAGGAAATGAAGTATCTGAGACTGCGCAGAAAAAGGGAATTGCCCTTACAAAATCCCTTACAGACAGACTTCATGAGATGGATTCCACCCGCCCTGTAAGCTGCGGAATCAACATCTTCTTTAACTTCTTAAGCTCTATGGGATTTGGTGTTTACAGCGATAAAAAAGCAGATGAAGCTGCTGAGAATGCCAAGAAGAAAAAGGCTGTGGGAAGTGAATTTTATAACACAGTAGCCGGAATTTTTGGTGCCGAATTTATGAAAACAGGAGCAACTCTTTATCCATGTGATGTGAAAACAAGGGATGCATATGCCAATATGGATGTAGCAGGATATAACTATGGAATCAAGCGTTACCGTCATGACTTAAAGAAGTATTCCAAGCGAATTATTCTTGGAAGTGAAACATTCTGTGCAGATGCTTACAGATTTATGCAGGAAGCAAAACGTGATAAGCGTATCATTGGTGACTTCGTCTGGGCAGCTCAGGATTATCTGGGTGAGGTTGGAATCGGCGCATGGGAATATAAGGATTATGCACCTCGTTTTGATGGCGGCTGTGGCTGGGTAAGTGCCGGTTCAGGCCGAATTGATCTCACAGGAAAGCCTCTTGGCGAGATGGCATATACCAGAGTTGCCTTTGAACTGGAGGATCTGGCAATTGCAGTTATGCCGGTTGATCACACAAAGGATGCCCATTCTCCTTCTGCATGGAAAATGACAAATGCAATGGAAAGCTGGTCATGGAATGGCTGTGATGGGAATGCAGCAAAAGTGGAAGTTTACACTCGTGCAGATCATGTGAAGTTGTATATAAACGGCAAGTGTGTAGGCACTAAGAAGCCGAAAAACGACTGCAAGGTATTCTTTGATACAACCTATCAGAATGGAGAAATCAAGGCTGTTGCCTATGATGCAGATGACAATATAATTGAAGAGAAAACCTTGACAACCGCGGGAAAAGAAACAATCCTCCAGGCAGAACCAGAGCTTACCTGTGTGAATGCAAACACCGATCTTTGCTACGTAAGAATGCGCTACACAGACGAAAACGGCCAGACAAAACCGTTGGCAAGAGGCAGAATCAAGCTTGCTGTAAAAGGTGGCGAGCTTCTGGCATTTGGAAGTGCCTGCCCATACTATCCGGAAAGCTACCAGAGCAATGAGACAGATACTTATTATGGAGAAGCACTGGCGATTATCCGTCCACAGGCTGGAGCTGGTAAAGTAGTTGTGAAAGCTGAATCTGAGCTTGGAAATGCAGAGACAGAGATTGAAATATTAGATTGATTTAAATTTCATATGCTTACCAGTTTTGCCAGAAACGGTTCCAAATTTGCCGAATTTTTCACAAATCCCATTCCTTTTGCTATAGTAAATCCAGCGGTTCAAACAGAACTGAAAGGACAGAGTAACTATCTGAAAAGTATGTGTTTATCTGTCAAAGGAAATTTACTAGGAGGAAAGGAAATATGAAAAAGCATACCGGGAAAATCTGGCGTGGTTTGGCAACAACTACAGCCTCACTTCTCACAATCACACTGGGCGGAAGCTCAATTGCAAATGCAAGAGTGGATTTCATTAATGCGACACTTGGAACCTCAAGCTACAAAATCGAGCAGGGAGATTCTGACTCTGATGGCATTTATTATGAATCTGAATTTGACAATGTAGAGGATCTGGTAAAGGCTAAAGAACAGCTGGCTGCTGAAATTTCTTCAGAAGGTTCCGTTTTATTCAAAAATACAGATCAGACTCTTCCACTTGACAAATCCAAAGAAGCTGTTACCCTCTGGGGCTTAAACAGCCATCTTCCGGGAACCGGCGGATTAATTGGTTCCTCTGTTGTGGCTGATTCAGAGGATGGTCAGATCGCTTATGGTATTGAAGAAGCTATGGATGAAAGAGGCTTCACAGTAAATGAAACCATGAAAGGCTTTTATGCAAGTGAAACCTGCGCGCCATATTACAGAAAAGCTTCTTTCTTTGGAAATGAAGTTCCGGGCCATAGCCTTGTACCTGCTTTTTCCGCTTCTTATAATGAAGCAGATACATATACAGTAGGTGAGGCACCTGCTGAACTTTACACAGATGATATTCTGGAATCTGCTAAGGATACAACAGCAATTGTTGTTCTTTCCAGAGACAGTTCAGAGGCGTCTGACTACAGCACAAATATGAAGGATCCTAATGGGGACAGCTTCGACACCCCGATGTCTATCTCAGCTTACGAAAAAGAGATGATCCAGCTTGCAAAGGAAAATAGCAATGGCAAGGTGATCGTTTTGATCAATTCTGACGTTCCTATGGAAATCCAGGAACTGAAGGATGATCCGGAGATTGGAGCAATTCTTTGGACTGGACTTCCGGGAATGAATGGATTCCTTGGAGTATGTGATGTACTTTCTGGCGATGTGAATCCATCCGGTCATATTTCTGATACTTATGCCACAAGTTCTGTTTCTGCTCCGGCAATGACCAACTTTGGTCTTTATACTTATACTAATGCTTCCAATGCAGAATCTGGTGCAGAACTTACAGAAGCAGACAAGGGTGACTGGTATGTAGTAGAAACAGAAGGTATCTATATTGGTTATAAATATTATGAAACCCGTTACGAGGATACTGTTCTGGATCAGGGAAATGCAACCACCACAGAAGGCTCTTCTACTGGCAAAGCATGGAACTATGTAGATGAAGTAACTTATCCGTTTGGATATGGTTTATCTTATACAACCTTTACTCAGGAGCTGGAAAGTGTAGATGTAATATCTGGGGAAAAGGGACTTGCAAAAGTGAAGGTAACCAATACCGGTGACGTTGCCGGAAAAGATGTTGTCCAGCTTTATGTACAGACACCATATATAGAGGGCGGACTGGAGAAAGCTTCTATTCAGCTTCTTGATTTTGGAAAAACAGAGGTTCTTGAGCCTGGCGAATCACAGACTCTGGAAATTGAGTTCGCTCCGGAATATATGGCAAGTTATGATGAAAAAGCTGTAAAAGAAGATGGAACAGAGGGCGCATGGGTGCTGGATTCCGGTGATTATTATTTCACAATCGGAAACGGTGCGCATGAAGCATTAAACAATGTCTTGGCGGTAAAAACAGATTCCACAGACGATCTGATCACAATTACAGACGATGAAACAATTGAGCCGGAAAATGTAGTGACAGTTTCTCTTGGTGAAGATAAAGAGACTTATTCTGAAAACGTAGAGAATGCATTCCAAGATTGCGATATTAACAATCTGATCCCGGATACTGCTGAATACACTACACGTTCTGACTGGAGCAAGGGCTGGAAAGAAGTGGAAAGCATTACTCCAATAGAGGAAATGATGAAAGGTCTTACAAACTCCGCTTATGAACTTACTGAGAACAATGACGAAGAAGTTGTCTGGGGAGCTGACAACGGATTAAGCACCGTTGATTTCCTCCAGTTTAATGAGGATGGAACTTTCGCAGGTGCACTTCCTCTGTCTGATGAAAAATGGGATCAGCTTATGGATCAGCTGACTTTGGAAGAGGCTGCCAACTTTATTGAAAAAGCAGGAGATAAAAACTTTGAGAAGCTGGATTCTATTTTCCTGCCAGAAGCAATCTGGTATGACGGACCAATCGGTTACAGCTACGACCAGATTGCAGGATATGCAACCCGCTGGAATGAATCCAACTCTTCCGAGCCGACTTATGTTTCTTCAGACAACGAATATGCTTCCTACTCTATGAGCTCCATGCCTACAGAACCTGTAGTTGCAGCAACGTTCAATAAAGAACTTGTAGAGAGAGAAGGAGAGCTCTTTGGTGAAGATGGATTGTGGTCCAATGCCAACTCCATTGCAGCACCTGGTCTTAACATTCACCGTGCACCTTACTGCTCCAGAAATCATGAATATTATTCAGAAGATGCCATGCTTACCAACCTGTTGGGACAGGCTGTCTGCAAAGGCGGAAAATCCAAAGGTCTTATGATGATGCCGAAACACTATATCATGAATCATCAGGAGTTAAACCGTTCCGGTGTTTCCACATTCTTCACAGAGCAGGCTGCAAGGGAAAATGAACTCCGCGCATTCCAGGGAGCTATGGAAAATAACTATGCGCAGGGAATCATGACAGGCTTCAACCGTCTTGGAACTGTATATTCAGGAGCTTCCAAAGCTTCACAGGTGCAGGTTGCACGTAACGAGTGGGGCTTTGAAGGCTGGATCGTAACAGATATGATCAACGGTGCTGATTACATGAACTGGAGAGATATTGTATTTGGCGGCGGTGGCGGATGTCTTACAACTTCTGCATATGAAAGCGCTAATATTGGTTCCATGACTTCAACCGAGAACCTGAAGCTGATTGCAAAGGACTCTGCTTTCCAGAAAAAGATGAAAGAAACAATTAAATATTTCGTATATAATACAGTTGCAAGTAATGATATGAATACAATTACAACCTCCACTAAATATATTCACGTTCTTACATGGTGGCAGATTGCCTTTATGGCAGCAGAGGTGGTATTTGGACTTCTGACACTTTTGTTTGCAGTTATGTACCTTCGAAATTCACTTCGCAAAAAGACAGTTTACGTGAAGGAGGACAAGTAATATGGGATATCTGAAAAATAAAACATTTGGTTTTTACTTAAGCTTTGTGGCTGCAATCCTTGCGCTGATCGGCTTTGTAATGTACCGCCAGTCAGGACATACAGAATCTTATATTGAGGTTCTGCTGCTTGTAACAGTGGTTCTGCAGATTCTTGCGATGATCGTTTTGAAGGTGGCACCTGATTTTAAGTGGACAAGCCTTCTGCTTACTGCAAATGCAATTCTGACTGCAGCAGCACTTGTTAACAGTTTTTATACACAAGTTGATTTTATTGGATATGTGGTATCAGGACTTTATGAGTTTGCAACCATAAAGAAATTCATAATTTCAGCCGTACTTATGGCACTTTCCATGATTGCATATATTGTTTCCTCTTATTCTGGATTTCAGAAATGCACTTGTAAGGATGAGACAAAAGCTTGATTTATCTGCTGTAAAATATGGCACAAATTAATATTTACATGGTATAATGAAAAAGCCGGAATGCCCAAAAGGACTCCGGCTTTTGCTGTATACCATGGAGGATAACTATGATTACCATTGCTATTGTGGAAGATGATAAGAAAAGTGCAAAAATTCTTCAAGACTATATATTACGCTATTCAGAAGAAAAACAGGAACCGTTAGCTGTAGAATGCTTTGAAAACGGATTAAATTTTATCAGCGATTATAAAGCCAGCTGCGACATTGCTCTTATGGATATTGAAATGCCTCATATGAATGGTCTTGACACCGCCAGAAAACTGCGGGAATTTGATAGCCAGATTCCTCTTATTTTTATTACCAATATGGCGCAATATGCCATTAACGGATATGAAGTGCAGGCTCTTGATTTTATGGTAAAGCCTATTGAATATTTCAACTTTTCGCTGAAACTGGACAAAGCGATCCGAATCTGTAAAAAGCTTCATGGTTATCAGATATATGTTCCTTCTGAACAGGGAACTGTTAAAATTGATATTGCAGATCTGATTTATATTGAAAGTGCAAAGCATTATCTTTATCTTCATACTTCGAAAGAGACCTTTCGCCTGCGAAGCACAATGGGAGATTTTATAGCACAGCTTCCGACAGGTCGCTTCTCCTGTTGCAGTAAATCCTTTTGTGTAAATCTGGAATGGATTTCCCGCTATCAGGGAAACAGCGTGTTTGTAAATGGAAAGGAATTATCGATTTCCCGTTCTTATAAAAAAACTTTTATAGATCAAATGACAATGTACATTAACCGGGGAGGAAACTGACGTGGCAATTTATGAAATATTAGCTTCATCTACAAGTGAAATACAGGGAATTACCTGTTTTATCATCCAGCTTTTTATAGCGGAAGCTATGTTCTTTTTCCATCTAAAAAAAAGGAAACGCTTCTGGTTACGCCTGCTTGTAGGGGGAACTGCCTGTCTGCTTTTGGGAGTTACCCTTCCAATTATAATTGGTCAATATATAAGCGGAATTCGAACCTTTATTGTGCTTGTTTTTATGCAGCTTTACATGTGGTTTTGCTTCAGGCGTTCTTTTTTGGATATTTTATTTTGTACAATTGGAGCTTTTACTGTACAGAATCTTGGAAGCAATATTCAGGTGCTGATTTGTATCGTGACCAAAACTTCTTTCAAGATGCTTTCCACGGAAATGGTCATTGGATTTACCATTGTATATATTATTTGCTATCTCACTTGTGCAGCAAAAATAAAAAATTTTCCGAATATCAGCCAGAACAGAGTCCGTGTACTTTGGGTAGCCATTATTTCCTTATGTGTCTGCTGGCTCCTTCAAAGCTGGCTGATCAGTGAAAAGTTGGATATGGTTATGGTGTGCCGTGTTCCATTTGCATTCTGCTGTATTTTATCTCTTTTTATGCAGTTTGGGCTTCTGGAGCAGTCCCGGCTCAATGAAGAAAATCTGGCTCTTGAGCAGTTAATAAAGGAAAATGCAAAACAGTATGAGTTGTCAAAGAAAACAGTTGAAATCATTAACATGAAATGTCATGATCTTAAGCACCGGATTCTGGAATTGGAACAAGCCGGAAATGCAGATCATGGCCAGCTGGAAGAAATACGTAAAGCAGTAGATATTTATGACGGGCTTGCGAAAACAGGCTGCCAGCCATTGGATATTATTCTTTCAGAAAAGAATCTTCTTTGTGAAAAATATCAAATTAAGTTTTCATATATGATTGATGGAGAGAAGCTTACTGGTATTAAATCGGGAGATATCGCTGCCATATTTGGAAATGCTTTAGATAACGCTATTGAATGTGCAGCGGAGCTGCCAGTTGAAAAGAGAATTATCAGCCTCATCGGATATGCGAGACAGGATGTGATGGGGATTCATATTGAGAATTATTGCGAGGATGAACTGGAATTTCGTAATGGGCTTCCAGTGAGTACCAAAGGAGATGATAATTATCATGGATTTGGCATGAAAAGTATTCAATATGTGGTGGAAAAATATGGCGGAAATCTTGTGGCGAATTTGGAAGAAAAGATTTTTAGTGTAGATATTATTTTTCCAGTTCTAGATTAGAGCCTTTTTCAAACTGGGGAGGTGCCTTTTTTTGAACGCAGATAAGTATTCTCCCGCTTCAAGTGCGCGGAGCACTAAGCGGCAGGTGAGGGGGGATGCTTCTGTCAGTGGGAGCCTTCAGCTCCTACTGACAGATCACGAAGCGACTGCGTTCATGAGCAAGTAGCGAAGCGGACCTGGAATGTCCGCTTTACTAATATACGACAGCAATAAGTTAACTGGTAGTATTCCGGCGAATCAGCACCGGAGCGATCTGTTTGTGAATTGGCTTTTCCAGTGGTTTAGGCGCTCGCTTTTTTTGCTCTTCCATCTGCTGCACCAGAAGCTCCATGGCAGTCTGTGCAATAACGTCAATTTGCTGACCGACAGTTGTGATCGGAAGGATTGATTCACTGGCAATTGGAGAATTATCAAAACCTATAATTTCGTAAGTAGGTGGTAATTTACCATATTTCTGGAAAATTAAATTGAGAAACATATTGGCATAGGTATCATTCGCAAGAAAGATACCTTTTTTTTGATTCGGATACTTTTCTTCAATTCTTGTAAAGATACGTCTTATCACATTTAAAATCTCTTGATAAGAATTGCCGCTTACGCTTAGATCAATGTCATAAGGAACCTGATATTCTTTACATGTTTCCTCAAATGCACGTATACGATCATAAGCCGGGACTGTTTTTTCAACATTGACATTGATATGAATCAATATATCACATTTATCACGAATTAACAGGGAGGTAGCCTGAAGGGAACCCATATAATTGTCAGTGGTAATGCTGCTGATATATTCTGCCTCTCGCTCAATGGCAATGACAGGAATCTGATAGGAAGCCAGTTTTTGGGATGACAGTGTATGGCTTAAAACAATAAGCCCCTCAATCTGATAGGAAAGAAGCTCTTCAATATACTGTTGTTCCTCTTCGGCACCGTGTTCACTGGAAAAAACAAGAAATTTGTAATGGTAGTTACTATAGCTTGAAAGAAGCTGTGTCAGCATTTCAGAGTAGTAATGCAAGTAGAGATTTGGAACAATAATTCCGATAAACTCACTTTTACCATTTGCCAGAACTTTTGCAAGTTTATTTTTTTTATAGCCAAGGGTATCAAGGGCCTGTGAAATCTTTTCCTGATTTTCAAGCGTAAGAGAATCGGGATGATTGAAATACCGTGATATTGTAGTTTTTGAAAAATGAGTATATTCTGCAATATCTGCAAATGTCACCTGTTTTTTTGCCATAAAAATTTAATCTCCTTATAAATAAATGAGAATAATATTGGGGAATCTTTTAATTACTGGGATTATATTATTTTTTTAGTATAGCAATTATTTAAAAAAAAGGCAATGCTAAAATAACCGATTACGTAACCGGTTATTTTAGCTTGAAAAAGTGTTGACATATGAACTTGGATGTAGTAACATCGAACTATAAAGTAACCGGTTACTTAACCGGTTCCGAGAACGAAAAGGGAAAGGAATGGAGGAGAAGTGCATGAAAAGAATGCAGAACCAAACAATGCCCGTGAAAAAGCAAACGTGGAGAGATAAGGCTACATATGTGAAGAAAAACTGGCAGTTATATCTTTTTTTCTTAATGCCAGGACTTTTACTGACAATCATTTTTAAGTATCTTCCTATGGGGGGACTTCTGATTGCATTTGAGGATTACAACGTAATCAAGGGAGTGCTTGGAAGTCCATGGGTTGGACTTGAATATTTCAGGCGGTTTTTATCTTCACCGGATTTTATGAACTACCTGTTGAATACGTTAAAACTGAGTATTTATGGACTGTTGTGGGGCTTTCCGGTTCCGATCATTCTGGCATTGCTTTTAAATCGTATCCGCAGAACCGGAGTTAAGAAGAAAGTACAGCTTCTGGTCTATATGCCGAACTTTATATCTGTAATTGTACTTTGCGGTATGGTACGAATGCTGCTTTCTCCAGTCGGACCTCTGAATAAACTGTTAGGAATCAGTACAAACTGGATGACAATGCCATCTGCTTTCCGCACCATTTACATAGCAAGTGGAATCTGGCAGACAGCAGGCTGGGCCTCTATTATGTATACGGCTGCTTTATCCAATGCAAGCAAAGAACTGGAAGAAGCAGCTATTATGGATGGCGCAAATCTTCTGCAGCAGATCTGGTATGTGGAGCTTCCTGCAATCAAGAATATTATTGTAATTCAGTTTATTCTGCAGGCTGGAAATATTATGAGTATTGGATTTGAGAAAGCCTATGCATTACAGACAGATATGAACCTGCCGGCATCAGAAATTTTATCAACATATGTATACCGTATTGGTCTTTTGAACGGCGATTATGGTTATTCGACGGCTGTTGGTCTGTTTAATTCAGTAGTAAATGTAATTCTGTTAGTTTTTGTAAACTGGGTGGTAAAGAAGCTGAACGACGGAGAAGGATTATAGGAGGAAGCGAAGATGGAGAAAATAAAGAAAAAATATTCGAAGACAGACTGTCTGATCCTTGGAATTGGATTCCTGATTCTTGGACTGTTTGTACTTTCTATTGCAATTCCAATCGTGTATGTAGTGCTGGCCTCTTTTATGGATCCTACAGTTTTGAATAATCAGGGACTGAGTTTTCATATTAAGGACTGGACTTTGGATGCATATCGCAGAGTACTGGAAAATGAGATGATCTGGCGTGGATTCCTGAATTCTTTTCTGTATTCACTTGCATTTACAGCTATTTCTGTTTTTATAACATTGCTGGCAGCGTATCCATTGTCCAAGAAGGAATTTGTGGGAAGAAAATTTTTCAATCTCATTTTTCTGATCACAATGTTCTTTGGCGGTGGAATGATCCCGACTTTTATTTTAATCAATCAGCTGCATATGGTAAATACAGTCTGGGCAGTTTTAATTCCTGGAGCATTTAATGTCTGGAATATGATCCTTGCAAGAACATACTACCAGTCGATCCCGGCAGAATTAAGAGAAGCCTCTGCAATTGATGGAGCCAATGAGATCCAGCATTTCTTCAAAATCATGATGCCGGTATGTAAGCCGATCATTGCAGTACTTGCACTGTGGTCATTCGTAGGAATGTGGAACAGCTATTTTGATGCAATGATTTATCTGAATGATGCAAATCTTCAGCCCCTGCAGTTAGTACTTCGTTCCATTCTGGTACAGAATACTCCGCAGCCAGGTATGATTGCAGATATTCAGAGTACTGCTGAAATGGCAAAGGTAGCGGAACAGCTGAAATATGCAACCATTGTAGTATCAAGCTTACCGCTTTTAGTAATGTACCCATTCTTCCAGAAGTATTTTGATCAGGGAATTATGGTCGGATCAGTAAAAGGCTGATAAGAAAGGAACGATACAGATATGAAGAAAAACAGAGTAAAAGGTTTACTTGCACTTGGACTTTCTTTGACGATGATGATAAGTACGGCAGGGTGTGGAAAAGAGCAGCAGCTTAATGCGGAGATCAACCCGGACACACCAGTATCTGAGGTACAGTTTCCATTAAAGGAAACAGAGGAGCTTTCTTTTATTACAAGTGCACCGGCTACTTCCACACAGGATCCCAATGAAAGAGTGATTTTCCAGCGACTGGAAGAACAGACAAATGTTCATATTGACTGGACCTGTTTTGTATCAGATCAGTTTTCAGATAAAAAGAATCTGGCATTGGCTCAGTTTGGAAATCTGCCGGATGGTCTGTTTAATGCAGGTATGAGTGATTATGACCTGCTGCGTTATGCCAAGCAGGGAATTATCATTCCACTGGAAAATCTGATTGACAAATATATGCCGAATCTTCAGGCTGTGTTTGAAAAATACCCAGAGTACAGGACTATGTGCACAGCACCGGATGGACATATCTATTCTTTCCCGTGGATTGAACAGCTTGGTGCAGGAAAAGAAGCAATTCAGGCGATTGGAGATATTCCATATATTAATAAAAAATGGCTTGACTACCTTGGACTTGAGATTCCTACAACAACAGACGAACTGGAACAGGTACTGATTCAGTTCCGCGATCATGCAGAAGAACTGGAGAAAGAATTTTCCATTGAAGGTGATGTAATTCCAATGTCCTTTATTATCAATAACGGAGATCAGGATCCGGCGATTTTAATAAACGGATTTGGAGAGGGTTACGGAGACACAGGAGATCATTTCGCGGTAACGGATGAAGGAAAAGTAATTTATACAACTGTTCAGGAAGGCTACAAGGAAGGAATTGAATGGCTTCATAAACTGGTGACAGAAGACCTTGTAGATCCGGAAGCCTTTACACAGGAGTGGTCTACTTATGTTGCAAAAGGAAAGAATCACCGTTATGGACTCTGCTTCACATGGGATATTGCGAATATAGATAACAATACAGATTATGTGATGCTTCCGGCACTGACCGGGCCAGATGGCATGAGAAATATTACCAGACAGAACAACAGTGAAACCAGTGGATTTGACCGTGGAAGATGTGTTCTTACATCCAGTTGTCGTAATACAGCACTTGCTGCTGCATGGATTGATCAGATGTATGCACCCCTCCAGTCTCCGCAGAATAACTGGGGTACTTATGGCGAAGAGGATTCCTTTAACATTTTTGAACTGTCTACAAACAAAGACGGCGGCGAAATGTTAAAACATATGGATTTGGGAGAGCAGTCTCCAGTGGAAGTGCGTGAGGCGCAATCTGTAAATGGCCCTCTGGCTGTGCTGAATGAATATTATGATGTATATGTGACACAGCCGGAAGATGCGAAATGGCGTCTGGATAATATGCATGAGACATATTTACAGGATATGAACAGCAAATATGTTTATCCGAATGTATTTATGAGTATTGATGATACGAATAAAGTATCACAGTATGATACCGATATTAAGAAATACGCAGAGCAGAAGAAGGCAGACTGGATCCTGAACGGAGGAATTGAGGAAGAGTGGGATTCCTATCTGGAAAAGATGGAGAAGTACGGGCTTTCAGATTATCTTTCAATTAAGCAGAAATATTTTGACCAGTATCAGGAATCCTTAAGCGCGGAAAAGTAACAAAAGATGTAAGAACTGAACAACGACTTTGACAGGAGATTTTTCATGAGCGAAATGTTAGAAAAGGCAAGAAAATATGAATTTACACAGGGACAGCAGATTAAAGCGGAAGACAGACCGGCTTTTCATATAACTCCTTATGTTGGATGGATGAATGATCCCAATGGATTTTCCTGCTATAAGGGAGAATACCATTTGTTTTATCAGTACAATCCATATAACACACATTGGGACAGCATGCACTGGGGGCATGTGGTAAGTAAGGATCTGCTGCATTGGGACTATCTCCCGGCAGCATTGGCACCAGACCAGGATTACGATAAAGTGGGCTGCTTTTCCGGAAGTGCCATAGAGCTGGAGGACGGCAGACAGCTGCTTATGTATACTGCTGTGGACCGGGAAATACTGGAGGACGGAACCGCAAGGGATGTTCAGACACAGGCGGTGGCTGTGGGAGATGGAAAAGATTACGTGAAGTATGACAAAAATCCGGTCCTGACCTTTAAAGATCTGCCGGAAGGTGCAAGCAGAGTTGATTTCCGTGACCCAAAAATCTGGAAAGAAAAAGATGGAAACTTTTATTGTGTTATAGGAAGTCGTCCTGCTGATGGAAGCGGACAAATTCTTCTTTACAGAAGTAAAAATGGTTTTGAATGGGAATTTGTAAGTACTTTGGCAGAGAATAAAAACCGCTATGGAAAGATGTGGGAATGTCCGGATTTCTTTGAACTGGACGGCAAATATGTGCTTCTGACAAGCCCACAGGACATGATTCCGGAAGGAATGGAATATCATAATGGAAATGGAACATTATGTATCATAGGAGATCTGGATTCTGAGACACATACTTTGAAGGAACAGTCTTATCAGAGTGTGGATTATGGAATTGACTGTTATGCAATGCAGACATTGCTTGCTCCAGATGGAAGAAGAATTATGATTGCCTGGATGCAGAACTGGGATACTCTTGCTTATCGCAGAAATGAATCTAAATGGTTTGCACAAATGAGCCTTCCGAGAGAAGTGTCTGTGAAAAACGGAAGATTGTATCAGGTTCCGGTCAGAGAACTGGATTCCATGCGTGCAAATAAAGTCGAGTACAGGGATGTTGTGATTAAAGACACCAGAATCACACTTGACCAGATTGAAGGACGTACCGTAGATCTGGAGCTTGTAATACGACCGGTAGATAAAGATAAGCTTTATAAAAAATTCGAACTCTGTTTTGCAGAGAATGAAAAATATCATTCCACTTTACGATTCCGTCCAGATGAATCAGTTTTGAAAATCGACAGAAGCTTCTCCGGAAGCGAACGTGCAGTGGTTCATCAGAGAGAATGTCTGGTAAATGGTGACTGTAATGAATTGAAATTACGAGTAATTCTGGACAGATTCAGCGCGGAAATATTTATCAATGACGGCGAGCAGGTTATGTCTGCTGTTATTCTTACAGAGCAGGATGCAAAAGGAATTTCTTTCTTTGTTGACGGTGCGGCTAAGATCGATGTAGTGAAATATGATTTGGTATGAAAGTTCCAGACGCTTGTAATGAATGAGTAAAGTAAAAATACAAGAATTGGGAGCGACGTATGAAGAAATATGATGTAACGGCACTAGGCGAATTATTGATTGATTTTACTGAAAACGGAAAAAGCAGTCAGGGAAATCCACTTTTTGAAGCAAATCCCGGAGGAGCACCTTGTAATGTGCTTGCAATGTTAGCAAAGTTAGGGCATAACACGGCATTTATCGGAAAGGTAGGAAATGATTTCTTCGGAGAACAGTTGAGGGCTGCAATAAAAGAAGTTGGAATTGATGACACTGGATTATGTACAGACGAAAAGATCCATACAACCCTTGCTATGGTACATACATATCCCGATGGAGACAGGGATTTCTCTTTTTACCGTAATCCAGGTGCAGACATGATGCTGAATAAAGCTGAAATTTGTGAAGATATTCTCAAAAATACGAAAATTTTTCATTTTGGTACATTGTCTATGACACATGAAGGGGTGCGGGAGGCAACGAAAGAAGCAATTCATATTGCAGAAGAAGCTGGCGCTATTATTTCATTTGATCCCAACTTACGTCCACCGCTCTGGGAGTCTATGGAAGAGGCGAGAAAGCAGGTATTATATGGTCTTGGTCATTGTCAGATACTGAAAATTTCAGATAATGAAATTCAGTGGCTGACAGGAGAAGAAGATTATAGTGATGGCGTAAACTGGATTAGAGAACGTTATCAGATTCCGCTGATTCTTGTGTCTATGGGAAGAGAAGGAAGTCGTGCTTATTATAATGAAATGATGGTGGAAGTAAAGCCGTTTTTACAGGATAATACCATCGAGACAACCGGAGCAGGAGATACCTTCTGCGGCTGTGTATTGCACTATGTCTGTGAACATGGAATTAATGGACTAAAAGAGGAAAATCTGGCTGAAATGTTAACATTTGCCAATGCAGCTGCCTCAATTATTACAACAAGAAAAGGTGCGCTCAGAGTAATGCCGGAAGAAAAAGAAATAAAGCTATTAATATAAAATATTCAAAAGAATAGGAATACAATAAAGGGACTTCTTCGGAGGTCCCTTTTAAAATGGGAAAATGTTAATAAAACTTTTTCTTGCTAAATCGTAAAAGTTTGCTAGAATAGTTGTAACAAACACAGTCAGAAAGAACGTTCACAAACGAGGTGACCGCTATGATTACACTGAATGATTATTTATATTCCGGAGATACGGTTTTAAAAATTTTACAGAAATATACAGAGGATCTGCGTAAGGAAGCGAAGAAGAACCATAACGAAGTCGATTTGGTGCACAGCAACTTTCTGCTCCAGATCACGGAACTTCTGGAGCATAATGATTTCCTTACGGCCCAGTCCCAGAAGATCCGGGAATTTTACAAATATATGGCCCATGAATATCCGTTTCTTGCCTTTACATTTAAAGGCAGGATCAAGTCCCTGATCCGGGCAGAAGAGAAATTTAATGGATATGTAGTGGAATATATTTATGATTATTACAGGGAAAATGGTACCTATCCGTCGGTTGCAGAGTTGAAAAACAAGCTGAGCTGCTTCCGTGATTTTATTGCTTACAGGATCGTGGTCTGTATGCCAAGATGTCATTTGAAGCCAGGGGAAGACCAGGAGCAGGCGTCTATCCGCTATCTTTATGAGATTGCAAATGTGCTGCCAGGATTTCTGGAAGAGAGAGGCTTTACAGCAGAATCGGCTCAGGGAGTGAAATTGAGTACTTCTGATCAACTAAATGATGATGTAAAGCCTTATTACAGAGATTATATTTGTGGTACCAGTGAATATGGGTATCAGTCTTTACATATTACGTTCTATGATAACAGCTCCAGATCCTACATGGAGGTACAGCTCCGCACCCAGAAAATGGATGATACTGCGGAAATCGGACCGGCCAATCATCTGGGCTATGAGAAACGCCAGCAGGACGAGCGAGCCAGAAGAGATGTGATCCCGGAAGGGGAATGTGTTTACTTTGATGAGGCTTATGAGCGGGGGATGAAGCTGCTTTCCCTGGAATTAGCAGATCTTGACGTGAATATGTTTTCTGCGGTAAATAACAGTCTGATCAACGATGGCTGTGGATTGTTCCGAGGCAGATTGATTCTGCCTTATGAGCATTTGTCCAGATTTCAGAATGATGTGATTGATTGAGAAAAAAGTAAGTGGAGCAATAAAGATGTTAAAGAAAAAGATGTTAATTGCTTTAGGGGTGGCAGCAGTATTGAGTGTGAGCTGTGTAAGTGTGACTGTCTGGGCTGAGGAAAACGCAGAAGAGCAGACAGAGGAAGCAGAGGACAGTTCTAATTCTGAAGGAGAGGAAGATGCTGATTTAGAAGAGTCTGACAATCCGGAGATTGAAGAGGGATACACTACAGAACTAGAAGGCTGCACAAAGGTGGTTTCCTGGTGCAAAAATGGAGACAATAATATTTACGGACAGTTCTATTATCCGGAAGATTTTGACGAAACAAAGACTTATCCAGTAATCATTATGAGCCACGGAATCGGTTCTACTTCCCAGATGGTAGAGCGTGCAAAATGGCCGGAAAAGGCGGCTCAGGATGGATATGTGGTTTATACATTTGACTTCTGCGGCGGTTCCCTTAACGGAAACAGTGACGTAGATTTCATGGATATGACAGTGATGACTGAGAAAGAAGATTTAAGTGCTGTTATGGACTTTGTGAAAACAAAGGATTATGTGGATCAGGATCATCTTTTCCTTCTGGGACAGAGCCAGGGAGGACTTGTAAGTGCTCTGACTGCTGCAGACAGAAAAGATGATGTGGCTGCTATGATCCTGATTTATCCGGCGTTTTGTATTGCGGATAATGCCCGGGAAATGTATGATTCCGCATATGATATTCCGGAAGACAGAGCTGAGATGCCGGTAGGAACTGTGGGTTCTGAGTATGTGAAAACAGTTTATGATCTGGATGTTTATGGCACTATCAGCGCATATGACGGAGACGTGATGATCATTCACGGAATCAATGACAGCCTGGTGCCATACAGCTATTCTGAAAAGGCAATTGAGGAAGCGTATACAGGGGAAGGTTCTGTTCTGATTCCCATTTATGGAAAAAAATCTACCCATGGTTTCGAGATGAACTTTGAAGAGGGAAGAGACTATGCGGAGACAGTTGGATTGGAATTTTTTGATGTGCATTTGAAAGAGGAAGAATAAAGGTTTAGGAAACCAAAAAGTGAAAAAACATGTAGGGCGTATTTATAGATCGTTATGAATTAAAGGCATTGCAAGGATATTATACCGCGTACTAAAAGTTAGATTTTAATGTCTGACTTTTGGGCGGCATGTTCTACAATGCCTTTTTTTATTTAAGTATATATTTTATAAAAATAATATTGTATAAAATAAATACAAATGGTATAATATTAACGAGGAATGATTCTTAAAAAAATATAAACTCCTTGCAGTACATTATATTTTATGTTACGCTGAATTCACATCTCAGGAACTCTATGTACTATTCGTAGGCGGTTCAGCTCATGAACAGCAGTCTATTCATTGCCATTCGGTGAAGTATTCCTGTGAAATAAGCGTAATAAAGAAGGTGGTGAAACTTGGGTGTAAAAGACCAGGGACTACAGGAGTATCTGAAAGATAACGAACGCTTTGCAGATTTTGTGAATGGTACCTTATTTGCAGGAAAGCAGATTGTGGATCCATGTTATCTTAAGGAAGTACAAAGGAAGAAGAGAGTATCATATAAACAGTCGATTATGGCAAAAAATATACAAAAGAAAAACAGTTCTGAAAAATACGGCGAAGAGGAAATTGCCAGGGAAAAAGGTGTTTTTGAAGAGGGAGAATTCGGGGATGACAGCGCGAAGCTCATGTATCTGGAAAGAGAGCGCGATTTCCTTCGTCTCCACGATAAGCCAGGCTGTAGATTTTTGTTGGCATGTGAAGTTGAATCTGGGGCAAATTATGAGATGCCTGTGAGATGTTTTACATATGACAGCATAGAATATACAGATCAGCTAAAAGAGTGGAAAAGAAAATCCCAGCAAATGTTTTGGGGAAGAGGAAAACGTGGGAAAAAACGGCGCCGAATCCGTCGTCCATTGCTTCCGGTATTTCATCAGGTATTATACCTGGGAGAGAAAAGGTGGAAGAGTAAGTTAAAATTACAGGAAATGATGGACATCCCGGAAAATGTGATGAGTTTTTCAGACAGGCTTCCTGATTATGATATTTGTATGATAGATATTCATGAACAGAATCCTGAGTTGTTTCACACGGAATGGAAAGATATTTTCCAGCTTATGAAGCACAGCCGTAAAAAAGACGAATTGAGAAAATACGTAGAAGAGAGTACCGAAGAAATACGAAAGCTAAGTCAAGAAACCAGATGGCTTCTGGCGATATTACTGGAGCAATATGAATTTGTTGATGAAGAGGTTGTGGAGGTGAAGGATATGTGTAAGGCATGGGATGGCGCAATGCAAATGTATGCAGATGAAGCGAGAGCAGCAACGCGGAAAGAAATGAAGAAAGAGATGAAAAAAGAAATGAGAAGACAGGCCAGAGAAAAAGATCGCAGGACCGTTTTTAACATGTTTTCTCGGGGGTATTCACAGAAAGAAATTGCGGCAATTTCCGAGCTGCCGCTTAAAAAAGTACAGAAAATGTGTGAAGGGTTTATCGAGAATACAACAATGCCAGTACATACTTCTTGATTTGGATTAGAAATTACAGAATAGTAGCTGAGAAAGTTTAACGAGAAAAGGCATTGCAAGAAATCATATGGCGTCTGTAAAGGTTTTGATTTTGGAGTCAAACACGCTCTAGGGAGAGGCTATATCTTGCAATGCCTTTTAAAATATTTATATTATATTCCACTAATGAAACTATTTATGCGTTCTCTTTCTCCGGAAACATCTTTCCAAAGATAAAACGAATCAGCGGTCCACAGTACATGAGCTGCCAAAAGAAAGCAACCGGGAAGTTCATGAAAGTGGTCTGGAACCATACAGCAACGAACTGGGAACCTGCATTTTTAAATAAAATTGTAGCAATCAGGCTCATGATCGGGCACATGATGCAGATGATCATAATGGAAATCGCAAGTGTGATAACGATCGGTCTGTCCTGTGGTGTAACCATGCGGAATGCAAGCTTGTGAGCAAGGCTATCTACAAGGAAGAATTCAAGGATAAATGCAACCGGCCACATGATTCTCATTTCACCGAAAGCCATTAAGAATACCTGGTTACTCATTCCGCCGATATTCAGGGAAATATTGTAGCAGATCATGGCGTAAACCATAAGAAAGGACATCATCAGGGTAAAAATAACGTTTTGGAATTTTGTTTTTGGCATAAAATTGTTCTCCTTTTTCTAAAAATGGGTACAAAAAAGACACATGTGTTGTTCGTTATCAAGCATGCACTTGTGTCGTTTCCAATTTTATACCAGAGCTGATTTGTTATTAAATTGTTTACCGAATGATTATTATACCAGATAAATTGGAAAATGCAATAAGAAAATCGATATATAAGATGGACTAAGAAATGGTAATGGGAATTTTTTATAAGTCAGAATGCAGTTTTACTTAGTTACTGTGAACGGAGTGAACAGTAACTTTACTTATGTTCCTTGGTTATATTAAACTAGTGGTTTATTGCAGAATATGTAGTTCTTCTGGTAATATAAAACATGCAAGAAATCATATCGGTCATTATCCCGCTAAGGAGGCGGAGCGGACTGTAAATCCGCTGTTATCATAACACGAGTGGGTTCGATTCCCTCATGGCCGAGTATACTCCTGTAGCTCAGCTGGATAGAGCACGCGTCTACGAAGCGCGGTGTCGAGAGTTCGAATCTCCCTAGGAGTGCTTCCAATGGCAGATGTCTTGGAATAAAGTGAATCAGGTAAGGAAATGGTGCAAAGGAAGAAAGCTGTCTGTGACTAGACGGCTTTTTTTCATTGAGATTCAACTTCTGGATTTTGAAGATGTGCTATTTGCGATGGATTTCTTACACTTTACGTAAAAAACAGGTACAGAAATTGCAGGGTGTTATAATAAATCCATATTATGAATTATGTAAAATAATCGATGGAGGATGAAGGTATGAAAACAAAGCAGGCTGTAAATCCGTACCTGCCAAGCTGGGAATATGTGCCGGATGCGGAGCCGCATATTGTAGATGGACGTGTATACATATATGGTTCTCATGATCTTTTTAACGGCTTGAATTTCTGTCTGGGAGATTATGTATGCTGGTCAGCGCCGGTAGACGATCTGGGCAACTGGCGTTATGAGGGTGTTATTTTCAAAAGAGAGCAGGATCCGGCAGCACCGAAGATCCGTCTTACAAATGGTCTGGCAGCACCGGATATGATCCAGGGACCGGACGGAAGATTTTATCTTTATTATTTCATGGGCGGCACCAAGATGATCTCTGTGGCTGTCTGTGACAAGCCGGCAGGCAAATATGAATTCTATGGTTATGTAAAATATGCAGACGGCACTCCTATTGGAAAGAAAGAGGAGCCGCTGCAGTTTGACCCGGGCGTTTTTATGGATGATGATGGAAAGCTGTATCTTTATACAGGCTTTGCCCTTCAGGGAAATCCCCTTCTGCTTGATGGATCCAAGCCGACTGAGCACGGTGCAATGTGCTTCGAGCTGGACCCGGCAGATATGCTTACTGTAAAAATGGGACCGAAATACATTGGAATTGCCAGTGAGAAAGAAGCACCGGGAAGTTCTTATGAGGGACATCCCTTCCTGGAGGCAAGCTCCATGCGTAAATTCAATGGAACCTATTACTTCATCTACAGTTCCCTGAACAGCCATGAGCTTTGCTATGCAACAAGCGATAACCCTACAGAGGGCTTTGAGTTTGGCGGTGTTCTGGTCAGCAACGGGGACATCGGCCTTCCTGGAATCACAGATGTAAAAAATGCAAGAAACTGCACCGGAAACACTCACGGAAGCCTGATCGAGATTAATGGAAGCTATTATGTTTTCTATCACAGACACAGTAACCGTAAGCAGTCTTCCCGTCAGGCCTGTGCAGAGCGCATCCGCTTCGAGAATGGCAAATTCTATCAGGCAGAGATGACCTCCTGTGGTCTGAATGACGGACCGCTTAAGGGAAAAGGAAACTATCCTTCCTACATTGCCTGCAACGTATATGGCAAAAAAGGAACCCGTTTCTTAAGTATGATCAAACATCCAAAGTCCGGTCATCCATATCTGACTCAGGAAGGAAAGGATCGTGAGCAGGGGTCAGATCAGTATATTGCCAATATGTGTGACGGAGCAGTTGCAGGTTTCAAATATTTTGACCTGCGTGAGACTTCTAAGGTTCGTATTAATATTAAGGGAAAAGCAACTGGAGTTGTTTATGTATCCACAGAGGAAGGCGGCAAGCCAGTGGCAAAGATTCAGGTAAAACCTTGCAAGGAACAGCACGGTTTTGCAGCTGATGTAAACGGACTCGGTGAGAAAGAGGCACTGTACTTCAGTTACAAGGGAACTGGCGCATTTAATTTTATGTCTTTTGATCTGAAGTAAGATTCCATTAAATGTGCAGGAAATATTCTGCCTGCAAATGGAAGACAGAGCTTAAATAAAGGGAAAAAGAGTTTATCTTAAGAGTCAAATAAACCCAGGAGGCGAAATATTTGAACATTACTAATTTTGCAAAAAAACTTGCAGAAAAGCCGGTTTTTAAAACAAGAATCAAATCCGATCAGGTGAAGCTTCCGGAAATTGCCATTGGATATTTTCTGGCGCCCTTTTGCGCCATGTTTGCCAATGCCATTTTCGGTGCCTATCTGAACCGTTATTATGTGGATGTACTTGGCTGGACGAAATTCGGAGCATTTGCCACACTTCTGCCAATCGTATCTGTGATTTTCGTAGTTCTCGGAAATCTGATGATCGGGCAGTGGATCGACAACACCAGAAGTACACAGGGAAAAGCAAGACCTTATATGATCATTGCAGCACCAATGCTGATCATAGCCATTATTCTTATGTTTATGACACCAACTAAGGGCAATAATGCAGTGCAGATGATCTGGATCGCAGTGTCCTATAACCTGTACTATGCACTTGCATATCCATGTTTTTACTGTGCACATAGCTCCATGGTTTCTCTTTCTACCAGAAATTCTGAGAGCCGCGGGCTTCTTGCAACACTGTCAAATGCAGCAATGGTTGCTTCCGCAGGAGTTGGAGCCAGCATTGTAGTGCCGATTCTTTTGCAGAGTTTTCTGTTTGTGACAAAGGACGGCGGAATTGATGTGGATGCAAGCTATTCACACTGGAGAATTATTTCCATCGTGCTTTGCCTGGTAAGTGCATTTGGCTGTATGCTGGAATATTATTTTACCAGAGAGCGTATTACAGAGGAAACCATCAATCTGAATGTGAAGGAAGAGAAGCTTCCTCTGAAAAAACAGCTGGAAGGCTGTATCCACAACAAATACTGGTGGATCATCATTCTCTATTTCCTGATTTTCCAGTTTGGCCAGCTGATCAAAAACAGTTCCATGAGCTTCTATGTAAGATGGATGTTTGACAGTGTAATTAATTCTGCAAATCCGGAGCAGACTTCCGGTGCATTAATGTCAACACTTGGTTTGGTTGGTGGAATTCCTACTGCCGTTGGTATGGTAGTGGCATGGCCAATTGCCCGTAAGCTGGGCAAAAAGAGAGCTGTTGTTACAGGACTTTGCTTCTCCGTTGTAGGCGGCCTTGTCTGTTTCCTGAATGTACACAGCTTCGGAATGGTTGCTGCAAGTATGGTACTGAAAGGAATCGGAAGTATTCCGGCAATGTATGTGACGATGGCGCTTCTTTCTGATGTGCTGGATCACCTGGAAGCGAAAAATGGTTTCCGAAGCGATGGATTTACAATGTCTGTTTATAGCTCCATTATGGTAGGTCTTAGCGGACTCTGTATCGGTGTGCTGAACAGTCTTCTTACCTTTGCAGGCTACAGCAATACCGGCATTGCCTGCAATCCGCAGACTCTGGAAATCATTGAAAATGTGGCAAACTATACAGGGCAGATCGTTTACCGTCAGATGGGCGGCGTGGAGCAGGTGCTTGCATTTGCATTTCTGGCGGCAGATGTGATCACCTATGCAGTTGTTATCATTCTCATGAGCCGTCTGGATGTGGAAAAACACATTGAAGAGGATCAGAAAAAGATAAAAGAAAATCAGAAGAAAGCAGCTAATAATTAATTGTTTCAGAACCTGTTTCCTGTTATACTATTCTTAGTTAACACAAGTGATTCCGGCTCCCTGGTGCAGTGTCACTGTGCCAGGGAGCCGTTTTAGCCGAATAAGCTGCGAAGAAGCTATTCGATTATGAGAAGGCAGCAAAGCGGATTGGAGTATCCGTTTGATTGAATAGGATAGGTGAGAAATAATTATGATAAGAATTGCAATTGTAGAGGATGACAGGCATGACCGGGAGGCGTTGAAGAAATGCCTGAATCGTTATGAAAAAGAGAACCAGATGAAATTTTCCGTAACAGAATTTCAGGACGGAGAGGACATTGTAACCGATTATACAGCCAGCTATGACCTTATTATTCTGGATATTGAGATGGCTTTTCTCAATGGAATGAAAGCAGCAGAAAAAATCCGCGAGCTTGATACAAATGTAATTATTATTTTTATTACAAATATGCCTCAGTATGCCATTCAGGGATATAAAGTAAATGCGCTGGATTATATTTTGAAGCCAATTTCCTATTTTTCATTTTCAGAGAGTATGGTAAGGGCTCTGGCAAAGGTGAAGACACCGGAGAAGGAGTACATTACCATTGTTCTGAAGGGAGGTAAAAAGAAGCTGGATGTGGCGCGGATTTGTTACGTGGAGGTTCAGGACCATGTGCTGATCTACCACACTCTGGATGGGGATTTTGAGACAAAGGGCACTATGAGGGATACAGATAATCAGTTTGATCCGAAGAAATATTTTCGGTGTAACCGCTGTTATCTGGTAAATCTGGAATTTGTAGAGACTTATCAGGGCAGTGATATTATGGTAAACGGCGATACGATCCAGGTGAGCAGAAGCAGGCGGAAGCCCTTCCTGGATGCCCTGAATGAATATATGAATGAGGTGGAAAAATGAGAGGCACAGTAGTCAACACTCCCGGATATTATTATGCCATTTCCTACTGGCTTTCTGCACTGGTAATGATTCTTGTGCATGGATGCGGGAAAAAAGATGTGTGGAAATATGTGTATGGGGTGTTGAGCTTTATCAGTATTTTTACCGTTATGTTTTTTACAGATGGAATAAAGCAGATGTTTTTCATGCCTCTTATGGTTTGTGTGTTTTTGCTGATGCTTTTGTACATCAGGATGGCAGGAGAGCTTCCATGGCGTGAAACCGGATTTTTCTGTGCGAAGGCATTTATCAACGCAGAATTTGCAGCCTCTTTGTGCTGGCAGATTCATTATTTTTATACAGGTGATTTCAGCGGTCAGGAGAAGGGGACACCAGAGCAGATGTTATGGAGAGTGCTGCATATGGTAGTTATTTATGCAGTATTATACATTCTGATTTATCTGATCGAACGTTATCTGAAAAAGGATATTGAAGAATTGCAGATCACCCGCAGAGAATTACTGGTTGTATATTTTGTGCTGATTATGGTGTATTGTATCAGCAATGTAAGCTATGTGGATGTAAAAAGTATTTTCAGTGCAGGAACAGCTATGGATGTGTTTATTATCCGCACACTGGCGGATCTTAGCGGTATGGCGGTGCTTTATGCTTATCACATTCAGGTAAAAGAGATCCAGATGCGTTTTGAGAAGGATACGCTTCGGAATATTATGGATATGCAGTACAAAAATTACAAGCTTTCCAAGGAGAGTATCGACATTGTAAATCAGAAATACCATGATCTGAAGCATCAGATCAATCTTTTAAAAAGCGGCGCAGATTCTGAAAAAGCAGGGGAATACCTGGAACAGATGGAGCGTGAGATCAAGATTTATGAGACACAGAATAAAACGGGAAATAAGGTCCTTGATACCATTCTTACCAGTAAAAGCATGCATTGTCAGAGACATGGTATTGAGCTGAAATTTATGGGTGAGGGGCAGCTGCTGAATTTTATGGAGGATATGGATATCAGTGCTCTTTTCGGAAATATGCTGGATAATGCTATTGAAAGTGTGGTGAAGATCAAAGACCGTCAGAAACGTCTGATTTCCCTGCATGTGATTCAGGATAAACAGTTTATTCGTATTCGCACAGAGAATTACTGCGAGGAGAACGTTCAGTTCCAGGATGGAATCCCGATCACCACCAAGAAAGACAAACGGTTCCATGGATATGGAATGAAGAGTATGAAAAAAATTGTAGAGAAGTATGGCGGTTCAGTTATGGCGGGCAAGGCGAATAACTGGTTTGAGCTGAAGATACTGATTCCGATGAAACATTAGACGATTTTTAGGAGGAAAAATAATGCCATCATATAGTATAATTGAGAATTTCGAAGTACATAAAAATAATCGTTTTCTGGAAATTGCAGAGGCCCTGAAGCCGGAGCTTTTGCATAAAGAAATTAAGGCTGAAAAGGAAATTATGGTGGGAAAAGACCGCCAGATGAGAACGGTTATTACAGAAGAGCACCCGATTGAAAATCTGTATGCAAAATATTTAAAAAGAGATGATACAGTATTTGTGGATTTCGGGGATCATGCTGTAGGTTATGTGACTTTGGAGCTTAGTAAAACAGGAAGCCATCAGGATGCACCGGTTTATTTTTACCTGAAATTCGGTGAGCGTCTGGAGGAAATGACGGACAAAACTGCTGATTATGACGGCTGGCTCAGCCGTGGCTGGATTCAGGAGGAGTATATTCATGTGGACGTACTTCCGGCGAAGGTGAAGCTGCCAAGAAGATATTCTTTCCGTTATATGGAGCTTCGTGTAATTGATACTTCTGCCAAGTTCCAGCTGAAAATCGATGGTATTTCCTGTGATACGGTTTCTGCTGTAGACATGGAGTCTGTAAAGCCGGTGGATTTCGGAGATCCGCTTCTGAATCAGATTGATCTGGTAAGCCGAAAAACCCTGAAAGAATGCATGCAGGATGTTTTTGAGGATGGACCGAAGCGTGACCGCAGAATGTGGCTGGGAGATCTGAGACTTCAGGCGAGAGCCAATTATTACACCTTTAAGAATTATGATCTTGCCAAACGCTGTATGTATATTTTTGCAGGACTGCTTTTTAATGAGGGAAAGCTAAGCGCCTGTGTATTCACAGAACCGGAGATGGAGCCAGATGATACTTACCTTCTGGACTATGCATTGTTTTTCTCATCTGTGCTTCTGGATTATTATGAGGCAACCGGTGATCTGGAAACACTCAGGGATCTTTATGATGTGGCAATTGATCAGATCCGCATTGCTATGACGCAGTTAAATGAGAAAAATGTTGTGGAGGATTTAGGTGATGCATTCTGGTGCTTCCTGGACTGGGGAGATGGTCTGAATAAGCAGGCCGGAGCTACAGCAGTTCTGATTTACTGTATCCGTTATGGAATCCGCCTTGCAAAGATTCTGGATAAACAGGAGGATATCAGCTGGCTGGAAGAGAAGCAGGCCATGCTGAAAGAGGCAGCAGTGAAAGAGTTCTGGGATGAAGCGCTTGGAATGTTCGTAAGCGGTCCGGACCGTCAGGCTTCCTGGGCAACCCAGATCTGGATGATCCTGGCACGTGTCTTTGACAAAGAGACAAACTGTAAATTGATCCATCATGTAATGGAAGTGAATCCAAGAATCCGCATGGTAACTCCATATATGTATCATCACTATATTGATGCGCTTATCCGCTGTGATGAGAAAGAGCTTGCACTGGAAGAAATGAAGCGTTACTGGGGCGAGATGATCCGCGACGGCGCCGACACCTTCTGGGAACTGTACAATCCATACAACCGGGAAGAATCCCCTTATGGCTCCAGCATGGTTAACAGCTACTGTCACGCATGGAGCTGTACGCCGACGTATTTTCTTAGAAAATTTTATATGGATAATGAGAAATAAGATTGAGAATGAGGATCTTGCAGAAATGCAGGATCCTTTTTGAAATGAGAGAAAGATTCTTGATAAAATGCAACACGCAGGAAATAATGTCTGGCATTACAATATGGGGAAAGGAGCATTAAAATAGCCCTGCCATCATAATGGCAGGGCTAAAATAATCATTTCTTTTTATTCTTTTTGGATTTCTTAGTCTCATTCTGGGCTGCCTGAGCTTCCTCAGCAGATTTCTTAAAACGTGCGAAAAATCCTTTTTTCTTCTTAACCGGAGCGTCCAGGTTACCGCGGATGCCTTTTACACCTACTATGTAAAGTCCACTTACTTCAGCTTTGATCTCTTTCTTCACAGGGATAAGGTCGAATACTTTCTCGTCTGCGATAAGAATGGAAATCTTCGGTCCGACTTTAGCCTTAACGATCGGCATCTTGGAGCGGCGGAGAAGCTTCGGAGTCTGGTCGATGACCATCTGTGGGAGACCTGATTCCTTAAGTGGCATTCTCTTCTTATCAATAACGAGCATGGAAACGGTCTGTTTACTTGCCTCGATCTGTGCCTGCTGTTCTTCCTGCTTCTTCTGGGTCTTCTTGCCAAAGAAATATAAACCAACCAGTAATCCGATGAGGATTACAAGAATCACCAGAAGGACGATTGTTACTGGATGCATACTTATCCTCCTACTATATTATAAAGTTTCTTAATAACTATTCAGCCTGCACGGTTCCGCAAAGCGTGTGACCGTGAAGAAACTGAACAGTTACATTCTTGTTTCACATAAACTATATTTTAACATCATTTTTTGGAAAAGGCAATTGTTTTGTTATCTCCTTTAAAAAGCTTATACGCCGTGAAAGTATATAAAACCGGTACCGCAAATGCTGCAAGATTCATAAGAATCAGTATAATACTTCCCTTAATATGAAAGAAGTGGGCAATCTGGGGAATAAAGGCCAAAATTCCAAAGATAACGGTGCTCATTCTTCCTTTTTCTGCATTCATCACGCCTATAATTCCAATTGCAATCTGAAGAAGTGTAAATGCATAAGTAAGTGCAAAAGCCTCTGTAGTATCACCATGGCTTACATGTCTGCCCACAATATTAGTGGTTCCGATCCAGAAGCGGGCTGCGATCAAAGAAGCAGAACCCAGGGCTATTTCAAATAGTGCGCTGATGCGCATAATATCTGATCTGTTCATATTTTCCTCCTTTAGAGTGAATGATATAGAGCTTAATATTTTTGATATTTGAGGTTAAAACATATTTTATCATGTGTTTTTTATTTTAACAATATATGGCAATAGAATGCAAGGATATTTACTGAGAAGAGGTGGTAATTATTTTGAATATCATGTATAATAGAAATCTACTGGTTACAGAATGGATAGATTTATCTGGTATGGTTATAATAAATGCCAGATTACAGATTCCGTTCAGGATTAATAGGAAGCTTTGTAGGTTTTCTTTATTAACTGGTCTTGCGGGAAGAAGGTGTTTTGAGGGGGGCTTACAGTATAGTTAGGAGTTATACATTATGAAGAAATCGGATACAGAACAGGAACAGCCTGGTCTGGAAGAGAATAAAGTTCCCGACAGCCAGTCCAAGCGGGAGCTTGACAGAGAATTACAGGAACTGGCAGAGAAGGAACACCAGGAAGAGATATATTACGAAGAACGACGGCGCGAGAGACATGAGCGCAATCTGAAGAGAAAGAAGAGGCAGATACGGAATCGTAATCTGGCTCTTATTATTACTGCTCTGGCAGTGTTGGGCGGTGTGGGATACTTTTATAGAGAGCAGACAGGGTTAAAAGACGGCATGGAAACGCTGGTAGCCAAGGTAAGGGATTTGGTTCCTGATAAGAATTCCGGTAAAGAGAGCAAGGCAGCAGAAGAACTGGCAAAGGCTGACCAAAGCACCGAAAGCATCGAAAACCCCGAAAGTACCGAAAACCCCGATATTAATACAGAGGAAGCTGCTGACAGCTCAGACAGTACAGATATACAACCGGAATCTGGTGAAGGCACGGCAGATGACAGTGATGAGACAACTGGAAATACAGATGACAATTCAGAGGATACTGCACAGGATAAATCCGGGAATATGTCCGATAAAGAGAAAACAGAAGATAATTCTTCAGATTCTGCAAATCAGCCAGAGCAGGAAGCAGCCCAGACAGCAGCCATAAATTTAAATGGGGTTATGCCACAGGCAGCAGCTGCCGGCACAGGTATCATCAGGAGGCAGATCCGTCACGAGAAGAAAGTACTGACCACAGCTAAGGAGAAAGCAGCCCAGTATGATTATGACGGTGCAATCAGCCTTTTGCAGAAGGACAATGCATATGTGAGAAATGTCCATTTTCAGAATGCTGCAGAGAAGTTCCAGAAGAAAAAAGATAAATGTGTAGCCTGGTCTCCAGAACAGGTAACTCACATTTTTTACCATTCCCTGATCGTGGATACTTCCAAGGCGTTTGATGGAGATTACAAGACAGATGGTTATAATCAGGTTATGACCACTATGGATGAGTTTAATAAGATAACCCAGATCATGTATGACGAGGGATATGTAATGGTAAACCTTTATGATCTGGCAGACATTGATGAAAATGGGAAAATGCAGGCAAAGCAGGTTTATCTTCCTAAGGGAAAAACACCGTTTATCCTTTCGCAGGACGATGTATGTTATTACCATTCCCAGGATGGAGATGGAATTGCCACTAAGCTTGTTATAGACGAAGAGGGGAAGGTTCGCAACGAATATGTACAGGATGATGGAAGCACAGTTGTAGGTGACTATGATGTTGTACCGCTGATCGACCGGTTTGTGGAGGAACATCCTGATTTTGCATATCATGGACATAAGGGAATTGTAGCGCTTACAGGCTATAATGGAATCCTGGGTTACCGCACAGATATCAGCTATCAGACAAGACCAGATGATCTGAATGATGATAAAAAGGCGTGGCTTGACGCGCATCCTGATTTTGATCTGGATATAGAGCGGGCAGAAGCGAAAAAGGTTGCAGATGCTATGAAGGCGGAGGGCTGGACTTTTGCCAGCCATACATGGGGACATAAAAACATGTCCACAGTTTCCATGGAACGCCTTGAAACAGATACACAGAATTTCAAAGAGAACATTGACCCTCTTATTGGCGGAACAGATATTATTATCTTTGCTTTCGGAGCAGATATTAATAACGGCGGAGAGTATACTGGCAATGAGAAATTTGAATATCTGAAATCCCAGGGATATGATTATTATTGCAACGTGGATTCTAATCAATATTTTGTACAGATGACAGATGAATATTTCCGGATGGGAAGAAGAAACGTGGATGGATACCGAATGTATTACAATCCGGACATGCTGGCAGATCTGTTTGACGTAAGCCAGGTATTTGACCCATCCAGACCCACTCCTGTACCGCCTATGAATGGGGGCTGATAAGACCAGCTGCAAAGAGGGCATGGATTCGCATGATTTTGCGCTGAGATTCTCGGGTTTTATGTGAACTTTGTTCACATAAAACACCTCGCGGAACGTTACCAGTGAACAGTAACGCGGCGGAGATAAAATAAAAATGATTGCCTCAGTGGGCTTCCTTTTTAATAGAAAATGTGATAATTTTATAAAAGAGTAACTGAAGGGAGTATGAAATGAAAAGAAAACTATATTTGGCAGCGTTAGTAATGTGTATGGCACTTGCTGTAAATGGCTGCGGAAGTGATAAAGAAACTACCAGTACAGAGAGTGAGAGCACTGCCACAGAGCAGCAGGCAGAGGATTCGGCAGAGGAAGAAGAGGTACAGGAACCTTATACAGATTCTACCGGTGCGACACGCCTGGTTTCAGTGGATAATGTGGAGAAATACGTTACAATTGCAGACTATAAGGGGATAACTCTTGATAATTCTGTACCAGAAGTGACAGATGAGGATATTGAGAATCGTATCGCAGAGAATTTGAAAGATAATTCAGTGGAAGTGACAGATGAGAACGCTGTCATCCAGAATGGTGATACCGCTACTATTAATTTCGTAGGTACAAAAGACGGGGAAGCTTTTGAAGGTGGAACTGGTAATAATTATGACCTTGTGATCGGAAGCGGCACAATGATTCCCGGATTTGAAGAAGGAATCGTGGGAATGAAGAAGGGTGAGACGAAAGACGTATCGGTAACCTTCCCGGAGAGCTACCGCAACAGTGAACTGGCTGGACAGGATGCAGTATTCCAGATTACCGTGCAGAGCTTTAAGAGACCACCGGAACTGACCGATGATTGGGTTGCAGCGAATACCGATTACAAGACAATTGATGAATATAAGGCTTCTGTTCGCGCACAGCTGGAGCAGGAAGCACAGGATCAGGCCGACAGCAGTCTGCGCAGCACTGCATGGAATACTGTTTACACCAATTCTGAGGTTGTGGAATATCCAGAGAAAGACGTAGAAGAGGCAGTGAAGACATTTAAGAAACAGGCAGAAGCATACGCGAAGCAGGGAAATATGGAGCTTGAAGAATTTGTAGAGTCTCAGGGCGTTTCCATGGATGATTTCGAAGCCCAGTGCCAGCAGTATGCCCAGGCCAAGGTAAAACAGAATCTGCTTATTCAGGGAATCATGGACGCAGAGGGAATGACTCTGGAGGATGAGGAAAGTCTTGCAATCCAGAATCAGCTGGTAGAGCAGTATGCTTCTGGCGATCTTGCAGTTCTTATCGATACTTACGGTCAGGTTGCAGTGGATGAGAGTATCGGACTTATGAGAGTTCAGGATTTCATTATTGCAAATGCTAATTATGATCAGACAGCAGCGGATACATCTGCTGAAGGTGAGGATACACAGGCTGCTGAGGGAACAGAAGCAGCAGATCATGCAGATGGCAGTACGACTGACGGACAGAGCACTGATGGCGGGGATACAGCAGAAGAGCAGGAAGCTGGTGCAACCGCAGATACAGGCACAGCAGCGGATGCTTCAACAGATACACAGGATGACAGTACGGAGAATTGACGGTTGCCGCTTATAACAGAAACAGCAGCCAATGAATCTCAGGAGGGAATGGAGTTATGATTATTAAAAATGGAGAAGTTTTTCAGGAGGATGGAAGCTTCAGATTACAGGATCTGTATGTGGAGAATCATAGAATCGTGGCTTCAGAGGATGAGGTTACGGACAAGACGATTGTAGACGCGGCTGGGCTCAGGGTGCTTCCGGGGCTGGTGGATATTCACAGTCACGGTGCATTTGGACATGATTTTTCTGATGCTGATCCGGAAGGACTTAAGATTATTCTGAAATACGAAAAGAGTCACGGAATTACTTCCTATTGTCCTACTTCCATGACATTGCCGGCAGAAGAACTGAAGGAAATTTTTGCTACTATTAAGACTGTGGGAGAAATGAAAGACGGAGCTGCTGTCCGGGGAATCAATATGGAAGGCCCATTTCTGGATGCGAAGAAAAAAGGCGCCCATGTGGAGGGCTATATCCGCAAACCAGATGCCGGATTTTTCCGTGAACTGAATGAATATTCCGGAAATATGGTGAAGCTGGTAACTCTGGCACCGAATGTGGATGGTGCTATGGAATTCATTGATGAGGTACATAATGAGGTGTGCATTTCCCTTGGTCATACAGCAGCTGATTACGATACAGCAGCGGAGGCCATGAGAAGAGGTGCACACCATGTGACACATCTTTATAATGCCATGCAGCCACTGGCGCACAGAGAACCAGGACTGATCGGAGCTGCCTGTGATGATGGGCAGTGTATGGCAGAGATGATCTGTGATGGCATTCACATTCATCCCGCTGTGATCCGCGCTACATTTAAGATGTTTGGACCAGAGAGGATTGTACTGATCAGTGACTCTATGATGGCTACTGGAATGGAGAACGGAACCTACCAGCTGGGTGGACAGGAAGTAACGATGAAGGACTGTAAG
Organism: Ruminococcus sp. 1001136sp1; assembly: GCF_039841815.1. Taxonomy (NCBI): domain Bacteria; kingdom Bacillati; phylum Bacillota; class Clostridia; order Eubacteriales; family Oscillospiraceae; genus Ruminococcus; species Ruminococcus sp. 1001136sp1. The sequence continues at coordinate 29,349 of NZ_JBDPGY010000007.1, read as the reverse complement.
GCAACTTTGAAGGACGGTACGATTGCCGGTTCTGCTACGAACCTGTATGATTGTATGCGCAAGGCTGTTTCTTTTGGTGTTCCCCTTGAAGAAGCGATTTTTGCAGCAACACGAAATCCGGCAAAGAGTATTGGTATTTATGATGAAGTTGGTTCCCTTTCTGTTGGAAAGAAAGCGGATATTCTTCTTGTAACAGATGATCTGGAGCTGAGAGAAGTGCTATGACAGAACTTTTTTGCGGAAAATTTTTTCCACTATGTAACGAGAGATAAAGAGGGAATATGAATGGATAGAAGGGTTTTGCGCGAAAGAATGCGCAGGAAACAGCGCCAGATAAGACGAAGGAAGATCATTAAGCTGGTTACCTATGTTGTGGCAATGGTGCTGGCTGTGATTTTTGTAATAAGAGGAGTGATTTTTCCAATCGTAAGTCGTGTGGGAGGAAAGAGTACTGGAAAATCACAGAGCGTGCAGGCGGATGCAGGTGACGGAGCTGCTTCGAATGCGGATTCCAATTCTACAGATGCTCTGAGACAGCCTCTGAAAGGACAGAGCGATGTGACCAAGGTTTCTTCACTGACTCCAGGCTGGCATGAGGATTCCAGCGGACGCTGGTATCAGAATGCAGATGGTACATATTATACCAATGGTTTTGCAGAGATTGACGGAGTGAAATATGCATTTGATTCCAATGGATACATGCAGACCGGCTGGGTGACCAAGGGGGTAAACGATTATTATTTTAATGAGGATGGTTCTTACAATGCTGAGAAGAAACGCCCTTTGATCGCACTTACCTTTGATGATGGTCCGGGACAGTATACAGACAAGCTTCTGGACTGTCTGGAGGAGAACAATGCACATGCTACCTTCTTTATGTTGGGACAGCTGGTTGGACAGTATCCGGACGAAGTGAAGAGAATGGTGGAACTTGGCTGTGAGATCGGAAACCATTCCTGGGATCATCAGGATATGCTGAATCTGAGTATTGATGATGTTATAAAGGAATTCGGCGATACCGATCAGGCATTGATCGATGCCTGTGGACAGGAGTCCACGGTAATTCGTCCGCCTTATGGAGACTGCAATGATGAAATTATTTCGGCAGTTGGGAAACCTTTTATTTTGTGGTCTATTGACAGTCTGGACTGGAAATATCTGGATGCAGATCTGGATTACAATGGCATTATGAATGACAGCAATCTGGGAGACGGAGCCGTTATTCTGATGCATGATATTCATGGTCCTTCAGTTGATGCGGCACTCAGACTGATTCCAGATCTTATTGCACAGGGATATAAACTGGTAACGGTAAGTGAGATGGCAGCGGCGAAGAATGTTACCCTTCAGCCAGCAAAATATGCAGAGTTCTGGCAGAGCGCCCTTGATGCAGGTTATGTGCCTGGATATAATGGAAATGGCTCTTCTGAGGACTCTTCCACAGATGGAACTTCTGATGGCAGTTCAGATGACAGCAGTAATGGAGATGAGAGCGACTTCAGTGATGGTTCCGGTGATGGAAGCGACGGCAGTGAAAGTGACGGATACACAGACGGCAGTGAAAGTGACGGATACACAGACGGCAGTGAGAATAGCGAAGGGGATTTTAGCAGCGACTCAGGCGAATAACGGAGAAAATAAGAGGCTCTAGAGCCTGTCTGGCATATGTGTTAAGCTTCGGGACTTCCGGAAATCGCAGATGCTGTATAGTGTGAATGATAGTATACGCTTGTACTTATGAGAAAAATGTCAAAGTACAGGCGTATTTTTTTACAGTAAAAATGAATTTTGATGTAGATTTTTTATGAATAATAGACAAGTTTTTGGTGGCATGGAGGAAAAGAGTATGCTATAATGTGCATAAGAATTTGAAAGTTTAGGGAGGTAACTTTCTGATGGGAGAGAAATTACAGTTTACAGAGCTTGACCAGTATCTCTTTGGTCAGGGAACCCATTATGATGTTTACAGAAAGCTTGGCGCACATCCTGTGAAACAAGGGAAAAAAGAAGGTGTTTATTTTGCAGTATGGGCACCTAATGCGCAAGCTGTTTCTGTAATTGGAGAGTTTAATGACTGGAATGAACAGGCTGCTCCAATGAAAAAGGCAGGTCCGATCGGTGTATTTGAGACATTTGTCCCTGGAGCGAAGATTGGACAGCTGTATAAGTTTTTTATTGTAGGAATGAACGGGGAGCATATTTATAAAGCTGACCCTTATGCAAATGAGGCAGAATTAAGACCGGGAACGGCATCCAGAATCACGGATATCGGGGATTACAAATGGAAAGATACCACCTGGATGAAGAATCGTCAGAAATTTGACGAGACTAAGGATGCCATGGCGATCTATGAGGTACATCCTGGCTCCTGGATGAAGCATCCGGCTACAGAGGAGAATGAGAAAGGCTTTTTCAATTACAGGGAACTGGCGGTGAAGCTTGCCCAGTATGTGAAGGATATGGGCTATACACATGTGGAGCTGATGGGGATTGCAGAGCATCCCTTTGACGGTTCCTGGGGATATCAGGTCACCGGTTATTATGCGCCTACTTCCCGCTATGGAACACCCCAGGATTTCAAATATCTGGTAGATTATCTTCACAGACAGAAAATCGGGGTTATTCTGGACTGGGTGCCGGCACATTTTCCCAAGGATGCCCATGGACTGGCGAATTTTGACGGAACTGCAGTTTATGAGCATGCAGATCCCAGACAGGGAGAGCATCCGGACTGGGGAACCAAGATCTACAATTATGGCAGACCGGAGGTAAAGAACTTCCTGATCGCAAATGCCCTGTTCTGGATCGAGGAGTGTCATGTGGACGGTCTTCGTGTGGATGCCGTTGCATCCATGCTGTATCTGGATTATGGAAAGAATGATGGTCAGTGGGTAGCCAATAAATATGGCGGAAATCAGAATCTGGAAGCAATTGAGTTTTTTAAGCATCTGAATACAGTGGTTCTTGGAAGAAACCATGGTACTGTGATGATTGCAGAGGAGTCTACCGCATGGCCGAAGGTTACAGGTAAGGCAGAGGATGACGGCCTTGGATTTTCCCTGAAATGGAACATGGGCTGGATGAATGACTTCCTGGAATATATGAAGCTGGACCCCTATTTCCGTAAGTTTAACCATAATAAGATGACTTTCTCCATGACATATGCTTACAGTGAGAAATATGTGTTGGTAATCTCCCATGATGAGGTGGTTCATCTGAAGAAGTCTATGCTGGAGAAAATGCCAGGTGAGCTAGATGATAAGTTTAAGAATCTGAAGGCTGCTTATACATTTATGTTCTGCCATCCGGGCAAGAAGCTTTTGTTTATGGGGCAGGAATTCGGTCAACTTCGAGAGTGGAGCGAGGAGAGAGAACTTGACTGGTTCCTTCTTGGGGAAGAGAAGCATCGGGATTTGAAGGATTTTGTGCAGACATTGCTGAAGATGTATCGCAAATATCCTGCGCTCTATGGAACGGATACGGATCCGTCTGGCTTTGAGTGGATCAATGCAGATGACGGGGACAGAAGTATTTACAGCTTCGTAAGGAAATCCCCTACAAAAAGAAATAACCTTCTGGTAGTATGCAATTTCACTCCTGTAGAACGTCCGGATTACCGTGTTGGTGTGCCGAAGAAGAAACAATACACACTGGTTCTGGATGAAAACGGACAGACTGCGAAGAAGGTATTTAAGGCAGAAAAGCAGGATTGTGACAATCGTCCGTTCTCCTTTGCTTATCCGCTGCCAGCTTACGGGGTTGCTGTGTTCCAGTATTAGAAGCTGCCAAATTCCGCAAGGAACAATTCTCACAGACAATTTTCAGATTGCTGTGATAATTTAGTATTAAAAATACCCAAAGAATGGGGCAAATTCGGGTTTTGTTTGTGACTGTTGGGGATTTTTTCCCAGAAGGTGAAAAACCTGTTGCTATTTGGAAAAAGTTGAGATATAATGAGCCCGAACAAAAAGAAATGGAAAAAGTTGTACATGTTGAAAGGAGAATATTGACATGAAGGTATCTAATATTAAAGACATTCAGAAATTTTTTGATGTAGTAGACAGCTGCGCTGGTAAAGTAGAGCTTGTAACTGGCGAAGGTGACAGACTGAACCTGAAATCTAAATTATCACAGTATGTATCTCTTGCAAACATCTTCTCTAACGGTGAGATTCCGGAGCTTGAGATCGTTGCATATGAGAAAGAAGACATTGATAAGCTTATGCACTTCATGATCAACGGCTGATTTGCATAAAACTGTGAAATTGGGATAAATATATTAGGGGATGTGACTTGGTCATGTCCCCTTTTTCTGGCATAATAGAAAGGGGAATACAAAATGGTAAAGATTGACATTATCTCCGGTTTCCTTGGAGCTGGTAAGACAACTCTTATTAAGAAACTGCTGAAAGAAGCATTTGAAGGTGAGCAGGTAGTTTTGATCGAGAATGAGTTCGGTGAGATTGGTATTGACGGGGGATTCCTGAAAGATGCCGGAATCGAGATCCGTGAGATGAACTCCGGATGTATCTGCTGTTCTCTGGTTGGAGATTTTGGTGCTTCCCTGAAGGAAGTTGTAGAGAAGTATCATCCGGACCGTATCCTGATCGAGCCATCAGGTGTTGGTAAGCTTTCCGACGTTATCAAGGCTGTACAGGGTGTGGAAGAGGATGTTGATATTCAGCTGAACAGCTACACTACAGTTGTTGATGCCAAGAAATGCAAAATGTATATGAGAAACTTCGGCGAGTTCTTTGACAATCAGGTTCAGTATGCAGGCGCGATTATCATGAGCCGTACCGATATTGTAGACGAGAAGAAAGCAATGGAGTCTATGGAGCTTCTTCGTTCTATCAATGAGAAGGCAGCTATTATTACCACTCCGATTGAGAAGCTGGATGGAAAGAAAATCCTGGAGGTTATGGAGCATCCGGTATCTCTGGCGGATGAGCTGCTGAAAGAGGAGCATGAGCATCATCACCATCACGATCATGACGACGAGTGTGACTGTGGACATGACCACGATCACGAGCATCATCATCACGACCATGATGAGGAGTGCAACTGCGGACATGACCACGATCATGAGCATCATCATCACGACCATGATGAGGAGTGCAGCTGCGGACATGACCACGATCATGAGCATCATCATCACGACCATGACGAGTGTGGCTGCGGACATGACCACGATCATGAGCATCATCATCACGACCATGATGACGAATGTGGCTGCGGACATCATCATGATCATCACCATCATCACGCAGACGAAGTATTTACCAGCTGGGGACGTGAGACTATTAAGAAGTTTACAAGAGAAGGGCTTGAGAAAATGCTGGAGAGCCTTTCCGCTTCTGAAGAGTATGGCGTGATCCTTCGTGCTAAGGGAATGCTTCCGGCAGAGGACGGAACATGGATCTACTTCGATATGGTTCCAGAAGAAACTGAGATCCGTGAAGGTTCACCGGAGTACACCGGACGTCTTTGCGTAATTGGTTCCAAGTTAAATGAAGAGAAACTGGTCAAGCTGTTCGGCGTAGCTTAATGATTGACATATAAACGGGATAAAAGACTTTTGGTAAGCTTATTTGTTGCTGTTTATAAGCGATATATGCGAACGTACTGCTTTTAATTAAGAAAAATACAGGGAGGTTTCTGTAAATGGATGAAATTACAGTACCGATTTATCTCATAACCGGCTTCCTGGAAAGCGGCAAGACCTCTTTCCTTAGCTTTACCCTCCAGCAGGATTACTTCCGTACAGAGGGAAAGACACTTCTCATTCTCTGCGAAGAGGGAGAGGAAGAGTACGATGAAGAGGCTCTTGCAAAAGATAATGTTGTAGTTGAGGTTATTGAGAAAGAAGAAGATTTTACACCGGAGCGCCTTCAGGCACTGGATATTATCCATCAGCCGGAGCGTGTGGTTATGGAATATAATGGAATGTGGCTGGTAAGCAAATTTGAGGAGATGAAGCTCCCGGCAGGCTGGGGAATTGAACAGCACATTACCTGTGTAGATGCAAGCACATTCCAGGTATATATGCAGAATATGAAATCCATTTTTATGGATATGGTTCGTAATGCGGATATGGTTGTGTTTAACCGCAGCAAGAAAGAATATCCTCTTGCAAACTTCCGCAGAAGCATTAAGGTTGTAAACCCAAGTGCAGAGGTTATTTTTGAGGACGAAGAAGGCGAGATGACGGATATTTTCGCAGATCAGATGCCATTTGACCTGGATGCAGAGATTGTAGATATTCCGCCTGAAGATTACGGAATCTGGTTTGTAGATGCTATGGATCATCCGGATCGCTATGTGGGAAAAACTCTTCGCTTTAAGGCTCGTGCAAGACGTCCGAGAGGTATGGGCAGCAAGTTCTTCATTCCGGGACGTACTGCCATGACCTGCTGTGCAGATGATACTTCATTCCTGGGATATATCTGTAAAAGTGCATATGCACCGAAGCTGAAGCCCGGCGAGTGGGTTGAGGTGACTGCCAAGGTTGCCTTTGAAAACCGTTCTGAGTACCAGGGCGAGGGAATTGTTCTTTATGCAGAGAATGTGACCCCGTGCGAACCTCTGGCTGATGAGATGGTTTATTTCAACTAATTTGATGATACCAGTGTCAAAAGGTCAAAAAGCTGTTCGTGCTTGCACGATAAGGCTTTTGAACTTGGGACACGCCAAATATGAGAAAGTAGCGATTTACGCAGTAAATCAGCGGATTTCGAATATTTGGAGGATTGCGGGAGCAGCGTAGCTGCGTAGCAATCCGGGTATCAAATGAGTGTCAAAAGACCTTTTGACACTCATATCATTCGATAATAAATGAAAGTCATCTGTTTTATGCTATTGGTTAAGCCGGTTGCGGCAGTGATTACGGGGCTGTGGCTGACCAGAGCTTTGGAATTGCTGTGGAGGACTTTCGTAGTAGAATAAGGAAAATAAGATTATGTATTTAGTTGTTGGACTGGGAAACCCCGGGAAGCAGTATGAGGCGACCCGCCACAATATGGGTTTTGATACGATCGATGTGCTTGTGGAACGTCATAAGATTCCGCAGGGCGGCGTAAAATTTAATGCTATGTACGGTTCCGGATTCATCGGAGGAGAGAAGGTAATCTTTATGAAACCTTTGTCCTTTATGAATTTAAGCGGTGGTCCGGTACAGGAGATGGCTGCTTATTTCAAAATCGATCCGGAGAGTGAGTTGATCATTATTCAGGACGATATTGATCTGGAGCCGGGACAGCTTCGTATCCGGAAGCAGGGCAGTGCAGGCGGCCATAATGGTCTGAAGGACATTATTGGCAGACTTGGCACACAGAAATTCATGCGTGTAAAAATTGGTGTAGGAGCCAAACCAAAAGGATGGGATCTGGCAGACCATGTGCTTGGCCGTTTTTCATCCGGGGACCGCAAGCTCGTGGATGAAGCAATTGAGTTTGCAGCAGACGCTGTAGAAAAAATCATAACAGATGGTCCGGATGCGGCGATGAATGAATACAACCGAAAGAGGGTTACTGAGTAACAAAGGAAGTCCAGCAACAAGCTGGGCTTCTTTTGCCCCTGGAGCGTCCCCCAAAAGCTTTGTGAAAATTATGACGTGCAGATAGCTTGCAGGAATGGTTTCATGTTTTGGGTGGGCCCTGAGGTGCGGCTTTTGAGAAAAGGAGGAAAGCCATGCTTTCATTTACCCAGCCCCTGAAGGGGATGGCAGAATTTGAAGAAATAGAGAAAAGCCTTGAGAAAAATCAGGGCATTGTGCAGATCACAGGCTGCCTGGAATCCCAGAAGGCACATCTGATCCATGGGCTTTCCGGCAAAACACCTATGCGCCTTGTGATCGCAGGAGATGAGCGCCAGGCTAAGGAAATCTTCGAGGACTTGCGCTTTTATGACAAAAATACCATGTTTTACCCGGCGAAGGATCTTCTCTTTTTCCAGGCAGATATTCAGGGAAATCTGTTGATCCGCCAGAGAATGTGTGTGATAAAGGCACTTCTGGAGCAGAAAGAACTGACGGTGGTTACCAGCATTGACGGCTGTATGGATTATTTGATGCCTCTGGAAGAAATTGGGAAAAAGGTGCTTCATTTCTATTCTGACAGCGTGATCAACATGGATGTGCTGAAAAATACCCTTGTGCAGCTTGGATATGAACGCGTAGGACAGGTGGAAATGCCGGGACAGTTTTCTGTGCGTGGTGGTATAGTAGATATTTATTCCCTTACAGAAGAGAATCCATGGAGAATTGAGCTGTGGGGAGATGAAGTGGATTCTATCCGAAGCTTTGACGCAGAGAGTCAGCGCTCTCTGGAAAATCTGGATGAGATTGCCATTTATCCAGCTGTGGAGTGGAATGACGGCAAAAAGATGGTATCTTTTGTGGATTATTTTCCCAAAGAAAAAATGCTTCTGTTTCTGGATGAACCCAACCGTATTCTGGAAAACGGACTGGGCGTGGAGGAAGAGTATGCCGCCAGCCGCACACATCGCGAAGAAAAAGGGGAAAAGAACCTTCCGGTTCAGTGGCTTTGTGAATTTTCCAAGGTTCAGAAAGAACTGAATAAACTTCGTGCAGTGTCGTTGTCGGCATTGGAGCCAAGAGGCGTGGAGTGGAATTTTGCCTCGGAGAAATACAATCTGACGGTGCAGAGTGTAACTTCTTATAACAGCAGCTTTGAGCTTCTGGTGGAGGATCTGAAAAAGTATAAGAAAAAAGGCTACCAGATTGCCTTGCTTTCCGGTTCCAGGACAAGGGCGGAGCGTCTGGCGAAGGATCTGCAGGAGCATGAGCTGAATGCTTTTTACGGTTCTGATTATGACCGCGTGATCAATCCAGGGGAAATTATGGTCCTCTATGGACACGCCCGGAAAGGCTTTGAGTATCCGTTGATCAAATTTGCGGTGATCACAGAGTCTGATATTTTCGGACAGGAGCAGAAAAAAAAGAAAAAGAAAAAAGTCTACAACGGCAAGCGGATCCAGGATTTTGCAGAGCTGTCTATCGGGGATTATGTGGTTCATGAAAAGCATGGACTGGGAATTTACCGTGGAATTGAGAAAGTTGAAGTAGATAAGGTCTTAAAAGACTATATCAAGATTGAATACCGTGACGGAAGCAATCTGTATATTCTGGCGACGCAGCTGGATGCGCTGCAGAAATATTCTGGCGCAGATACAGCCAAGGCGCCGAAGCTAAACAAGCTGGGAACCCAGGAGTGGAATCGCACGAAGTCCAAGGTAAAGGGCGCTGTCAAAAATATCGCCAAAGAGCTGGTGGAGCTTTACGCTGTGCGTCAGGAAAAAGAAGGTTATGTGTGCGGCCCGGATACAGTGTGGCAAAAGGAATTTGAGGAAATGTTCCCATATGAGGAGACAGAGGATCAGCTGAACGCCATTGAGGATACCAAGCGGGATATGGAGAGCACCAAGATCATGGATCGTCTGGTGTGCGGAGATGTTGGATATGGTAAGACGGAGGTTGCTCTTCGCGCAGCGTTTAAAGAGGTGCAAGAGAGCCGGCAGGTTGTTTACCTTGCACCAACTACCATTCTGGCGCAGCAGGTGTACAACACCTTTGTCCAGAGAATGAAGGAGTTTCCGGTGCGCGTGGATCTGCTTTGCCGATTCCGTACACCTGCCCAGCAGAAAAAGACTTTGCAGGATCTGAAAAAAGGACAGGTAGACGTTGTGATCGGTACTCACAGAGTTCTTTCTAAGGATGTGGAGTATAAGAATCTGGGGCTTCTGATCGTTGACGAGGAACAGCGTTTCGGTGTTACCCACAAGGAGAAAATCAAGCAGCTGAAAAAGGATATTGATGTTCTGACTCTGACTGCGACTCCCATTCCACGAACCCTTCATATGAGTATGATCGGAATCCGTGACATGAGTGTGCTGGAGGAGCCGCCTATGGATCGTATGCCGATCCAGACTTATGTAATGGAGTATGATGAGGAGACTGTCAGGGAAGCTATCGGAAGAGAGCTGCGAAGAGGCGGCCAGGTTTATTATGTTTATAACCGGGTTACAGATATTGATGAGGTTGCCCTGCGGATTTCCAAACTGGTGCCGGACGCAAGAGTGGATTTTGCCCATGGACAGATGAGCGAGAGAGAACTGGAACGGGTTATGTACGATTTTATCAATGGGGACATTGATGTGCTGGTTTCCACTACTATTATCGAGACAGGACTGGATATTTCCAATGTGAATACCATGATCATCCATGATTCTGACAAGTACGGACTTTCCCAGCTTTATCAGCTGCGAGGCAGGATCGGACGTTCCAACAGGACGGCGTATGCGTTTCTGATGTACCGAAGGAACACCATGCTTCGGGAGGTGGCGGAAAAACGACTTTCTGCTATCCGTGAGTTTACAGATTTGGGAAGTGGATTCAAGATCGCCATGCGTGACCTGGAGCTTCGTGGCGCGGGAAATCTGCTGGGAGCACAGCAGCATGGGCATATGAACGCAGTGGGCTATGATCTTTACTGTAAAATGCTTAGCGAGGCGGTCAAAGAGGCAAAGGGTATTCATACTATGGAAGACTTCGAGACTACCATTGATCTGAATATGGATGCTTTTATTCCGGACACCTACATCAGCAATGAATTCCAGAAGCTGGATATTTATAAGCGCATTGCAGGGATTGAGTCCCAGCAGGAGTATGATGATATGCTGGAAGAACTGATCGACCGGTTTGGGGAGCCGCCGAAAGCAGTGCTGAATCTGCTAGCTATTGCAAGACTGAAAGCACTGGCACATCAGGGCTACATTACGGAAATCAAGCAGATGCAGCGTGAGATCAGGATCACCCTTTACGAAAATGCACATCTGAACCCGGAAGGAATTCCGCCGCTGGTTGCCAAGTACCGCAGACAGCTGCAGTTTAAACCGGATAAAGAGCCGAAGTTCCTGTTTGCACCAGTGGGGGATATTGTGCAGGCGCTGACGGTGTTTGCAAAGGAACTGATGGAATTGGTGGAAGAGGAAGGAAAGAGCGAAAAGTAGTAGACGGCTGGGCTGTTGAATGCTTTCGGATATTTTGATTTAAAGTAGTCTCTGGGTGGGAAAGATCCGATGGAAATTCGCGAAAATTGTGTGAATTCTATCAGATTTTCCCCTTTCTACTTGCCCTCATGGGAAAAAAGTTTTATACTCTTATTAGCGTGTCCGCATTGGGAAATCATGCTGGCTGTGCGTGGTGACTAAGCGGCACATCAGTGAAAGGGTAATTGGTGATCAATATGAAGAAAATCGTGAAGAACACAACCGTAGTGGCATTAAGTGGCGTAATGGCAATTGGAATGCTTTCCGGATGTGGAAGTAAGTCTATAGATGGAGAGAAGACTGTTGCAACTGTAGATGGCACAGACATTCCTATGGGTGTTGTAAGTCTGTATGCACGTGAGTCACAGGCACAGACGGTTGCTATGTATAAGAGCTTTATGGGAAGTGCAGGAAATATCTGGAGCCAGGTAGTAGATGAGGATGCTGGTACTACATACGGTGAGCAGGCTGTAGGACAGTTCCTGGAGCAGGTTGAGCTGATGTACATCATGAAGGAGAAGGCAGCTGATTACGGTGTTGAGGTTACTTCTGATGATGAGACTGCTATTGCAGATGCAGCAGCACAGTTTATGCAGGACAATGACGAGGACACTCTGAAGGAGCTTGCTGTTTCCGAAGACCAAGTTAAGACTCTTCTGGAGCTTGAGACTTATCGTCAGAGAATTTACGATCCGATCCGCAATGAGGCTGAGGTTAACATAACGGATGAGGAGGCACAGCAGTCTTCTTTCAGCTATGTAAGTATTTCCATCAGTGGAGATGACCTTACCGATGATGATATTGCTACCCGCAAGGAGCAGGCACAGGAGATCCTGGATAAGATGAAAGAGGATCCGACAGCAGACATGGGCGAGACAGCCAAGGCTGTTGATGATACTTACAGCGGACTGACCGGAACTATTTTCACAAATGACAGTGATGATGAGGATATTTCCAATTCTTATGATGACGCTGTTGTAGAAGCGCTGAGAACTCTGAAGGACGGCGAAGTTTACGGCGAGCTGGTTGAGACTGATAGCAGCGTATACGTGCTTCGGATGGACAAAGTAAATGACGAGGATGCAACCGCTTCCAAGAAAGAGTCCCTTGAGAACACCAAGCGCAGCGAATACTATTCCGAGACAACTCAGAAATGGCTGGATGATGCTGATATTACTGTAAATGATAAGGTGCTTTCTACTTTGACAATTACAGATGAGCACAGTTTCACAATTAAAGAGACTACAGCGGATACAAGTGAAGATGCAGCAGATACAACAGATGCTACTGAGGATACTGCTTCTGAGGATGTCGAGGCAGCAGATGAGAGCGATGATGCTGATACTGCTGAGACAGATGCTGCAAAGAGCGACAGCGCAGAGGAAGCTGATACTACAGACAGCGCTGACAGTACAGACGAGACTGCAGAAGCGAACAGTGCAGACAGCAAGGCCGAGGACAGCAGCGAGAGCGCTGATTCTGAGGAGAACGCAGAGGATACTGCAGAAGAGACAACTGAGGAGAACTAAAAGTGAGATAAAGACCGAAACTTGTTATATCGTATGTATTGCAAAATGTTTTCTGAAAGAATTGAGATTATATAAAGTGGAGAAAATGATAAAAGAGCCTGCCTGGGGTGATTCGGGCGGGCCCTTTGTCTATACAAAGTAAAATACTTATGAAAAAAAGCTTTTCGCTACAAAGTAAGGTTTGAGAAAATGCAGGTACAGCAGATTGAACATGTGGATAACAATTACACAGGGGGACAACATGAAAAAGATACTTCTTATTGCAACCGGGGGGACCATTGCTTCCAAATATACAGCAGAGGGGCTGGCACCGCAGATTTCTGCAGATGAGCTGTTGGAATATATTCCTGAAGCCCGGGAATTCTGCACCATTGATACCGTTCAGCCTTTTGCCCTGGACAGTACCAATGTGTGCGCAGACCATTGGCTGAAGCTGGCCAGACTGATCGAATCCAAATATGAATTTTATGATGGCTTTGTGCTTTGCCATGGAACGGACACTATGGCATATACGGCTGCTGCTTTGTCTTATCTGATCCAGAATAACCGCAGACCTATCGTGATTACCGGTGCACAGAAACCTATTGACCTGGCAATTACAGATGCACGTTCCAATCTTCTGGACAGTCTCCGCTTTGCCTCTCACGACCGCGCTCATGGAATTTCCATTGTGTTTGGGGGAAAAGTGATCGCAGGAACCAGAGCAAAGAAGGAATTTTCCAAAAGCTACAATGCATTTTCCAGCATTAATTATCCGGATATTGCATCCATTCACGATCAGAAGATCATTTTTTATATTGATGACAAAGACCAGTCCACCAAGCCACTGGTGTTTTATCATGAGATGAATCAGAAGATTTTTCTGCTCAAACTGATTCCAGGGATTGACGGGAAAGTATTGGATGCTCTTTTTCCATCTTATTCCGGACTGATCATTGAATCCTTCGGTGTAGGCGGTCTGCCTCATTACGAAAATGATAATTTTATAGATGCGATCGCGCATTGGATTGAAGCTGGCAAGCCTGTGTGTATGGCGACCCAGGTTACCCATGAGGGAAGTGACATGGAAGTTTACCAGGTTGGAAAAGTCATCAAGGAACGGTTCCCGGTGCTGGAGTCTTATGATATGACGCTGGAGGCGTCTGTGACGAAAATGATGTGGGCGCTGGGACAGACACGGGATATGGAGAAGTTTAAGGAGTTATTTTATACGACCATTAATCATGATTTATTGTTTCTGTAAGTAAGTCTTGAAATTTTCTGGAGTGTTAAGCTAAAATAAAAAAGCTGAAATCATAGAGCTGATAATACTTTCAGAGAATCTTTATGAATGGAGAGCAAGGCAACAGACTCAAATTCATATCAGAGATGGGATATCGGTTTTGAAAACATATTTTCTGGAATACTGGAGGACATATATAAATGAACAAAAAAGAAATTTCTGAAATCAAGAAACAGCTGACACCAGCCAACTGCAACATTACCAGAATTTGTGGATGCTATGTGGATGCTGAAAAGAATAAAAAAACAGAACTGAAAGAAGCATTCCTTTCCCTTTCGGAGGAAGAAATGTTCAAATATTTTGAAATATTCAAGAAAACCCTTTCTGGTACTCTTGGAAAGAACCTGATGAATATGGAATTCCCACTGGCAGAGGAAAAAGAGGGCGGCAAACACGAATTTCTCATGAAGCTCCGCGCCAGTAAACTGAAGGATGACGCTTTAATCGAGAGCTTTTATGACAAAATTATTGAAAATTACGATTATCCGGAAAATTACTACATAATCCTGGTACACGCTGTGTACGATATCCCGGGAAGAACTTCAGATGGAATCGATATGGATGATGCTTCTGAAGAGATTTATGAGCACCTTCTTTGCAGTATCTGTCCAGTGAAGCTGTCTAAGGCAGGTCTTTGCTACAATGCGGAGGCAAATTTGATCCAGGACCGTATCCGTGACTGGATCGTGGAAATGCCAGAGAACGGCTTCCTTTTCCCGTTATTTAATGACAGAAGCACAGACATCCACGGCATGCTCTACTATTCTAAGAATGCAGAGCAGCTTCACGATATTTTTGTGGATGAAGTGTTTGGCTGTACTGCTCCGCTTTCTGCAGGCGGACAGCGTGATTCTTTCAACATGCTGGTTGAGGAAACCCTTGGTGACGACTGTCAGTATGACACCGTTATTGGAATCCATGAGAAATTGAACGAGATCATTGAAGCACAGAAAGATTCCCCAGACCCGGTTGTGCTCACTCAGTCTGAGGTGAAACGTCTCTTTGAGGACTGCGGTGTAGAAGACGAGAAACTGGAAACTTTTGATAACCAGTATGAGGCTGTAGCCGGTGAAAAAGCCACCATGGTAGCCTCTAATATTACCAATACCCGTAAATTCGAGATCAAAACTCCGGATGTAGTGATCCATGTTGAACCAGATAAAGTGGAACTGGTGGAGACCAGGATCATTGACGGCCGCAAGTGTCTGGTGATTCCTATGGAAGACGTAGAGATCAACGGAATCCGTGTGCGGATGGGCGGGGAGAGCAGTGAGGAATCCGAGGAAGAGTTTGAGTAATATTCTTGGTTGTGATAAAATTTTTTTGCCGAATATGAAATATAAAAGGCTTGTTGTAAAAGAAATAGTTGTAAAACAAATAGTTTTAAAACAGGAAGGATGCAATTCTTGGCGAGTTGCATCCTTCCTGTTTTTGCCTGGATGAGGGTTTCATAATGGGGGCATGCAAATTGTGGGAATGATTTTGGGGCGTAATCTGGAATTAAGAATATCAGAAGTAAAACCTAAATAATTCTACGATTGTAGAAAAAGTGATTGACATTTAATTTCTACAGATGTAGTATATAACCAACTTCTACAAAAGTAGAAAATGAAAGGGGATTTTACTATGAAAATGAAACTGGTTAAAATGATAGCACTTATGGCGGCGGTGACATTAAGTGGTTGTTCAGCTGGAACTTTAGAAAATACCGGAAATTCTGCCTCTGATTCTGCTGCAAATATAGTATCTTCAAATAAAAAGGCTTCTTCATCCACGAAGGGATCAAATACTGTAAGTTCCATTGGTACGGCAGGTAATACTGCAAGTGGTGCAGCAGGTAATACTGCAAATAGCACAGCAGGTAATACTACAGGTGGCGCGGCAGGGAATACCATAGCCAGTACAGCAGGTAATACCACAGCTGGCACAGCAGGTAATACCACAGGTGGTGCGGCAGGGAATACCACAGCCAGTACAGCAGGTAATGCCACAGCTGGTACGACAAGTAATACCACAACTGCCACAACAGATGCTACATCCGATATTCTTTCCACCACAACAATCACCCTGTATGATAGTGATGGAAATACAGTTTCTGTAGAAAGAACAATTTACAAAAATTATGACTGCGAATATGTAGATGCTGACGGTATGGAATACAGCACCGATGACGATGTTTATTTTACAGATGAAAATGGAAAGACCTACCAGTCCTTAAATGACAGTACCCATTATTTTGGTGCCGAGTTAGAGCAGCATGTATTACAAGATGCCAATGGAAACGGTGTGACAGTTACAGAAACAACTAATGGAGATTATTACTATATGGATGATAATGGTACTGGTTATATTGACAACGGCGACGGAACCTGGACGGATGAGAATGGGAATAGTTATACAGAATAAGAGGAGGGATGCGGCTGAAAGCTTTTTCAAAAAGGTGTCAGGCTGTGTACCATTCTCGGGCTATGGAAATGTGGTGTTTGGCTTTTTTAGTCATACACCCTTTTTTCGTATTAAAGACTGGCAAAAATCCTCAGTGGAATAAATCGCAGTGCTGTGTTAATATAGAAGAAAATTGTTATTGTTTATTGGTAACGCAAAATCGCAGAAAGGACGGCTGTCTTATGGGAATCTACCTGAATCCGGGGAATAATAAATTCAAAAGAGCGGTGAATTCGGATATTTACGTGGATAAAACAGGATTAATAAAATATACAAATAGTATTGTCGATACGCTGCAGTCCTGTGTATGTGTCAGCAGACCAAGGCGTTTTGGAAAGTCTATGGCAGCAGATATGCTTACGGCTTATTACAGTAAGGGCTGTGATTCCAGAGAACTCTTTTCCGGTTTGGAAATTGCCAAGGATGAAAGCTTTGAGGAACATTTGAATAAATACGATACCATTTTTCTGAACATGCAGGAATTTTTGAGCAGAAGTTCAAATGTGAAGGAATTGTTGGAGAGAGTAGAAGGCAAAGTAATCCGCGAATTGAAGAAACAGTACCCTGATGTGGAATTATATGACGAAAATGATCTGGCGGAAACTATGCAGGATATTTTTGCAGAAAGTGAGTGCCCTTTTATAGTTATTATTGACGAGTGGGATTGTATTTTCCGGGAGTTCAAACATGATAAGGCTGCGCAGGAGATTTACCTTGATTTTCTGCGTGATCTGCTTAAGGATAAAGAATACATTTATCTTGCCTATATGACGGGAATTTTGCCAATAAAGAAATACGGAACCCACAGTGCACTGAATATGTTCGATGAATTTTCAATGATTGATCCGGGCCCCTTGGCTGAATATGTAGGTTTTACAGAAAAAGAAGTAGAAGCACTTTGCCAGAAGTATCAGATGGATATTAATGAGATCAAAAACTGGTATGATGGTTATTCTTTTGAAGAAGTAGAATCTGTATACAGCCCGAAGTCGGTTGTGAGCTGCATGCGCCTTGGAAAACTGGGAAATTATTGGAATCAGACAGAGACTTTTGAGGCATTGCAGATTTATATTGATATGAATTTTGAAGGACTCCGGGATGATATATTAAGTATGATTGCCGGAGAAACAGTACCAGTGAACACCAGAAGCTTTACAAATGATATGACAACTTTCAGAACAGAGGATGATGTACTTACACTGTTGATTCACTTGGGCTATCTGGGGTATCGTTATGCAGATAAAACAGTTTTTATTCCAAATGAGGAGATTCGTTCCGAATATGTAAGCGCTATTGCTGTGTCTGATTGGGGTGAAGTTTCTAAAGCATTAAAAAATTCAGCAGATACATTGCAAGCCATATGGCAGGGAAGAGAAGAGCAGGTCGCAGAGGGCATTAGGCAGGCGCACTTTGAAACATCTCATCTCCAATATAATGACGAAAATGCGCTTAGCTATACCATTTCGCTTGCACTTTATGCAGCACGTAATTTTTACACAGTACACCGGGAACTCTCAGGGGGAAAAGGCTTTGCAGATATTGTTTATGTTCCAAGAAAGCGCTTCTTAGATAAACCAGCATTGGTAGTTGAATTAAAATGGGATAAAAACGCAGAAGGTGCAATCCAGCAAATTAAGGAGAAAGAATACTGTCGCAGTCTGGAAGAATACAAGGGAAACTTGCTGTTAGTCGGAATTAATTATGATAAGAAAACACAGGTGCATACCTGTAAAATAGAACAATACAGAAAAGAGGAATCCATATGACTCTGGCACAACTTCGTTACGCGATTACGGTGGCGAATTCCAATTCTATGAATGAAGCTGCCCGGAATCTTTTTATATCACAGCCCAGTTTGTCCTCAGCAATCCGTGAACTGGAGGAGGAAATCGGAGTGGAGCTTTTTCGCAGGACCAACCGTGGAATTTCCGTAACCCCTGAAGGCGAGGAATTCTTAGGCTACGCCCGCCAGGTGGTAGAGCAGTACGAGCTGATCGAATCCAAATACGTTTCCAAGGAACATACCAAGAAGAAATTCAGTGTTTCCATGCAGCACTACACCTTCGCAGTAAATGCTTTCGTGGAAATGGTGAAGCAGTTCGGAATGGACGAATACGAATTCGCCGTCCACGAAACCCGCACCTACGACATCATCACCGACGTAAAAGACTTCAAAAGCGAGATCGGCATCCTTTACCTGAACGACTTTAACCACAAAGTCCTTGAGAAACTTTTCCACGAGTTCAATTTGGAATTCCACCCAATTCTGGAATGCAGCATCTATGTCTACATGTGGAAAGGCCATCCCCTTGCCGACCGCGACCTGATCACCCTGGAAGACCTTCGCGAGTACCCCTGCCTCTCCTTCGAGCAAGGCACCTACAACTCCTTCTACTTCGCCGAAGAAGTCCTGAGCACCTACGAATACAAACGCCTTATCAAAGCCAACGACCGCGCCACCCTCCTGAACCTGATGGTAGGCCTCAACGGCTACACCCTCTGCTCCGGAATCATCTGCGAAGAACTAAACGGCTCCGACTACTGCGCCGTGAAGCTAGACTCCGACGAGGTCATGACCATCGGCTACCTTGCAAGAAAAGGCACCACGATCAGTAAGTTAGGACAGAAGTACCTGGAAGAAATTGCCAAATACAAAGACAAAGCATTACGATAATCCACACACTTACATAAACTTCCATTTGGAACTAAAGCTGAACCTAACCACCCACTACACCCCCCACTTTCAGTTTGGACGGAAACAGCGCAGCGCCTTCCCGCCCAAACGTCCGCTGCGCTCAACTGCCCAACACCCAGTACACAGCCAGTGGGGGAGGGATAAATCTAAGCGAGCCATTTAAGGAGCGCCCTTAGTGGCGGTGAGATCCATGACTTACGGAGACTTATGCGAGAGGGCTCTCCCGAGCGCATTAGTCGCAGTTAGTCATTAGCTCACCAGAACGTTGCGACGGCGAGCGTGATTTATCCCTCCCCCGCTGGCGTCCACTTCAGCTATAGCTTTACCCTATAACTAGCCCTAACTTTTATGAATTAACACTTTTACTCCAATTGTGTTATAGTAACCATATCGACGATGAAACACCACTTAAAGGAAAGAGGAAAGACATGTCTTCAATATTAATCCAAGATGTGAGCAAAACCTTCGAAACCAAAGACGGTTCCGTACAAGCCCTGAACCACGTAAGTCTCTCCATTGAAACCGGAGATATCTACGGAATCATCGGAATGTCCGGTGCAGGAAAAAGTACCCTGGTACGATGTATGAACTTTCTTGAAGTACCATCCGAAGGAAAAGTTTTGATAGACGGAAAATCCCTCAGCGAATTTTCCCCCAAAGAACTCCGCAAAGAGCGAGAGAAAATAGGAATGATTTTCCAGCATTTCAACCTGCTCATGCAGAAAAACGTACTGGAAAACGTCTGCTTCCCACTGTACATTCAGGGGAAGAAAAAAGCCGAAGCAAGAGCAAAAGCCCTGGAGCTTCTGGAAATCGTAGGACTGGCAGACAGAGCGAAAGCCTATCCCGCACAGCTCTCCGGTGGACAGAAACAAAGAGTGGCAATCGCCAGAGCCCTGGCCTCCGATCCGCAGATCTTACTTTGCGACGAAGCCACAAGCGCCCTGGATCCCCAGACCACATCCTCCATACTTGAACTTTTGCAGGACATCAACCAGAAATTTGGAATCACCATCGTGATCATTACCCACCAGATGTCAGTTGTCCGTGAGATTTGTACTCATGTGGCAATTATGAAAGACGGTGAAGTAAAAGAACAAGGCCTTGTAGAAGAAATCTTCAGCCACCCGAAATCACAGGTTGCCAAAGAACTGATCAGCAAGGACTCTGGAAACGACGTAGAAAGCAAAAAGCTTACCCAGTCCGAAATCCAGGACGGCGAAATCGTTCGAATCGTATTCTCTGAGAACTCCGCATTCGAACCAGTAATCGCAAACCTTATATTAACCTTCCACGAACCTGTAAACATTCTGAAGGCAAACACCAAAAACGTAGGCGGTGTAGCCAAAGGAGAAATGATCCTCCAGTTCATGAGTGACAGCACCAATGTACCGGAGATGAAGAAATTCCTTACAGAACGTGGACTTGAGATAGGGGAGGCGAACTGATTATGTGGACGAAACAAGTAACCGATATGATAATCGCAGGTGTAGGGGAAACATTATACATGACCCTGTTTTCCACCTTCTTCGGATATGTATTTGGAATGCCCCTTGGAATCCTGCTGAAAGTATCCGACAAAGAAGGCTTGCGGCCAAATGCAGTACTATATAAGATTCTGGATGTGATCGCAAATATTTTCCGAAGCATCCCATTCCTGATCCTGTTGATCCTGCTCATTCCATTCACCAGATTTCTGGTAGGAAAAAGCTATGGAACCACAGCCACCATCGTACCCCTTACCATTGCGGCAATCCCTTTTATCGGACGAATGGTAGAGTCTTCCTTAAATGAGGTAGACCCGGGAGTTATCGAGGCTGCAAGATCCATGGGAGCAAGCAACCTTCAGATCGTATTTAGGGTAATGCTGGTAGAAGCAAGAACATCCCTGATCTCAGGAGCTACCATTGTAACAGGAACTATCCTTGGTTACTCCGCAATGGCAGGAACTGTAGGAGGAGGCGGACTTGGAGACATTGCAGTCCGTTACGGATACAACCGCTGGCAGACAGACATTATGCTGGTGACAGTTATCCTTCTGGTAGTACTGGTACAGATTTTCCAGACTATTGGTATGTTGATCGCCAACAAGCTGGATAAAAGAAAATAAATCAAAAAATGATTGTAATGTAGAAACTAAATATATTTTTAAAAAAAGAGGAGGAACTTTATTATGAAAAAATTAATCGCAGCAGCACTCACAGGAGCATTAGTACTTGGAACCGTTGGAACATCCGTTGTTTTCGCAGCAGATGATGACAAAACCATTACAGTAGCAGCATCCGAGACACCACATTCCGAGATCCTTGAAGCAGCAAAACCGATCCTTGAGGAAGAGGGATACGACCTTGAGGTAACGGTATTTGATGATTATGTACAGCCAAACGAAGTTGTAGAGAGCGGCGATTTCGATGCAAACTACTTCCAGCACATTCCATATCTGAACAGCTTCAACGAGGAAAAAGGAACTCACCTTGTAAATGCAGGCGGAATCCACTACGAGCCCTTTGGAATTTATCCTGGAACAAAATCCAGCCTTGATGATATCGCAGATGGCGACACAATCGCAGTACCGAACGATACCACAAACGAGGCAAGAGCACTTCTTCTTCTCCAGGACAACGGAATTATCAAACTGAAAGACGGTGCTGGCCTTGAGGCAACTGTAAACGATATTGAGGAGAACCCATACAACGTAGAAATCGTTGAGCTTGCAGCTGAGCAGGTAGCACGTGTTGCAGAAGAGACTTCTTACATTGTCCTTAACGGAAACTATGCACTTCAGGCTGGTTATTCTGTATCCAAAGATGCACTTGCATATGAGACCTCTGATTCCGAAGCTGCCAAAACATATGTAAACGTAATCGCAGTAAAAGAAGGAAACGAGAACAGCGACAAGATCAAAGCTCTTGTAGATGTATTAAAATCTGACGAGATCAAAGACTTCATCAACGAGAAATATGACGGAGCCGTTATCCCATTCGAGGATAGCGATGACGCAGAGGCTGAGGACACAGAAGCAGCAGATGCTGACGAGAGCGCAGATGCAGAAGCTGACACAGCAGACGAGGCAGCTGAGGAGACAGACGCTGAATAATCTGTAAAAATTAAACAGGATTTTATTAAGAGAGTGATTATAAATCGGATTGAAATGCATTGGAAAAGATACATTTCAGTCCGATTTTTGCCTGTAAAAAAAGAAGTGTCCAATATATAGAACAGCACATAATTATGGAAAAGGGTGACCTGCAGCCCTCTGCAAAAACAGTTGAAAAACCTTATAAAATCTGCTATTATAAAAACGAATTTTTTAGGTATCGAGGTGAGGCCAAGTGAAAAAAAACGAATGTGCGAACCGGTTTGTCTGCCTGTTTTTCAGTGTGGCAGTTGCGGTTTTGTGTGTGCTTTTTGCAGGCATGGAAGCGAAGAGCATTATGCATGTTTACGATCTGAAACCGGCCTCAGCTTCTTTGATTTCACCAGAGCTTTCCAGAAGCACCCAGACAAGTGCAGAAGAATTGACAGGACTTCGGCAGGTGTCTGTAAGGCTGGAGGCGGACCAGCGCCTTCGCCACAGGTCAGGCGTGGAAACCCAGGTGCTCATCATGCTGGCAGTTCTGCTGGCGAATACCGTATTTTATAAAGCAAAGAAACATCTGCTGACCAGAAATGATGCTGACGGCAGACGGTTTATCATCTGTTACATCCATCATCAGGACGGACAGAAGCACTGAAGATCATATACCATTGTTTCATATTGCTGATTGCTGCAATTGTTTTCATTATGAGTAAAGCATTGCAGTGGAGAGCAATTATTTTCCATGTAAACAAACGTATATGATTGGAGGTATTGCACTATATGTTACTTAATATTTTTATAGGAGTAATGATTGTTGCAGCCATTGCTGTCGGTATCTGGATGGCATGGTTTGACAGTCATGGAGGAAAGAAATGATAGCACAGATTTTTGCAGTAGTAATTTTCCTGGCGATGTTCATTCTGATCATCACAGAAGTATGGGAAAGACATATTGTTACGCTGGGATGTGCGCTCCTTACATTGATTCTTGTATTTGGAATCTGTATGCACAGCCCCTCAGCAATTATTGAAACACTGAACATACATAGTATTTTTTCACCGGGATTCTGGCACACAGCAGGTGAAGCAAGCGAAGCTTCTGCTGGAATCAACTGGGAAACTATCGTGTTCATCGCTGGTATGATGATCATGGTAGAAGGCATGGCAAACTCCGGATTTTTCCGCTGGTTATGCATGAAGATCGCGAAATTGGTTAAATACCAGATCATCCCGATCTTTATCACATTTATGCTCCTGTCCTTTGTACTTGCTATGTTTATCGATAGTATCACCGTAATCCTGTTCCTTGCAGCGGTTACCGTAGAACTGTCACAGCTGCTGAAATTTAATCCGGTACCAATGATCCTTGCAGAGATTTTCTGCGCCAACCTTGGTGGATCTGCAACCATGTGCGGAGATCCGCCGAACATTATCATTGGAACATCACTTGGATTTTCCTTTGCGGATTTCGTGACAAACACAGGCCTGATCGCAGTGGTCGCACTGGTACTGGTTGTGATCTATTTCTACTTTATTTTCCGCAAAGAGCTTACTGAAAATGCGGGAAAAATTGATCCGTCTACTTTGCCGGATCCGGAAGAAGCAATTGTAAGCAAGAAGGGCTTCACCATCAGCTGTGTGATCTTCCTCTGCGCTGTTGTCCTTCTGGTAACACATTCCCAGACAGGACTTACCGTATCCTGTATCGGTGTATTTATCGCAGCAGTGACACTGATCACTTCCGGAAAAGATGCTTTGGATCTTCTGAAAAAGGTTGATTACAAGACACTGCTGTTCTTCGTAGGACTTTTCGTAGTTGTTGGTGGTCTGGAGCAGACTGGAATCCTTACCATCCTGGCCGGATTTATTGGCAAGGTCAGCGGTGGCAACCTGAAGGTAATGATCGCCATTATTATCTGGGTATCTGCTGTCGCAAGTGCATTTATTGATAATATTCCGTTTGCAGCTACCATGATCCCGGTTATTGACAGTCTGGCAGCCGCACAGGGAATTGATATTTCCATTCTGGCATGGGCTCTTGCAATGGGTACTGACATCGGTGGAAGCGCAACCCCGATCGGAGCTTCTGCAAACGTAGTCGGTATCGCAACAGCAGCCAAGAGCGGTCACATGATCAAATGGGGAAAATACTGCAAGGCAATGGCACCTGCCACGATCCTGGTTGTCCTCGTTTCCATGCTGATGATTTATGCAAGATATTTATAATGCCATAAGAGGGAAATGCAGAACTGTCAATTATCGGAGAGAAGGTAGTGCCAGGGATCTGGCATGCTATGAATAAATGACAGTTGGTCTTGCCCGCTTTTAACGGCATTTTATCCGGAAAAATCCGTGAAACAAGGGCGGATTTCTCTGGTTAGAAGGGAGGATACCATGAAAACACAAAAACAGGTGATCATTTCCATCGGACGAGAGTTCGGAAGCGCAGGCCATGAAATTGCAGAGCGAATCGCCAAGCGCTATGGACTTTCTTTATACGATCACAATCTTTTACGCGAGGTGGCAGACAGCCATAACGTAAATCCAGAAGAACTGGAAATCTTTGATGAGATGAAGCACAACAAATTTCTTTACCGTACAGTGAAAGGAATGAGCAGTTCTCCGGCAGACAACGTAGCTATGATGCAGTTCAATTTTCTTCGGGAAAAGGCTGAAAAAGGAGAATCCTTTGTAGTCGTAGGACGTTGCTCTGAGACAATCCTGAAGGATTATGAGGGCCTGATTTCCATCTTCATTATTGGAGATATGGATCAGAAAATTGCCCGTGTAGCCCGTCTTTACGGAAAAACCGATAAAGAAGCTGAGCGTTTCATCAAAGAGAAAGACAGAAAGAGAAAGAAATATCATGACAGCCACTGCAAGACCAAATGGTCTGAGCCGCACGTCTATGATCTGAGTCTGAACAGCAGCACTCTTGGCGTGGAGGGAAGCGTTGAATTTCTTTCATCCTATATTGACAAAAGGATATCAAAAATGAAATAATAAGCTTAATGACAAAAGGTTCTGCCAGGACGCATACAGGTGTCAGGGCGGAACCTTTGTGGTTTTTGTGACCGTAGTCAGTAAGAGTAGTCAGAAATAGTTCTGATGTTGGGAAGGTGCTACCCTAAAGCCACGAACTCTCATTTATCCAGGAGGAAAATTTATGTTCACTGATGACGAAAAAGACTACATTATGCGTATGATCAAAGAGATTGCCCGTGTCCTTGCCAGTGTCATGCTTGGGAAAAAATATGTCCAGGTGGAATTGCCGGTAGAATCCAAATACCAGATTTCCGGAGACAAGCTTTACCATATGAAAACCATGGTGGACAGAGGCGAGATCAACGAGGCAGAGAACGAACTTCTTGACCGGATCGATTACGCTGACAAAGAAGCTCTGGCAGAAGCTATGTTTTTCTACGAATATGCTGCATCCAAAGGGGATGAATTTCTGGAAGCGCACAACTATTCCCTGGAGGAAATAAGGGATGGGATCCAGCAGCTGGCAGAAGATGCAGGATATGGAAATATTATAAATATGCTTGATATAAAATAGAATCTCTTGTGATATATGAAATACTGCGATTTTATTAAGTCTGCTCCCAAAAGTATTTTTGCCAAGTGGGAGCGCCATAGGCGTGGAACAGCTGACTTTCCTATATGGAGATGTCGCCGACAGGCGGCATGTCCGTTTAGAGTGAAATTGTGATCACGCTTAAAATGATGAGGAGATTATAAGATGTTTCTTGAAAAAAACAGAGACCGGATAGAAAAAGACTTTGAAGATTTTTCCAGGGAACTGCCAGGAAAAGCGGAAGAAATAAAGAAGAGAATGGAAGCACTAAGTCCTGATATTGTGATCGGAATGAAATATCTGTACAGCAATATGCCCTACAGCGATGTGGGAAACTATACCTTTGACACTTATCTGGATTATGTGCAGCAGGGAATCTATCTCTGGGAAAATTCCCCTTATGTAAAGAATTATCCAGAGCTTTATTTCCTGAATTACGTGCTTTTTCATCGGACAAATGATGAAGAAATCAAACCATGCCGTACCTATTTCTGGGAAAAAATAAAGGATAAGGTCCAGGGGAAGACCATGGTGGAAGCTGCACTGGAAATCAATCACTGGTGTGCGGGAGAAGTGATGTACCAGGGAACGGACATGCGTACCGGCTCCGCACTGGAAATTTACAGAAGCGGTGTAGGCCGCTGTGGTGAGGAAGCCGTCTTTGTGGTAAATGTAATGCGAAGCGCCGGAATCCCTGCAAGACCGGTGTATGTGCCAAGATGGTCCCATTGTGATGACAACCACGCCTGGGTAGAGGTCTGGTGCGATGGCGACTGGCATTATCTGGGAGCTTGCGAGCCAGAAGCTGTTCTGGACAAGAGCTGGTTTACCAATGCAGCATCCAGGGCCATGATGATCGGCTCCAGATGGTATGACCGCGCTATGCCAGATGAAGAAGTGATCGGAAAAGACGGAATGAACCGGATCATTAATCTTCTTGGTAAATATGCCAAAACCAGGTGGATCACTATTACAGTGGAAGATCTGGATGGAACTCCGGCAGCTGGGGCAAAAGTACGGGCTGAGGTAATGAACTATGGGGAATTTTCCCCGATTGCAATAATGGAAGCAGACAAAAATGGCTGTATTTCTTTTGAAACCGGTTTTGGAAGCCTGCTGATCTGTGCTGTTTATGATGGTGCTTACGGGGAAAAGGTAATCGACACAAGAGAGGACGACCATTTTACCTGTACTCTTGGTGAGGAATATGAAGATGAGCTTTGGGTGGATTTTGACATGAATGCACCGGAGGATACCGGCAGAATAAGCTGGAATATTACCCAAGAACAGGAAGAAGAGAATAATCGCCGGATTGCCGCTGAGGCAGAACACTGTCGACGTAAGATTGAGAAATTCCAGCCGCTGTGGAAGCGCTGCCTTTTTGGACATACCATGAAGGAAGTGGAGCCTATGATGGCTGTTTTGTCTGAGAAAGACAGAAGGGATGCTTTTCCAGAAGTGCTGGAGGGCCATTATCAGGAGGCCTCGGTTTATCGCGAATTTAATCCAGATGAGATTTACATTCCATATGTATGGAATCCCCGCGTGGAAAATGAGGTTCTTACCAGGTGGAGAAAGAAGATCCTGGGCTATTTTGACAAGGGGCAGAGGGATGCCTTTGAAGCAGATCCCAAGAGCATCTGGACCTGGATCGAAGAGAACATTTCAGTCCGCAATGACAAAGAGCGCCTGACTGCATACACCACTCCTGGTGCAGCACTGGAGCTTGGAATTGCCGGAGAGAAATCCCACAAGGTGCTTTTCGTGGCAATCGCCAGAACTCTGGGAATCCCGGCACGTCTGAATCCTGCTGATGGAGCTATTGAATATTGGGATGGAATGAGGTTTGTAGCAGTATTGGAAGAGAGCCGGAAGGAATCCCATCTTACAGTCTTCGCCGGGGAAAAAGGGGACTGGAATTATTTCCAGAACTGGACCATTGCGGTGACAGACGGAAGAGGATACCTTACCCTGGATTTCAGCGACCGCAAGTGGGAAGCTGGAAAACTGGAATTGGATATTATGCCGGGAGATTACCGGATCCTGACTGGAAACCGTCTGCCAAATGGAAACATTCTGGGAAAAAGATACGATTTTCATATTGAAAAAGATGAGACGAAGCGGGTGGAACTGGAGCTTCGGGAGTATTGTCTGGAGGAAATGTTCAACCGTCATTCCATTCCGGATTCCAAGCTGACCGATCGGGCTGGAAATCAGGTGCTGGTGTCCAAATTGACGGGAAAAATAAGCGGAGACGCTGCCAAATGTGAGAATGGCATAGCTGAACGAGGCATCCTCTTCTGGCTGGAAGAAGACCGTGAGCCTACTGTGCACATTCTTAATGAAATAATGGAATTGAAAGAAAAATATGAAAAAATACAAAAACAGATTATATTTATCCTTCGCAGCGAAGAATCTTTAAAGAATGCTACTCTGGTGAAATGTCTGGAACTGCTCCCTGAAATTCAGGTGTACTTCCACGATTTCGGCAAGGACAAGGAAATGACCGCCCGCCGCATGTACGTAGATTCCGGGAAGCTGCCGCTTATGACCATTACCGAGGGCCAATGCCAGGGTATCTTTGCAGCAGCTGGATACTCCGTGGGTATGGCAGATATGTTGGTGAGGATTTTTGAGGCATGAACCGGGATCAGATCAAATACGTAGCCATGTTTACCATGCTATTAAACCATATTGCAAACGTTTTCCTGGAACCAGGTACCTTCCTTTTTGAGGTGATGGTGGACGTGGGGTATTTTACCGCTATCACCATGTGCTACTTCCTGGTAGAAGGTTACGGCTACACCCGCTCCAAAGAGAAATACGGCAAACGGCTTCTGCTGTTTGCCCTGATTTCCGAAATCCCCTTCTGTCTTGCGTTTACAGAAGAAGGAACCATCAGTTTCGTAAGCATGAACATGCTATTCACTCTTTTCCTGTGCTTCCTAATTCTCTATGCAATGGAAAAAATCCCTTCAGGAACCCGGCAGACACTCTGCATCTTGGGCCTGGTATTTGCCTCCGCCTACAGCGACTGGGCCTTTCTTGCCCCTATCTTCACCTATTGGTTCGCAAGCTGTGGCCTCCGGGATGCACAGGGGAAAATGTTGCCAGCCGGCGGCCGGAATGCTGATCAGAAAAGCCATCTGGCTGGCGGCCAGAATTCTGAACGAAAAAAACTTTTATGGAAGGTTTTCAGAAAGGCAATGCTGTTCTTTGGTCTGTTAAACCTTGTAGAAAACATGGAGCAGACCACTCCTGCCAGGGCTGTTATCCAGTCCCTCGGCGCCACCGCCGGAATTCCGCTCTCAGCACTTTGCATCATCTATCTCTACAACGGAAAGCGCTCAAAAAAACATCGAACCTTTTCTAAGTGGTTCTTCTACATTTTTTATCCGGCACATTTGCTAATATTAGGTATATTGAGAATTGCTATTTAGTGGATTAAAAGTTCTTCAAGGCGGACGCATTTGGACAATGTGTATTACTCACTCGCCGGCGCAACGCTCCGATGAACTAATCGCTAACTGCGACTAATGCGTTCGGGAGAGCCCTCACGCATAAGTCTTCGTAAGCGCTGGATTTCATCTGCGCTAAGAACGCGCCTGAAATGGCTCGCTGGAGTAATACACATTGCCCAAATGCTGTGTGTCGGCTGGAACTGAGGTTATTTAGGA